>UQUC01000021.1 GCA_900544105.1 uncultured Oscillibacter sp. | reverse complement strand
GTATTCTAAGCGTTGCGCTTAAAATATCCGAATTGTTGCCACCTTATGGCGGAGAAGGAGGGATTCGAACCCTCGAGACCCTTTAGGAGCCTACATGATTTCCAATCATGCGCCCTCGACCAACTAGGCGACTTCTCCATAGCTGTGTCCAGCGCTTTTCCGCTATGCACTTGTTGCCTTGAACAGACAGCGATATTATTATAACAGAGACCTAAAAAAAGTCAAGTGCTTTTCTGCATTTCATTTAAGAAATTTTCTTTTTTTGGAATCCTTGCGGTGAGCGGTTTGGAGTCTGCTCATAAAGCGGTAAATTTTCCGCAGCGGTAAGGGAGATTGTGCGCGGGACTACGACCGCAGGCGTGTTTCGGTGCGCAACCGCCGCAAGGCGGCTCTTAGTGCGGAGATAACTCGGGAATACACCGACTGCTCAAATCGATCAGCGGATACACAATATCCGCTGCTTGAGAGCCTTCCTCGAAACAGGCTCACTTGATCCGCCGCTGGCGGCGCTTGACCTGTTTTCCAACGCTATTGAAATCAAAAATTTTCAGAACTCTTGTAAAGTTCTGAAAATGGGGCCAGCGGGGAGAAAAAGCTTTTCTATACGCTGAAGCGGCATGGCAGAACGCCATGCCGCTTCATGATGTCCGAAAACTTACTTGTGGTCAACGGCAGACATGTGACGGATCAGCTCCACCATCTTGTTGGAGTAGCCGCACTCGTTGTCGTACCAGGAAACGACCTTCACGAAGGTGTCGGTCAGAGCGATACCGGCCTTCTTGTCGAAGATGGAGGTGCGAGAATCACCCAGGAAGTCAGAGGAAACGACGTCCTCATCGGTGTAACCCAGAACGCCCTTCAGCTCGCCCTCGGAGGCGTCCTTCATGGCCTTGCAGATATCCTCATAGGTAGCGGGCTTAGCCAGCTTGGCGGTCAGGTCCACAACGGAGACGTCCAGAGTGGGAACACGCATGGACATACCGGTGAGCTTGCCGTTCAGCTCGGGAATGACCTTGCCGACAGCCTTGGCAGCGCCGGTGGAGGAGGGAATGATGTTGCCAGTAGCAGCACGGCCACCGCGCCAATCCTTCAGGGAAGCGCCGTCCAGCAGCTTCTGGGTGGGGGTGACAGAGTGAACAGTGGTCATCAGGCCTTCCACGATGCCGAACTTGTCGTTCAGGACCTTGGCAATGGGAGCCAGGCAGTTGGTGGTGCAGGAAGCGTTGGAGACGAAGGTCATGTCGCTGGTGTACTTATCCAGGTTGACGCCGCAGACGAACATGGGGGTATCATCCTTAGAGGGAGCGCCCATGATGACGTGCTTGGCGCCGGCGTCGATGTGGCCCTGGCAGAGCTCCTTGGTCAGGTGCTTGCCGGTGCACTCGCAGATGTACTCAGCACCCACAGAAGCCCAGGGAATGTCCTTGACCTCCATAGAGGTGAAGACGGGATACTTCTTGCCGTTGACGATCAGACCGCCGTCATAAGCCTCGACGGTGCCGGGGAACTTGCCGTGAACAGAGTCATACTTGAGCATGTAAGCCATGTACTCGGGGTTCATGAAGGGGTCGTTCAGAGCGACGACCTCAACATCGTCATGAGTCAGGGCAGCGCGGAAAGTGAGACGGCCAATGCGACCAAAGCCATTGATACCAATTTTCGTGAGCATGGGAAAACTCCTTTCAATATTGAAAAAACTTTAAAAGATTAAAGAATCGTTTGCGCAAACGATTATTTCTTTGCTCTCATCATCTTATCATGGACGTTAAAAAATGGCAATCAGCATTTTGCATAACATTCTGAGAGCATATTGGGCAAAATGGCGAGGATTTGGTTGGAATTTGATGAAAAAGCGAAAAAGTAAAAGAAAGGAGCCAAAAAAGACTTGACGTTATATAAAGCAGAGGCGTATACTGTAAAATGCAAATGATTACGCAAACGCAGAAAAATTGCGTAAAGAGGTGAACGATCATGAAGGTGACCATCAGCGATGTGGCGAGGTTGGCAGGCGTTTCCACCGCCACGGTTTCCCACACCATCAACTCGACCCGCTACGTCTCTGGCGAGACCAAGGAGAAGGTCTACCGGGCTATCGCGGAGCTGGGCTACACGCCGGACGCCTCGGCCAGAAGCTTCCGGACTGGAAAGAAAAAAACCATTGGATTTATCGTTCCGGATATTTCCAACAAGTTTTTCGCGACAATGATCGAATCTGTGGAGAATTATCTCTCCGCCCACGGATATCATCTGATCATCGCCAATACAAAGGAGAACCCGGAGCGGGAGGAGACCAATATCCGCCTGCTTTCCGCGGGACTGGTGGACGGTCTGCTCATCGCCAGCACCATGGATGACTTTAGCCGGTTCGAATCCCTGATCCCCGCCGGATTTCCGGTGGTGCTGGTGGACCGGACCTTTGACACAAAGCGCTTCCCGTCAGTGAGCGTGTCCAATTTCCAACCGATCTACCGCAGCGTCTGCCGTCTGGCGGGCAAGGGCGACAAGCGGATCGGCATGATCGGCGGCCTGCCCCGGCTGTCCTCTACCAAGGAGCGGATCGCTGCCTATCAGGAGGCAGTGGCAGACTGTGGCCTGCCTCAGGATGACCTGCTGATCCGCTACGGCAACTCTATGGAAAACAGCGCCCAGTCCTGCCTGGATGAGATGCTGGAGCAGAAGTGTGACGCGCTGGTGGTGGCTCAGGGCCTGATGGCTTCGGAGACAGTGATCTACCTCCATAAGAAGGGACTCAAACTGGGAGAGGACATCGACCTGGTCACCTTTGTGGATTACGATTCAGATATCAACTATTTGTATTCCAACCAGATGGACTGCATCATCCAGCCGGTAGAGAAGCTGGGAGAGACTGCCGGCGAACTGATCCTCCAGCGGATCGAAACACCGGATGCCCCGGCCTTTGAACAGGTACTGACCTCCACCTATCAGCCTTGCAGCATGTAATAAGAAAACCGTTTATGCCCCGTCCCGGACTATTCCGGGGCGGGGTTTTGCCTTGACAGGATCATACGGGTATGTTATGGTTGGAGCGTCTCCGGAAAGTGTTTCTGACCGGCGACACCATGCCCACATACCGTTCTGCCGGTGAGGATGCTCCGAACCGAAAGATGAGGAAGGACAAGATCACTGTATATTTGTCATCCCCTCTGCTGAACGGCAGGGGGGATGTATTACTTTAAGAGAAGGAGAGACCGCTGTGGAAGCTGTGGAAACGCGGGTGGCTGTCATTGCCATCATTGTCCGGGAGGGCTCGCGGGTCGCGGCGCTGAATGACCTGCTGCACCAGTACGGGCCGTATATCGTGGGGCGCATGGGCGTACCCTACCGGGAGAAGGGCGTGAATATTATCAGCGTGGCCATGGATGCCCCCGGTGACGTCATCTCCGCCCTGTCTGGAAAGCTGGGACGCCTGGAGGGTGTGACCGCCAAGACCGTCTATGCCCCGGCAGGGAGCGTTTGAAAGGAAGAAAAACCATGAACCTGAAGAAGAAACTGTTTGCACTGGGGCTGTCGCTGGCGATGGTCCTGTCCCTGACTGCCTGCGGCCAGAAGGCCGCCGAACCGGAGCAGCCGGAGGATCCTGCCCAAACGGAAGAACCGGCCACCGAAACGCCGGTTGGTACAGAGACGGACACTGCCCATTTCAGAATTGCTGCCCTGAAAGGTCCCACCGCCATGGGCCTTGTGAAGCTGATGAAGGACAATGATGAAACGATCGGCGCCCTGCTGAGCTCTGCCAAACCCTACGAGGGTGAGGTGGGCAATCTTTACACCTTCACGCTGGCCGGCTCTGCCGACGAGGTGACCCCCGCCCTCATCAAGGGGGACCTGGACATGGCCTGCGTCCCCGCCAATCTTGCCGCCGTGCTGTACGGCAAGACCAACGGCGCCGTGGAGGTGCTGGCGGTGAACACCCTTGGCGTGCTGTATATCGTGGAAAACGGGGAAACGGTGCAGTCTATGGCAGATCTGAAGGGTCAGACCATCGTGGCCGCCGGTAAGGGCAGCACCCCGGAATATGCCCTGCGGTATCTGCTGACGGAAAACGGCATTGACCCGGACAAGGATGTGACCATCGACTGGAAGAGCGAGCACAGCGAGTGCGTGGCGGCGCTGGCCTCCGGGCAGGCGTCGATTGCCCTGCTGCCTCAGCCCTTTGTCACCGTGGCGCAAAACAAGATCGAGGGCCTGCGGATGGCCTTGGACCTGACGGCGGAGTGGGACAAGCTGGATAACGGTTCTGCGCTCATCACCGGTGTCATCGTGGCCCGGCGGGATGTGGTGGAGGCCAACTCCGCTGCGGTGGAGGCCTTTCTGGAGGACTATGCCGCCAGCGTGGCATGGGTGAACGACAACACCGCCGAGGCTGCCACCCTCATCGGCGAGTACGGCATTGTAGATACCGCTGTGGCGGAAAAGGCACTGCCTTATTGCAACATTGTCTGTCTCACCGGCAGTGAGATGAAGGACAAGCTTTCCGGCTATCTGAACGTGCTTTCCGAAGCGGAGCCTTCCTCCGTGGGCGGCACTTTGCCTGGGGATGATTTTTACTACGGCGGGTAAAATCGGAAAATTTGTACAGGCAGAGCGACACACTGCCTGTATCTGAATTTACGATAGAAAGGAGCGCCACTCATGGACAAGAAGACAGACCTCCGCCTGTGGGCGGTGCTTTTCTGGCTAGCGGTCTGGCAGATCGCGGCCATGGCGCTGGCAGCGGTCTATCCTCACGGCGATCTGTTACTGGCCTCTCCCATTGACGTGCTGCTGCGGTTGGGGCAGATGGCCATTACCGCCGCTTTCTGGCGGACGGTGGGCTGGTCCGCCATCCGGATCTTCGGCGGATTCTTACTCGCCACGGTGTTGGCGGTCATGCTGGCGGCACTGGCGGCGTGGAAACAGTGGTTTCGGGGGCTGATGGCCCCATTGGTGGCGGCGGTCAAGGCGGTGCCGGTGGCATCCTTCATCATTCTGGCGCTGGTGTGGCTCAACAGCCGGAGCCTGTCCCTGTTTATTTCGGCGCTGATGGTGTTCCCGCCGGTGTACCTGAATGTGCTGGAGGGCATCTGCCGCACGGACCATCGGCTTCTGGAAATGGCCCGGGTGTTCCGAATTCCCCTTGGGCGGCGGCTCCGGGGTATCTATCTGCCGCAGGTGATGCCCTATTTCCGCACGGCGGTATCCTTGGGCCTGGGCCTTTGCTGGAAAGCCGGGGCAGCGGCGGAGATCATCGGCCTGCCCGCCGGGTCCATGGGAGAGCGGCTGTACACCGCCAAGATCTACTTCCAGACGGCAGACCTGTTTGCGTGGACCGTTACCATCGTGGCGGTGTCAGTGGCGTTTGAACGGTTGTTTTTGGCGCTGGTGGATCGATCGATGGGAAAGGCAGGGCGGTGATGGAAGTCAAAAACCTATGCAAAGCCTACGGGGGCCGTCCAGTGCTGGAAAACGTATCCTTTGAAGCCAGTGTGGGGGTCACGGCCCTGTGGGGGCCGTCAGGCGTTGGAAAAACCACCCTGCTGCGGATCCTGCTGGGGTTGGAAAAGCCAGATAGTGGCGAATTGATGGGAACGGACGTCCGTTGGAGCGCCGTTTTTCAGGAGGACCGTCTGTTAGAGGGGCTGGACGCCGCGGGAAATCTCCGATTTGCGCTGGGAACGGACTACGAGGAAACGAAAACAGCGGCCATGCTGACAGCGCTGGGCCTGACCTGCGAGGAGGGCAAGCCGGTGCGGGAGTGGTCTGGCGGCATGAAGCGCCGTCTGGCTTTGGCCCGGGCGCTGCTGGCAACATCGGACGCTGTGGCCCTGGACGAGCCGTTCACGGGACTGGATGAGGAAAATCGCCGGGGGGCAGCGCTGTGTATCGCCGCCGCAGCGGAAACCAAGCCGGTGATTTTGGTGACCCACGATCGGACGGAACTGGATCTCCTGCGGGCGAAAATTGTAAATCTATAATTAAGAAACCGCCGTTGACAAAAGTCAGCGGCGGTTTCTTGCTGAATTCAATTTCCGAAGCCGTTTTGCTTGAGGTGGCGGCGCATATCGGCAAGGGCCCACACCAGGCTGGCGCCCAGTGCGATCCCGAGGGCATAAAGGGCGGTTTGGCGGGCAAAGTCCGCCGACAGATCCATATCCTGCTGAACGGCATAGTACATGGCATAATAGAGCGGTCGTCCCGGCACCAGCGGAATCAGCAGCGCGGGGATCAGAAACAGCGTGGCGGGCGCACCCATAAACCAAGCCAGAAACTCCGCATACAACGCGGCAAAGGCGGCGGCGGTCAGGGTGGGGAGCAGGATACCGGACCAGATCGAGGCGGCCGCCAGATAGACACCGCAGGTCAGCAGACCCCCCAGAGAAGCGGCGAACATATACCGCCGACGCAGGTGGAACACCAGACAAAAACCCAGCGCCCCGGTAAAAGATGTGAGAAGCTGCACGATCACAGTCCGATCCCTCCCATCAGTAAAAAGGCGCTCATGAAGCCCATAGCCAGCGCCCCGGCCCACAGCAGCGTTTCGATGAGCCGCATGGCGCCGGAGATCGGGGAGCCTACCATGGTGTCCCGGACGGCGTTGGTCATGGCCAGACCGGGGATCAGCAGCATGATGTCACCGATCAGGATTTTGTCGGCGTGGAGCTCCGGCAGGAAAAAGGCGCACAGGGTAATGCTGATGCCAACAGCCAGAGCGGAGAGCAGATTGAATACCAAGCGGTTGGGGCATTGAGGGCCAAAATGTCGCTGGAGGCGACAGATCACCAAGCCAAACAGGGCAGCCACCAGACCATCCGTCATGGAACCGCCGAAAAACAGGGCGCAGCTTCCTGCGGCCAGCGCGCTGCCCAGGTAGACCAGCAGTGGCTTGGGGGCTTCTGCCGTGATCTGGGCAACCTCCCGGCGCAGCTCATCCAACGGAATAGGATCGGCGCAGCACCGGCGGCTCAGATCGTTCAGCGCTTCCAGAACGGTGAAATCCGTGCCGCCGGGCGTCAGGATCCGGCGGGTCTGAGTGATATCCTGCCCGCTGGGCAGCGTCATGGTCACCACGATGCTGGAGGTGATGACAAAGGCGTTCATCCGCACTGCCCCGTAAGCTGTGCCCATGCGGGTCAGAGTGTCCTCTACCCGGTTTACCTCTGCCCCAACAGCCAGAAGCGCTTCCGCAATGTCCATGAGACAGTGCAGCAGGACCTCCGGTTGCGCCGGGACAGGGATCTTATCTGCGTTCACGTCACTTAAAAGCCGAAGAGCATAGAGCGATCAATGTCGGCCAGACTGTGAGCACCGCACATGGCCATGGTGTCCGCAAGCTCTGCCTGAAGCTTGTCCACGTAGGCCTGCACGCCTTCCTGAGCGCCGCCATAGACCGCGGTGACGAAGGGGCGGGCGATGAGCACCGCATCGGCACCCAGGGCCAGAGCCTTGAACACGTCCATGCCGGAGCGGATGCCACCGTCCACAAAGACCTTCATCTTGCCGCCCACAGCGTCCACAATGGCAGGCAGGACCTCAGCAGTGGCGGGGCACTGATCCAGCACACGACCGCCGTGGTTGGAGACGATGATACCAGCGGCACCGGCTTCCAGGGCCTTTTCCGCACCCTTCACCGTCATGATGCCCTTGAGGATAAAGGGCTTGCCTGCCATGGCAGCGATGTCCTTGAGCTGATCCACGGTCTTGCTGCCGGCGGGAGGAGTCATCCCCTTCAGGAAGGGCAGACCGGCGGCGTCAATGTCCATGGCAATGGCGCAGGGATCAGCGGCCTTCACCAGATCCATCTTCTGCCGGATGGTCTCCAGATTCCAGGGCTTCACAGTGGGAACACCGCAGCCGCCGTTGACTTTCAGGGCATCCACGGCACCTTCCATGACGGCGGGGTTGGTGCCGTCACCGGTGAAGGCGAGAATACCGGCTTTGGCACAGCCCTCCACCAGTACATTGTTATAGCGCAGGTCGTCGTATTTATCGCTGTAATGCATAGCCACGGCACCAACGGGGCCGGCCATTACGGGGATCGTCAGCTTGTGGCCGAAGAAATCATAAGAGGTGTCCACATCACCGTTTTCGCAGATGGTGTCCATATTGACGCACAGTTCCTGCCATTTCTGGTAGTTGCGGATGGCCCCGGTGCCCAGACCCTTGGCGCCGGGGCCAGGGACCGTATTTTTGCAGGCGAGGCCGTTGCACACAGGGCAGGCGTGGCATTTGCCCATGCAGGTCCGGGCCTGCTCCAAAACTTCCTGATAAGTCATTGCAGTTTCCTCCTGAATCGTATAGCTTTGTAAAAATCCCGTTAAAGATCAAACATATTCCCAATTGGCCTCATTTTACAGCAGGCGGAAGAAAAATACAAGTCGGTAAAATGTTGAGACCGGCGGAACTTTTTGGCGGGAATTTCGTCTATATAAGTAGAAGAGCGGCACGACCGCTGAAAAGGAGGAAGCGCTATGAAAAGAAGGTTATTTGTCTGTTTTCTTGCACTGACCATGCTCCTGAGCCTGACTGCCTGCGGAGCCGCCAGCAAAACTGCGGCTTCCAGCGCCAACAGCCGCCCTGCGGATACTGTCTCCATGACAGAGGTGAAAGGGGATTTTGACGCTGACACCAACGGTTATGATGAGGGCCGGGACAGCGGCGGAGGAGTTCTGGAAAACCAGAAGATCATCTACACGGGAGACATCAATCTGGAAACCACGGAGTTTGACGAGACCGTTAAGGCGCTGGCAGCACTGGCGGAGGCCAAGGGCGGCTATCTGGAGAGCAGCACCGTGGGCGGCGGGAGCCGGGGCTATCGGTGGGCGGATTATACCGTTCGGGTGCCTTCTGCCCAGTTTCAGGGCTTTCTGGATCAGGCCGGGGAGCTTGCCCATGTGACGTGGCGGAACACCAATTTGGAAAACATCACGGAGACCTATTATGACACGGCAGGCCGCCTGAAGACCCAGCAGATCAAGCTGGAGCGGCTGCAAAAGCTGCTGGCCCAAGCGGAAAACATGGAGGATATCATCACCATTGAGTCCGCTATTTCCGAAACGGAGTGGAATATCGAGAATCTTTCCGGCACCCTGCGGCACTATGACGCACTGGTGGACTTCGCCACCGTCAATGTCCATGTGTCGGAGGTCTATAAGTATTCCGACACGGAGGAACTGCCGGAGAATTTCGGGGACCGTCTGAGCAACGCCTTGAGCCGGGGCTGGCATTCCTTTGTGAACGGCATGGAGGACTTCGTCGTGGCGCTGGCGTACAGCTGGATGTGGCTGATCCTGTGGGCGGTCATCATCGTGGCGGCGGTGGTCATCCTGCGGAAGATCCGGCGGCGGAGCGGAATGAAAAAACCGCTGTTCAAGAAGAAAAACGATGCAAAACCGGATGACAAGTCCGGTGATACCTGATAGACTAAAGGCAGCGGGAGACCGCTGCCTTTTCTGAAATTTAGGAGGGATCGTTATGAAGCTGACCTGGCTGGGACACGCCTGTTTTCTTTTGGAAGAGGACGGTTATCGCGTTGTACTGGACCCGTATACCGGCGTGGCGGGGTATCCGCCTTTGCACGTACAGGCCCACGCCGTTTTTTGCAGCCACGGCCATTTTGACCATCACGCCACAGACTGTGTGGAGCTGCTGCCGGAGCGGGAAAGCCCGTTTGCGGTCCGGGAGATAGAGACCTTTCATGATGAACAGGGCGGCGTGCTGCGGGGGACCAACACGGTCCGGGTCTTTACAGCCGGCGGACTGTCCGTGGCTCATCTGGGCGATCTGGGGCACCAGCTGACGGCGGAGCAGGCGGCGGCCATCGGCCCAGTGGACGCCGTGCTGGTGCCGGTAGGGGGCGTTTACACAGTGGATGCCGCCGGAGCAAAGGCGGTGTGCGATGCGCTGCATCCTCGCTGCGTGGTGCCTATGCACTACCACCACGCGCCCTACGGCCTGACGGAGGTGGACAACGTGGAGCCGTTTTTGGAGCAGTGGTCCTCGGAGGCGGTCCACCATCTGCAAGGGGCGGTGTTTGAGCTGACCAAGCAGACTGCCGGGGTCGTTGTTCCATCGTTTTGAAGAATAACTCTTGACAAAACGATGGATACTATGTAATATAGTTTTGAAAACTATATTAAACGGCAATGAGGTGATCGTATGGTACAGAACAGACAGGTGACCCTGTTAGGGGATTCCATCTTGAAGGGGATCCAGGTTGATCTGGGTGATCGACGCTACCGTACTCATAATGAGATCAATGTGGAGGCACTGGAATCGGAATTCCAGCTTTCCATTCATAATGACGCGCACTTTGGAGCCACAGTCCGCAAGGGCAGCCGCCTGCTGGACCGGATGCTGGCCCGGAAGCTGCCCTGCGACATGATGGTGATGGACTTCGGCGGCAATGACTGCGATTTCCGTTGGAAGGAGATCGCGGAGGATCCCACGGGGGACCATCAGCCTAACGTGCCGCTGCCGGAGTTTGTGGAGCTGTACCGGGAGATGATCCGGCGGGTACGGAGCCACGGTATCCGGCCCATCCTTACCAACCTGCCGCCGCTGGATAGCGAGCGCTTTTTCAACTGGTGGTGCGGGGATCTGGATAAAGAGGCTGTGATGCGCTGGCTGGGAGACGTGGGTAACATCTACGTCTGGCAGGAGCGATATTCCCGTGCGGTGGAGCGTTTGGCCAGGGAGGAAAATGTGCCGCTGGTGGATGTCCGTGGAGCCTTTTTGGACTACGGCCACCTGGAGCAGACCCTCTGCGCCGACGGCACCCACCCCAACACCGTTGGTCAGGGCTTGATCACAAAGGCATTTCAGGATTTTGGCCGTGGACTGCGGTTAGCAGGTCAGACCGTCTGACAGAAGGACAAAATACGGGTCGGTTTTCAAACCGACCCGTATTTTTTACAGTTTTTTGAAGATGTGAATACGGAAAGACGCTTGACAGTCCAGATTTTCCAACGCTTCCATTCGCTCCACGCCGGCTTTTGGGGTTTTCCAGCAGTAAGGCGTCATGCGGAAGAGGGAGCAAATGTCCGCCTGACTTGCCAGGTGGAGGGAGAAGTCCACCGGAACGATGGCCTCATAGGTGAAGCCCTCGTAGGGGGTCTCTTTTTCCTCGTTGGGATAGGGAACATCATAAAGGATCTGCTTCAGCTCCCATAGGTGATCGGCTCCTGGTACCACATAGAGAAAATAGCCTCCGGGCTTTAGGACCCGGCGAAATTCATCGATGGCCAAGGGGGAGAAGCAGTCCAGCAGCAGGTCTGCCGTTTCATCCGCAAAGGGAAGATGGTAGCAGGAGGCCACAGCGAACTCCACCTGCTTTTCCCGCTTGGCGGCCAGTCGGAGAATAGATTTGGAGATGTCGATACCGGCCATAGAGGGTGTTTTTCCAGCGTCAGTCAGGGCTGTACGGATGCCGGCAGTGTAGTAACCCTCTCCGCAGCCGGCATCCAGAATCACAGCGTTTTCGTCCACAAGGGGCAAAATGTGACTACAAATCGTATTTAAAAGCGGAGCATAATACTCTTTGGATAGAAAATCCCGACGGGCTGCCGCCATAGCCTTGTCATCGCCGGGATCGGCGGAATGCTTCTGATTGGGGGGGAGCAGATAGGTGTAGCCCTCCTTGGCAATGTCGTAGCTGTGTCCGGCGGTGCAGCGGTAGACCCGCTCATCTCGGTCCAGCGGACCGTCGCAGATGGGACAGCGGAATAGAGATTTCATATGATCCCTCCCTATTTAGGCTCCTTGGGTCACATCATGGATCCACTTGCCGCTGTGGATCCGATACAGGCCAAAGGGAACTTTCAGAGCAGATTCCGTAGCCATGATAAAGCAGAAGATAGCAATAGGGGCATGGAATACCAGTCCCAGCAGTACCAGCATAGGCAGAGTAAAGACCCACATAGGCAGAACATCGATCAACATGGCGACCCGCACGTCGCCTCCGCCTCGGAGAACACCAACGATGCCAGTGGTGGCAAAGGCGTGAAGGGGGGCGGAGATCGCATAGCAGATCATCATGGTTGCACAGAGAGATTCCGAGACGGCAGACATGGAGAACAGCGGCAATACAAAGGGCTTCAACACAAAGCAGAGTAGCAGCAGCTCCGCAATTGCGACAACGAAGCCGGTGCATAGGCCGACAAAGGTCAGGGCACGACCAATGGCATAAGTATTTTTGCTACCCATGCCGACCTCTTTGCCGACGATCACAGCAGCCGCGCCTGCTATACCAAAGATCGCTACCGTTACCATCCGGTCAACATTGCCTGCCACGGTATAGGCGGAAATCAGGTCCGTGCTGCCGGCCATATGGCCCATGATGACCGTGTAGAGAGAAGTGCCAGTACCCCAGAGCGTCTCATTCAGCAGGACCGGTGTAGAGAATTTTACGAAACTACGGAAAATAGCCTTGCCAGGACGGAGGATACAGGCGGGCATCAGGGGCATTCGTTTGCAACGCAGGGCATAAATCAGGGAGATCAGGAATTCTACCACACGGGAAGAAAGCGTTGCCACGGCAGCACCGGTAATGCCCATGGCGGGCAGGCCCAGCTTGCCGAAGATCAGTATGTAGTTTCCCAGGGTATTGAAGATGGTGGAGATAATGAGCACCGTCATGCCAAAACGGGGATTTTCGATGCTCTGTTGCATGCCTATGTAAATAGAAGAGAGGGAATTGAGCATATAGGAAAAACCTACAATGCGGATGTAGGGGGTGCCAAGTTCGATCAAGCGAAGATTGTCCGTAATGAGCATCAACACTTGCCGGGGGAACAGCCCCATAGACAGGGCACAGATGGTGGAGATACCACCTGCCACAAAGAAGCCGATACCCATGACACGGTTGATGGATTCATGATCTCCATGCCCCCAGTATTGGCTGATGAGCACACGGGAACCGCTTTGCAGACCGAATACAATGAGCTGGATGATAAAAATAGGTACATTGGCTACGGTGACGGCAGACATTTCCTCCTGTCCCACCAACCCCACCATAAAAGTGTCCATGAGCCCCAGAGAGGTAGTGATGAGATTTTGAAGGATCACCGGCAGGGCTAAAGCAAAGACCCGGCGATAGAAGCCAGGCTCCCGGCGAAGATATTCGAAGTTCATAAGTGAGAGCTCCTTCTGATAAAATCAATTACAACATGGGCATTCGGTGATCGTGATGATCCCGGAGGGCATCTGCGCAGGCGTCGATCTCGGCAAAGGTCGTTTCCGGGCCGAAACTTAGCCGGATGACCCCGGCAGCCACTCGCTTAGGCAGGCCCAGAGCTGACACTACCTGACTGGACTTGCCATGATGACAGGCAGAACCGGCAGAGACGCAGATCCCCTGACTGCCCAGATCATTCACCACGTTCTGACTGGGCCAGCCTGCCATAGAGACAGATAGAACATGGGGAGCTTTGCCGTCCCCAATGACCTGAAGGTCTGGAATGGCCGTCAGCTTTTCCACGGCGTAGGCCTTGACCTCAGCCATGTGACGCAGTTTGTCCTCCAAATGGTCCCAACGCAGTTCCACCGCCTTGGCAAAGCCTGCGATCTGGGCAGTGGCTTCCGTACCGGAGCGGAGCCCCATTTCCTGACCACCGCCGGGCAGTAGAGGCCGGGGATTCCGAACACGGGGGCCAATATAGAGAGCGCCGATGCCCTTTGGGGCACCTACTTTATGGCCGGAGATGGCGATAAAGTCCGCACCCAGAGTTTTAGCGGAGAAGGGGACTTTCAAAAAGCCCTGGACAGCATCGGTATGGAGCAATGTCTTTTCGTTGACAGCCTTCAGCCCATTGGCAATATCCGCAACAGGATAAATGTTGCCCAGCTCATTGTTTACCATCATTACAGACACCAGGGCCGTGTCTGGCCGCACCGCCGACAGAACGGCTTCGGCGGAAATGTTGCCATTTTGATCCGGCAGGATTTTCGTGACCTCCCAGCCCTCTTGTTCCAATTGCTGGCAGCAGTTGAGAACGGCGTGATGCTCTACGGCGGTGGTAACAATGTGGCGACCTACGTGGCGGTTCTGCCAGCAGGCGGCGCGAATGGCCCAGTTGTCACCCTCGGTGCCGCAGGAGGTAAAGAAAAGCTGGTTAGCTTCGCAGTCTACGGCTTTGGCGATCACGGCCCGCCATTCTTCCACGCAGCGGCGCATTTCCTGCCCGAAGGGATATTGCGCATTGGGGTTGGCGTACTGCTCCATCAGCACGGAGTACATGGCGTCCGCCACGGCCTTGGGAACCGGTGTGGTGGCGGCATGGTCCAGATAGATCATAAAAAATCCTCCTCTTGCCCTATTCCGATAATAAACGTATAATAGGAGAGAAACTGCGGGAACTACCCGGAAGTTCTCTTTTAATAGCGTAATTATCTATTATACAAGAACGTTTCTGAAAACGCAAGGAGGACCTATGAAAGTCGCCATTTATACCCTTGGTTGCAAGGTGAATCAATATGAGACCCAGGCTATGGAGCAGACCCTCCGGTCAAAAGGACATCAAGTGGTGGAATTTTCCGAGGAAGCCGACGTCTATGTGGTAAATACCTGTTCTGTCACTTCTGTCAGTGACCAAAAATCCCGTCAAGTGATCCATCGGGTACAGAAGCAACACCCGGAGGCGGTGGTTGCAGTGTGTGGCTGCTATTCTCAGACCCATCCCGAGGATGTGCGGAAACTGGGGGTGGACCTGATCGCGGGCACTGGTGACAGGGAGGGGTTTGTTTCCTTACTGGAGGAGGCTGCTGAGGGAAAGAAAAATCTGGAAGCGATCGACAAGTCCTTTGAGCGGCGGGTATTTGAAGTGCTGCCCGCTGGCGGCTTGGAGGGCCGTACCCGGGCCATGATGAAAATTGAGGACGGCTGTGTGAACTTCTGCACCTACTGCATTATCCCCTATGCCCGTGGACCGATACGGTCCCTGCCGCTGCAACAGGCGGTGGAGCAGATGCAACAGCTGGTGGCAGAGGGCTATCGGGAAATTGTGCTGACAGGCATCGAGATCTCATCCTGGGGCCGTGATCTGAAAAATGGCCAGAGCCTCATCGACCTGTTGGAGACTTTGTCCGCCGTAGCGCCGGAGGTTCGCCTGCGGCTGGGCAGTTTGGAGCCTCGTACCATTACAGAGGACTTTTGCCGCCGGGCAGCGGCTCTGCCCAACCTGTGCCCTCAATTCCATCTGTCCCTGCAAAGCGGTTGTGATGCCACCTTAAAGAGAATGAACCGAAAGTATGACACTGCCCGGTATCTGGAATCTGTGGAGCTACTGAATCGCTGGTTTGACCAGCCTGCTGTCACCACGGACCTCATCGTCGCCTTTCCGGAGGAAACAGAGGATGAGTTTGCCCAGACACTGGCCTTTATCCGGAAGTGTCGCTTTGCCCAGATGCACATTTTTCCCTACTCCATCCGCCCCGGTACTCCGGCAGCCCAGATGGAGCAGGTGCCGAAGTCTGTAAAAGTGGAACGGGCGCATCGGGCCGCGGCTGTGGCGGAAGAAATGCACCGGAACTATTTGGCGAGCTGTGTGGGGAGAACATATCCGGTGCTGTTTGAGCAGCCTAAAAACGGAAAATTCTTTGGCCACGCTCCCAACTATGTGGAAGTGCTGGTGGACGGCGCTGAATTGCATAATGTGCTGAAAAATGTGCGGATCACAGGCTTGGACGGTGATGCACTATTAGGGGAGATCGTGGATGAGGAGGCGGAAGTATGAGGATCGGCAGTCACTTTTTTGCCTATCTCTCCCGGATGCGCTTCATCCAGCGCTGGGCGCTGATGCGGAACACGGCCCTGGAAAACGTGCAGGAGCACAGCCACCAAGTCGCGGTGCTGGCCCACGCCTTAACGGTGATCCGCAACGAGAAATTCGGTGGACATATCGACGCCGGAGCGGTGGCGGTGGCGGCGCTATATCATGACGCCAGCGAGATCCTGACCGGTGATATGCCTACGCCCATCAAGTACGACAACCCTGCCATCCGCAAAGCCTACAAGGAGGTGGAAGCGGTGGCGGAGGAAAAACTGCTGCATATGCTGCCGGAGGAATTTCAGCCGGTGTACGCCCCCATCCTCACAGTGACGGACCCGGAGACGGAGCGGCTGGTGAAGGCGGCGGACAAGCTGTCCGCTTACATCAAATGCGTGGAGGAATTGAAGGCCGGGAACAGCGAGTTCCGGGACGCCGCTGCCCAGACCCGCGCGGCGCTGGAGGAGTATGAGCTGCCGGAGGTTGCGTATTTTCTGGAGACCTTCATGCCCAGCTTTTCTCTGACGCTGGACCAGTTGAAATAACGGGAAAGCTGGCGGAACAGTCCTGCGGAGGTAAATTCTGTGAAGATAACCATTGATTTTGGACATCCGTATTTTGAGGAAACAACCATATTGGGACTTACATTGGATGACCTGAATTGCTTTTACGCGGACACAAGTGAAGTAGACCGGCTCAACCTGTTCTTTGTTTTGGAGGCGTCGCTGCACAGACTTCAAGGAGAGGGATGCATGAAAACCGCCGCCTACTGCGCGTTTTTGATGGCCTATTACCTCTTTGTCGCGTTGACGCCGCCTGCGTCTTTTGAACTTGCGGAGTTCTATATAGACAGGGCGCTGGAGTGGGATGAAACCTCGGAGTATCGCCGGTGGAAAGCAATCATAGATGAGGGAAATTGACGAATCTGAATCGTCAGACGGAACGATGGTGTCCCCTCGTGCACGGTATCCGGCTATGTTCCGCAAAATCGCAAAAAGCCAAGCCGCATTCGCGGCTTGGCTTTTTTGTTGGTTATATGGAACTGCTTTCTTATTTCTTGGGCGGTTCCCGCCACTTTTCGGCGGGGACGCGCCGCTGCTTCAGTCGATGGACCGTGAGCTGCCGCAGCAGGGCGTACAGTACGCTGCACAGGGGGATAAACACCAGCATCCCCAGGATGCCCATGAGACTGCCGCCCACCGTCACGGCTGCCAGCACCCAGATGGAGGGCAGTCCCACGGAGGAACCGACCACATGGGGATAGATGAGGTTGCCCTCGATCTGCTGGAGCACCAGAAACAGGACGATGAACCACAGCGCCTGCCAGGGATCGTTCACCAGCATCAAAAGCGCACCCACGGCGCAGCCGATGAACGCCCCTACAATGGGAATCAGAGCGGTCAGAGCGATCAGAACGCCCACCAGCAGCGCATAGGGGAAATGGAGCAGGGTCATGGACACAAAAAACATGGTGCCCAGGATCACGGCCTCCAGACATTGACCGGAGAGAAAGCTGGAAAAGGTCCGCTCACTGAGCCGCAGAATATTCAGAAGCTGATCCGCGGCGGCTTCCGGTAAAAAGGCGTAGCAAAGCTGACGGCCCTGCCGGGCCAGTTTTTCCTTTTGCAGCAGGATGTACAGAGAAAAGATCAGGCCGATGAAAAAGGTTGTGACGCCGCTGACGATGCCGCTGACCAGCCCACCGCCGGAGATCAGAAGGCCCTTGCCCCAGTTCTGGACCAGCCCCACGGCCTTCTGGGAAAGACTGGCCCAGTCGATAGACAGCCCTTCGATCTGGTTTGCCAGAAGGGGCAGGTATTCCTGAAAGCGGGCAGCGCTTTCCTGCAAGCGCTCAAAGGCTTCCGGTACCTGCGCCGCGATGGAGGTGACAGCGTCCCTCACGCCGGGGACGATCACCATTCCCGCCAGCGCCAGCACTGCGGATACTGCCGCAACGGTGAGCAACAGCGCCAGAGGGCGGCGGAGCTTATTGGCCTTTTTCGCGTGGGGAAACAGGCAGCGCTCCATCGCCCGCATGGGGACATTGAGAATAAAGGCGATGGCACAGCCCAGCAGCAGCGGGGACAAAATGCCCAGCAGCCACCCGGCGGCGCCTGCCACCACATCCAGATGCAGCAGTGCCGCGGCGAAGGCGATGCCGCCGCAGACAACGCCCAACAGGGCTTTCACGGTCTGCTTGTTGAATTCCATATGTCAGGTTCCTTTCGTTGAATCAGACACCAGTCGGATTTCCTTCCACTTGCCGCTCCGGAAACGGATCGTAAACAGCGCACCCCGGAGACACTCGTCACAGGCCATGGCAATCCAGATGCCCACAAGACCCCAATTCAGCGCGTGTCCCAGCAGCCAGCTTCCGCCTACGGCTACGACCCACATACTGAAAATGCCCACGCCCACAGGGTACCAGACGTCGCCGGCGGTGGTGAGGCAGCGGGTCATGACGATATTGATGGACCGCCCGATCTCAAGACCGAACTCCACATAAAGGATCTGCCGGCCCAGCGTGTGGATCACAGGATCATCGGTGAAGATGCTGTAAATGGGATCGCAGAAAATGAGGATCAGCAGTGTCAGCAGCTCGGAGGCCGCCAGAGCGATGCGGATGGTGGACCAGACACGGCCGCTGACCTCATCCAGCTTCCGGCCGCCGATCATGTAGCCCAGAATGATCTGGGTGGCCTGCCCCACGGCGATGGAATACACATAGGCCACGTTGGCCAGCATACTGCCATAGACCTTGGCGCTGACCACCGCCGCACCCATCAGATTGATAAAGCGGAGGATGAAGGTCTGAGATACGTTGTAGGACAGAGATTCTGTACCAGAGGGGAGGGCAATACCCAGCAGGGCGCGAAAAGTCTTTGCGGGGAAGGGGTGCAGATATTGCAGGGAAAAACGGACGGTGCATTTGCGCTTCAGGGTGATGCAGGCCAGCGTCAGGCCCACAGCCTTGGAGATCACGGTGGATACGGCGGCGCCAGCCACGCCCATTTGCGGGAAGCCGAAGAAGCCATTGATCAGAATGGCGTTGCCTGCCACATTCAGAAGATTCATGGAAACGGAGAGCACCACCACCTCTTTCAGCAGGGTGTAGCTCCGCAGAACGGCGCAGAGCTGGATATACAGCCCTTGAAGCAGGACTGTACCGCCTACGATACGGGTGTAGAGGCAGGCACCGTCAAAGGCGTCCTCCGGCGTCCGCAGGAGCTGAAAGACCAGTTCCGGCTCTAAAAGCAAAAACAGGCCCACCAGAAAGCTGAACACGGCGCTGATCGTAACGGCCACGGTGACGATCTCGCTGCATTCCTCACCGACCCGGCCCGCGCCGATGTGCTGGGTCAGGAGAATGGTGGCGGCGGTGCTCATGGTGGTGAGCACGATGATGACCACGTTCATCACCTGATTGCCGTTGCCGATGGCGGCCACGGCTGCGGGGCCGAAGTGGGAGATCATGAATTGGTCCATATTGCCCACCAGAAGCTGCAAGAGAAGCTCTGCGAAGATGGGCAGCGAGAGGTGAAAGACCCGTCGGGTCTGAGGTGAAAACTGCAATGTCATATAAATAGCTCCTTGCTTGAGAAGTAATCGTTTAATATCGGAGCAAGTATATGCGTACAACGGTTTGGTTGCAAGCGGCAAAGCGCCGAAACAAGTGTGAAATTCCGGGCTTCTTTCGGCGTTTTCCCTATTTTTGGCGCAAATCAGTCCTCGCGATACCGCTCGGCCTGATGACAGTATTCCCGGGCGGATTCCCGATTGCTCTCGATCTCGGCCTCTGTCAGGGAACGGACCACCTTGGCGGGGCTGCCCAGGATCATGGAGCCGGCGGAAGCGTCCATTTTGCCGGTGACCAGCGCCCCGGCGCCTACGATGCAGTTATTGCCGATCTTTGCACCGTTGAGAACGGTGGCGCCCATGCCAATGAGCACGTTGTCGCCCACGGTGCAGCCGTGGACAATGGCCCCGTGGCCGATGGTGCAGCCGGAACCGACCGTGGTTTCCTCGTGCAGTACCGCGCAGTCCTGAACGTTGGTGTTGTCACCCACTTTGATGGCGCCGTCATCTCCGCGGAGGACGGCGTTGTACCACACGTTGACATTCTTTCCCAGGGTGACGTCCCCTACGATGGCGGCACCGGGGCAGACAAAAACGGATTCGTCAAATTTCGGTTTTGTGATCATAAAATTCTCTCTTTCTTGTTAGGACTGCCGCATCAGATGGCAAAGTTTCCGTTGATAAAGACAGGGATCTCCCGGCCGTCATGGGTGGTGCCCACGATGGAGAGATCGGCGGTACCCACCATGAAGTCCACATGGGTCAGAGAATAGTTCAGGCCGTGGGCCTGCACCTCCTCCCGGGTCATGGACTCGCCGCCCTCAATGCACTCGGGATATGCCTCACCGAAGGCCAGATGGCAGGAGGCGTTTTCGTCAAACAGGGTGTTGTAGAACAGGATCTTCTGGTTGGAGATGGGGCTGTCATAGGGGACCAGAGCCACTTCTCCGAAGTAGCTGGCACCCTCGTCCACACTGATGGCGGCTTTCAGGAATTCCTCACCCTTTTCGGCGTGAGCCTCCACGATCTTGCCGTCCCGGATGATGAAATGGAACTTGTCGATGATGTTGCCGCTGTCCACCAGGGGCATGGCGGAGTAGACCACGCCGTTGATGCCGGTTTTCAGGGGGGCGGTGAAAATTTCCTCCGTGGGCATATTGGCCACGAATTCCACACCGTTTTTCATCACGGAGTTGCCGGCGGCCCAGAGGTGATCCTCCGGAAGCTGGATGGTGAGGTCAGTGCCCAGAGAGTTGGTGTAGTGGAGATACTTGAAGTGATACTTGTTCAGCAGGTCCTTCCGGCGGCCCAGGGTATCCAAATGCTGACGCCAGGCGGAAACGGCGGTGCCGTTGCCCTGAATGCGGACAGAGCGGAGAATGGCATCCCACAGCTTTTCCATAGCCTGTTCCTCCGGCAGCTCCGGGAACACGGTGGCGGCCCAGGAGGGGATGGGCACCGAAGCGATGCACCAGGGGAAGCCGTTGCTCATCTGGAGCCGGTCAAAGGTCTTGCGGAGCACGGAACCGGACTTCTGAGACCGGACCAGCCGGCCGGGGTCCACGCCCTTCAAAGTTTCCGGATCGCTGGCGGCAATGGCAAGATAGGCGGCCCCCATTTCCGCATAGCAGGTGAAAAACTTTTCGCGCCACTCCGGTGTGTCATCGAAAACGGAGGCATCCGCCCGGAGGAACTTCTGCCGGCTGAGATAGTCGTCACTCCAGTTCATGATGACCTCACGGCAGCCTGCGTCATAGGCCGCGTCAGCACATAGACGGGCAAAGGAGGCGCACTCCACCGGCGACGAAATGATGAGGGTCTGGCCCTTTTGAACATTCAGGCCTACTTCAATCAGTAATTTTGCATATTCCTGCAATTTTGTATCCATAAAACAGCTTCCTTTCCCGCAGCGAGGCCGCGGCTGAGATTTGACAGACGATTCATGTCTTTGGTGCGTTGACGTTCTGTTCCAGACGGTCCTTCCGCATACTGATGAGCACACCGTTCATCTCCGCGCCCAAAATCAGTGTGAATGCCGAGAGGTTCAGCCAGATCAGCACCACGATGACGGCGCCGATGGAGCCGTAGAGCACAGAGTAGTGGGAGAAGTGGTTGGCGTAGTAGGAATAGAGCCAGCTGAACGCCATCCACGCCGCCAGAGAGAACAGAACGCCGGGACAGATATTTTTCAGGGGTTGGATGGTATCCTGGGCCAGGGCATAGAGCAGGAACAGTGCCAGAAAGCTGACGGCCCCGGCTACGGGGAACCGCAGCGTTACCCACAGCTTCGCCAGAAATTCCGGCAGGTGAAAATGCTCCACGGCGTACCACAGCGCCCGCTCTCCGAAAGTCATCAGAGACAGGGTCAGGGCGGTGGTGACAATGAGGGTCACAGTATAGAGCAGCACCTTGATCCATTGGCTGATAAAGCCTTTTGGCGGGCCTAAATGGTAGGCCGTCCGCACGGCGGCCATCAGCGAGTTGGTGGCCCGCATGGGGAAATAGATGGAAAAGACCAGACCGAATACCATGAGCCGGGGGCTGGGATTGTCAGTGACGTAAGTGAAGTACATCCGGAGCAGGTCCGCTACTTCCTCCGGCAGAAAATCCGAGAGGACGGTCATCATGCCGGTGATGTTCAGATCCAACAGGCCCAGCAGGGCGCTGATGAAAATGAGGAAGGGAAAGATCATAAACAGCAGGTAAAAGGCCAGCGCCGCGCTCTGCATGGCCACGTTATGCCGCCCGCAGCGATGGGCCATCAGTACACAGAAGCGGAGAAATCGGTTTTTCGGCAGGGCATTGTCCCACATAGCAGTGTCTCCCTCCGGGAAAATTTTACTCCCACTTGGTCCAGACGTCCGGGCAGTAGCCCACAGTGGCCTCCTTGCCGTTGCGGACGATGGGGGTGTTGAACAGCTCCGGATATTCCAGCAGCTTTTCCTCCTGGGCGTCCGGGGTGATATAGGCCATGTAAAGCTCCTCATATGCCCGGCATTTTGTATTCACCAGCGCCTCAAAGCCAACTTTTTGCTTGACGGATTGGTACTCCCGGGGAGATAATCCCTTTGAGGGAACGTCGATATACTGATATTTGATGCGGCGCTCCTTGAACCAGCGCTCCGCCTTCTTCGTATCGAAGGATTTGGAGGAGCCGAAGATCTGAATGTTCATAGATAACTTCCTTATTATACAGACTGGAGGGGTATTTTTATGACGGATGCGGTCAGAACATTAAAGGAATGGACCGACACGGCCCGGAAAATCGTCTTTTTCGGCGGAGCCGGAGTGTCCACGGAGTCCGGGATCCCGGATTTTCGCAGCACCGGCGGATTGTACCATCAGGAGTGGAAATACCCTCCGGAGACTATTTTAAGCCATACGTTTTATAAAAGCAATCCCGAAGAATTTTTCCGCTTTTACCGGGCGAAAATGCTTTGCCCTGACGCAAAGCCCAACGCCGCCCACAAAAAGCTGGCGGAATGGGAGCGGGAGGGGAAGCTGCTGGCAGTGGTGACCCAGAACATCGACGGACTTCATCAGGCCGCTGGCAGCAAACAGGTCTATGAGCTGCACGGCAGCGTACACAGGAATTACTGCGAAAAATGTGGAAAATTCTACGATCTGGACCACATCCTCCACACCACAGGGGTTCCCCGGTGCGATTGCGGCGGCGTCATCAAGCCGGACGTGGTGCTCTATGAGGAGGCCCTGAATGACCGGGTCATCGACGGCGCGGTGAACGCTATCGCGCAGGCGGATCTGCTGATTGTGGGCGGCACCTCCCTGAATGTGTGGCCTGCGGCGGGACTTATCAACTATTTCCGTGGGGACCGGCTGGCCCTCATCAACAAATCCCCGGTGGCCAGGGATCTGGCGGCGGGGCTGGTCATTACGGACCCCATCGGCGAGGTTTTGTCCCAGCTCTGAGACCCGGCTCTTCCGGGCGGTTTTGCCGCCCGGAAAATTTTTTTAGAAAAACCGCAAATTCTGGTTGACATTATGGATACGAATGGCTATAATAATCAAGCAGTCTTTTTTAGGCGGTATTTGTTTGCGGCTGTGCTGGAACTGGTAGACAGGCCAGCTTGAGGTGCTGGTGTCGATTCGACGTGTGGGTTCAAGTCCCGTCAGCCGCACCAGTTTTCTCTCCGGAAAGACTGCTTATGCGCGCGAGTGGTGGAATTGGCAGACTCGCTAGATTCAGGTTCTAGTGTCCGTTACGGACGTGCGGGTTCAAGTCCCGCCTCGCGCACCAAACAAGAGCATCACTGTAAAGTGATGCTCTTTTGTTCTTAGGCCGGATAGGAGGCGAAATCATGACAAAGGACGAGCTGCGGGAAAAGGCCAACGATCTGCCTTTACAGCCCGGCGTCTATCTGATGATGGACAAGACCGGGAAGGTCATCTATGTGGGCAAGGCGAAAAAACTGAAAAATCGGGTGAGCCAGTATTTTCAGGACAGCGCGGCCCACAGTGTCAAGACCCGGCAGATGGTCAGTCAGGTGGATCATTTCGACACGATCTTCGTCACCAGCGAATTTGAGGCGCTGGTGCTGGAAAACTCCCTCATCAAGCGGCACATGCCCCGGTACAACATCCTGCTGAAGGATGATAAGGGTTATCCGCTGGTGCGCCTCAGCCGGGGGCGGTATCCGAAATTCACCCTGGTGAATCGACCCGCTAATGACGGCGCGAAGTACTTCGGTCCCTTTGGCGGACGGTACGAGACCCGTCAGGCAGTGGATGCGGTATGTCAGGCTTTGCGTCTGCCCACCTGCCGCCGCCAGTTCCCGCGGGACATCGGCGCGGAGCGGCCCTGTCTGAATTTCCACATGGGCCGGTGCGACGGGTTCTGCCGTCCGGAGATGCCGGAGGCGGAATACGACCGCCGGATGGAGCAGGCGGCCCAGTTGTTGGAGGGACGCTCCAAGCAGCTCCTCCGGGACATGACCGCCGAGATGGAAGCGGAGGCGGAGGCTCTGCGGTTTGAGCAGGCGGCCCAACTGCGGGACCGGATCCAGGCCATCAGCGCCCTGAGCAAAAAGCAGACCGTCATCGCGGGACTGTGCGCCGATACGGACGTGTGGGGCGTGTTCCGAGGGGCGGGCAAGAGCGGCTATGCCGTTCTTCACATGGAAAACGGCGATCTGGTGGGCCGGGAGACGGAACTGCTGACCGCGCCCATGGAGGAATCGGCGGCGGAGCTGCTGGCGGCAGTCACGGCCCAGTATTATCTGCCGAGGGCCATCCTGCCCCATGAGATTTTGCTCTGCGTGGACACAGGGGACTGCGAGGAACTATCCGAGGCCCTGACCCAGCGGGCGGGGCATAAGGTCTGGGTCCATGTGCCCCAGCGGGGCGAGAAGTCCACACTGGCGGATATAGCGGTCCGCAACGCCCAGGAGGAGGTCCGGCGGGCCACCACCTCCGAGGAAAAAACGGCGTATACGCTGGAGGTCCTGCAAAAAATGCTGAACCTGCCCCAGCCGCCCAGACGGATGGAGTCTTTCGATATTTCCAACACCGGCGCCAGCGATATTGTGGCGTCCATGGTGGTCTATCAGGGGACGAAGCCATTGAAATCCGCCTATCGTCGGTTTCAGATCAAGGAGCTGACTGGCGGCCATCCCGATGATTACGGCTCCATGCGGGAGGTCCTGCGGCGGCGGCTGCAAAGGGCGGCGGACGGGGACGAAAAGTTCCTGCCCCTGCCGGACGTGTTTTTGATCGACGGCGGCGTGACCCATGCCGACGCCGTCCGGGAGGTGGCAGAGCAATTCGGTTGTACGGTGCCCATCTTCGGCATGGTGAAGGACGACCGCCATCGGACCCGGGCGCTGGTCACCCCGGAGGGGCGGGAGATCGGCATTGTGAACGATCAGGCGGTGTTTTCCCTCATCGGCCAGATCCAGGAGGAAACTCACCGTTTCGCCATCACCTATCACCACCAGCACCATACCAAGAGCGCCATGCGCTCCGCGCTGGACGGCGTTCCCGGTCTGGGACCCAAGCGGCAGGCGGAGCTGCGGAAGCATTTCGGCACGGTGAAGGCCATCCGGGAGGCGGACGAGGACGCACTGGCGGCGGTGCTGCCGCAAAATGTGGCCCATACCCTTTGGAGCAGACTTCATGAAAAAGGATCCACTTGAAAAAAGGGCCTGTTGCAAAATAGGCTCGCAAAGGATGCGGGGGCAAAAGGTCTTTCTCTGACCTTTTGTCCCCGCGTTTGTTTGTACGAGCTGCTATTCTGTGGAAATTGCAAGGCATTTGGACGCGGCAAAGCTGACCCTGACTCCAAGATCAGCGCCCAATGTGGATGATCCAGCTGTTTTTTACGGTTATGCCACTGTGATCTCAGAAAGATGCGTTTTCAGCCGCCCGTTTTCCCGCTTCATCCATAGCTTTTTGAGGTCGTACGCCAGTGCAAGGAAGAAAAGCTCAGTCCGGATATTGGTTTTCCCTCTGGTCAGAAAACGGCGAAAACCAAAGTCGTTTTTGAGCAGTCCAAACGCCCCCTCGACCTGGATAGAACGGCACATCCGCAGGTAAATACCATGCTCTGTTGTAATGTTCTCCTGAGATGCCGCCCGCATTTCCCAGAAGGTCTTCTTCAGCACGACTTCCTTCGGCTTTGCAAGATCCCTTGCCTGACAGCAGGCAGACCGGTGCGGGCAGTTCGTGCAGTCCTCGCATCGATACCAACTGGTCGTCACTGGCCGTCCCTGCACCAGTTCCGTAGTCTCTCTGCGGAGCGAGAGCGTTTTTCCATATCATGTATAACGCATCTCGGAAGACTCCAGCCTCGCGTTGATCAGATGATGCCCCGTCATCCCGTTTTCCTCATAGGCTTGGAAATCGCCGACGACGGTGATCTCCGCGCCCGGCTCAGGGTAATCGTCTGGGTAGGCGAGGTCATCCTTCAACGCAAACTCCATGCCCTCGGCGCAGCAGGCGGCGGCGTCGGCGATGATGCAGGCGTAAGCCACGGGGTCAGGCTGCAGCACGCCGTCCACCACGAGCTGGTAGATGCAAGCAATCGTTGAAACACTTTTTGATGCTGTTTATCTCATCTCGGTCATCACCATCGGTATTCTGATGATACGCGCAAGCCGCGGAAATTCACAGTTCAGGCTCTTTGGCCTGATGGCGGTCGTGCTTGGCGCGGGCGACTCCTTTCATCTTGTTCCCCGCGCGATAGCGCTGTGTACCACGGGCCTTGAGAGCTACACCGTCCCCCTCGGCATGGGCAAATGGATCACCTCCATTACGATGACGGTCCTAGGGATGAGCAAAATCCCGATTTGCTCATAAGACTATACAATAAATAGTGCCATCCAACTTGCTTGAAACCTATATATTGTGACTCAACTTTGCAAAACTCGCG
>UQUC01000020.1 GCA_900544105.1 uncultured Oscillibacter sp. | reverse complement strand
TGCGGGTGGGAGCAAACTCACCCAGCTTGTGACCGACCATATCCTCCTGGATATACACGGGCACATGCTTCCGGCCGTCATGGACAGCGATGGTGTGGCCAACGAAAGCGGGGAAGATGGTGGAGCTGCGGCTCCAGGTCTTGAGGACCTTCTTCTCGTTCTTCTCGTTCATTGCCTCGACTCTCTTGAGGAGCTCAGGGGCAACATAAGGGCCTTTCTTAATAGATCTGCTCATATTACCTTGCCTCCTTACTTCTCGTTACGCCGCTTGACGATGAACTTGCTGGTGGGGTTCTTGCCCTTGCGGGTCTTGTAGCCCAGGGCGGGCTTGCCCCAAGGCGTCACAGGCCCGGAACGGCCGACAGGGGCACGGCCCTCGCCGCCACCGTGGGGGTGGTCATTGGGGTTCATGACGGAACCGCGGACGGTGGGACGCCAACCCATGTGACGCTTACGGCCAGCCTTACCGATGTTGATGTTCTCGTGCTCGATGTTGCCGACCTGGCCGATGGTGGCATAGCAGTTGGTGCGCACGATGCGGACCTCGCCGGAGGGCATACGGATCTGAGCGTCATTGCCTTCCTTAGCCATCAGCTGAGCAGAGGTACCGGCGGCACGCACCAGCTGAGCGCCGTTGCCGGGATGCAGCTCGATGTTGTGGATCACGGTACCAACGGGGATGTTGGCGATGGGCAGAGCGTTGCCGGGCAGGATATCGGCGTCAGGACCGGTCATGATCTTGTGACCAGCCTTCAGGCCGACAGGAGCCAGGATGTAGCGCTTCTCGCCATCCTCATACTCGATGAGAGCGATATTGGCGCTGCGGTTGGGGTCATACTCCAGACGCAGCACGGTGGCGGAACCCATCTTGTCGCGCTTGAAGTCAATGATACGATACTTGCGCTTGTTGCCGCCGCCGCGATGACGGACGGTGATGCGGCCATAGCTGTTGCGGCCGGAGCTCTTCTTCAGAGGCTCGGTGAGGCTGGGCTCGGGACGGGCCTTCTTGTCGATGCCGTCGAAACCGGAAACCGTCATCTGACGGCGGGAAGGAGTCGTCGGCTTAAAAGTTTTAATAGACATTCTGCTTTACTCCTTCCTTAGACCATGCCTTCGAAGAACTCGATGGTCTTAGAATCAGCGGTCAGGGTCACATAAGCCTTCTTCCAGGCACGGGTGGTGCCGGGACGGCCGGCGCCCATGCGCTTGGCCTTAGCCTGGACGTTCAGGGTGTTGACGGAAGCGACCTTCACGCCGAAGATCTCCTCAACAGCCTTCTTGATCTCCACCTTGCCGGCGGACTTGGCCACTTCGAAGACATACTTCTTGTCAGCGGCGCCAGCCATGGCACGCTCGGTGATAATGGGGCGAATGACGATATCGTAAGCGGTCATTATGCGTACACCTCCTCGATCTTGGCGAGGGCGGCCTGATCCACTACCAGGTACTGAGCGTTGATGATGTCATAGACGCTCAGGATGTTGGCAACGGTAGTCAGCACGCCAGGGATATTGCGGGCGCTCTTGACGATGACGGTGTCCACCTCAGGGGTGACAATGACGGCCTTGCCGTCCACCTTGACAGCGTTCAGGAACTTGCGGAAGTCAGCGGTCTTGATGGCATCCATCTTGATGGAGTCGATGACCACCAGCTTGCCCTCGGCAGCCTTGGAGGACAGGACGGACTTCAGCGCCAGGCGCTTGACCTTCTTGTTCAGCACATAGCTGTAATCGCGGGGCTTGGGAGCGAACACGATACCACCGTGAGTCCACTGGGGAGCACGGGTGCTGCCCTGACGGGCGTGGCCGGTACCCTTCTGACGCCAGGGCTTTCTGCCGCCGCCGGAAACCTCGGCGCGGGTGAGGGCGCTCTGGGTGCCCTGTCTGCAATTAGCGAGGTGGTTCTTCACAACCTCATGCACAACAACGGGATTGGGCGTGATGCCAAAGATCTCGTCGTTGAGTTCCACGGTACCGACTTCTGCGCCGGCCATGTTCAAAACTTTCATGGAAGACATTCTTTAAGCACCCCTTTCTTACTTGTTTCTTGCGGAAGCCTTCTGCGGGTTGCGGCCGGAAGCCTTCTGCGGGTTCTTGCTGATGTCGGCGCCAGCCTGCTTGACCTTGTGGACCTTCACGGTGCTCTTGATGGTCACCAGACCGCCCTTGGGGCCGGGAACGGCACCGCAGACAACCAGCATATTCAGCTCAGGATCAACCTTCACAACGGACAGGTTCTGGACAGTCACCTGATCCACGCCCATGTGGCCGGCGCCGATCTTGCCCTTGAAGATGCGGGAGGGATCGGTGGAAGAGCCCATGGAACCGGCGTGACGGTGAACAGGGCCGCCGCCGTGACTGGTGGGAGTGCGCTGTGCGCCCCAGCGCTTGATCGCGCCCTGATAGCCGTGGCCCTTGCTGATGCCGGTGATATCGACGAAATCGCCGGCCTGGAAGGTGTCGGCCTTCACAATGTCGCCGATGTTCAGCTCAGCGGCGTTGTCCAGGTCAAACTCGCGCAGGTGCTTCTTGGGAGACACGCCAGCTTTGTTCAGGTGGCCCATCTCGCCCTTGGTCAGCTTCTTCTCGGAAACATCCTCGAAGCCCAGCTGAACCGCGTTGTAGCCTTCCTTTTCGGAAGTCTTCTTCTGAACGACCGTGCAGGGACCCGCCTCAATGACAGTGACGGGGATCACGTGGCCGTTCTCGTCAAAAATCTGGGACATACCCACTTTTTTGCCGATGATTGCCTTCATGTGTATTTCCTCCTGTTAGGTTATTGGTCGGCTTAGATACGGCTTGCCGCATTGCTCTGCCGACATGACCCTGTCCATCTCACGCAAGTCGATGGACAAATGGGTGAGCAACATATTCAAAAAAGTGCGGCGCACTTCTTTGAGCCTGGGGTTGGTTTGTAATCCGATGATTACAGCTTGATCTCGATCTCCACGCCGGCGGGCAGCTCCAGAGCCATCAGAGCCTCAACGGTCTTGGGAGAGGAGTTGGAGATGTCGATCAGGCGCTTGTGGGTGCGGCGCTCGAACTGCTCACGGCTGTCCTTGTACTTATGAACAGCACGGAGGATGGTGACAACCTCCTTCTTGGTGGGCAGGGGGATGGGGCCGGACACCTGGGCGCCGGTGCGCTTGGCGGTCTCTACGATCTTCTCAGCGCTCTGGTCGATGACCTGATGATCGTAAGCCTTCAGGCGGATGCGGATCATTTCTTTCTGTGCCATGTTGATTTCCTCCAAATGTTTCGTAGGTTGTTGTACGGGTCTCGACGACCTACGGCGAGAAATTTTCTGTACGCTTAACCGTGCGTATCATTCCTACTCATGAAAAAGACCGGCACTGTGGCCGGTACTTGTCCCATGGTACGGCGATCTACGCCGCATACAGGACTTCTCAGCCGCCCGATTATCGGACATACTCCCCGGAAGTTACCTCCTTACGGAGCAATCTCCCGGTTCATCGCAGTGTCTGCGTGCGGAAAGGCTTCCACCACACGGACTTGATTATCATATCGGATATTCAGTGGAATGTCAAGACCTTTTTCTCTGTTTTTCATAGTTTTTTTGAAATTTTTTTGGCAGCACACAGATGCACACGGCAGCGGGGCAAATGTCCCCTCTCCAGCTATTTTCCGCTCCGGTATTCCATTCCCGATCGGACCGCCCCCGCATATTATAATGGTGTATCGATCCGATACAAAGAACACCGGGATGCTATGCACCCCGGTGTTCCTTATTATATATGTCCTCAGATACCCAGCTTGGCCTTCAGTGCGGAGATCATCTCCTGATACTCCTCGTCCGTCAGGTATACCGGCTCTGGATTGGTGATGGCAAAAGCCCCGCCGAACTCAAAGCCGCCCTCGTACTTGGGGACGATATGAAAATGCAGATGGGGATTCGTGTCACCGAAGGAGCCCAGGTTCAGCTTCGTGCAGCCCCACAACTCCTTGATGGCGCCGCTGGCCTTAGCCAGATCCTCGGCAAAATCCGCCCGCTCCTGATCCGTACACTCGCACAGCTCCTTTTTGTGGGCCTTCAGAGCCAGCGCGCAGCGGCCCTTGTGGGCCTGATCCTTGAAGAGATACAGCACACCGGCCTTCATCTCCCCAACCTTGAACATAATGGCCTCCCGGCCCTCGTGGTGCTCATCGCAATAGAAACAACCCATTGGCATTTTCTCCTTTCAAAGTCAGGGACGGTCCCCTGTTAGCCTTAACATACCGCTTGCCAACAGTTTTGTCAAGAAAAAACGGACCGGAAAACCGGTCCGTTTTGTTTATTTCCGTTTTTCCATATAGAGCAGGTTGTCCTCTCCCGCCCGGGCACGGGGGCCGTTTGGATTCACCCAGCCCATGTGCTCGTAAAACTCCACTGCCATGTCCGAGGAGGTCAGCCAGACCCGCGTGGCCTTCGCTGCCAGCTCGTCGGCCTCCAGTGTTTCAAACAGCTTCCGGCCATAGCCCTTGCCGATACTCTCCGGGCTCAGGAAGGCCGCCACGATCTCCGCCTCTGTCTCGCCATCCGGCAGGACCGTGCCGGAGCCGATGATCTGTCCGTCCTCCTCCAATACATAGGTATGGCCGGTCTCAGACAACTCTACCATGGTCTCCGGAGAATAGTGGGGGATCAGGTAATCCAGTTCGGATTTGGGGCTGGTGTAATTGACCTCCCGCAGAGTGCGGCGGATCATAACAGAAAGAGTCTCCTCATCGCCTTTTTGGAAGCGCCGGATGGTCAGCATGCTCCTACCTCCTTGATTTTATTATACAGACAGGGTGTCCGCCAGTACCAGACCGGGATTGTGCTTGGTAAGGAAGCCAATGCTCCACTCGCCGTCAAAGGCCAGCAGATAGCGCTCCCGGAAGTCCTGCAACACAGCGGCGCCGGTGCAGAGCACGATCTCGTCGGGATGGCAGTCCATGGATTCGATGAGCCGCAGATGGTCATAGGGCAGGCTGGTCATCCGCAGGTCCACGTTGTACTCGTTTTTCATACGGTACTCGAACACGTCAAATTGCAGGGTGCCCACCACGCCCACGATGACCTCCTCCAGACCCGCGCCGGGGATCTTGAAGATCTGGATGGCGCCCTCCTGGGCGATCTGCTCCGTTCCCTTGATGAACTGCTTTCGTTTCATGGTGTCCTTGGGGCTGACCCGCATAAAGTGCTCCGGCTCAAAGGTGGGGATGCCGGAATACTTGAACTTCTTCCCCGGCACGGTGATGGTGTCGCCGATGGCGAACAGGCCGGGGTCGAACACGCCGATGATATCCCCGGCGTAGGCCTCGTCCACGATCTCACGCTCCGCCGCCATCATGGTCTGGGGCTGGCTGAGCCGCAGCTTCTTGCCGCTCTGGACGTGGTAATATTCCGTGTCCCGCTCAAACTTGCCGGAGCAGATCCGCATGAAGGCCAGCCGGTCCCGGTGGGCCTTATTCATGTTGGCCTGAATCTTAAACACAAAGGCGGAGAAGTCCGGGGAGAACACATCCACCTCGCCCTGATCGCTGACGCGGGGCAGCGGAGCGGTGGTCATCCGCAGGAATTCCTCCAAAAACGGCTCCACGCCAAAGGTGGTCAGAGCAGAACCGAAGAACACGGGAGACAGGGTGCCGTTCCGGACAGCCTGCATATCAAAGTCCCGTCCGGCTCCCAGCAACTCCACCTCGTCCCGCAGCTTGGCGGCCTTTTCCGCGCCCAGCATCTCGTCCAGCACGGGATCCTCCAAGGCTACCTCCATAGAGTTGACCTTCTTGCCCTTGGTCTCGCCGGAGAAGAACAAGATCCGCTGCTTTTCCCGGTCATACACACCGGCAAATTCCTTGCCGCAGCCGATGGGCCAGTTCATAGCATAGGTGTCGATCCCCAGTTCCCGCTCCACCTCCTCGCACAGCTCCAAGGGGTCACGGGTCTCACGGTCCATCTTGTTGATAAAGGTGAAGATGGGGATGTGCCGCAGGGCGCAGACCTTGAACAGCTTCCGGGTCTGAGGCTCCACGCCCTTGGCGCCGTCAATGACCATGACGGCGCTGTCGGCGGCCATCAATGTCCGGTAGGTGTCCTCGGAGAAGTCCTGATGGCCGGGGGTATCCAGAATATTGATGCAGAAGCCGTCATGCTGGAACTGCATCACGGAGCTGGTGACGGAAATGCCGCGCTGCTTTTCGATCTCCATCCAGTCGGAGGTGGCAGCCTTGGCCCGTTTGCCCTTGACCTCACCGGCTTGGGCGATGGCGCCGCCGTAAAGCAGGAACTTTTCCGTCAATGTGGTCTTACCGGCGTCCGGGTGGGAGATGATGGCGAATGTCCGCCGCCGGGAAATTTCTTCTTCTAATGTTGGCATGATATTCCTCCTGAATTCATATACACAGACTTAGCTACTCTAACACATCTTCCCTGCTCACGCAAGGGAAAAACGGGGAAAACAGGCGAAATTGCCCGGTTTCCCCTATCGTCAGAGGTCCTTTGCCGCGTATTTCTTCAAAAGGTCCTCGATGGCCTCGTCCAAAAGCTTTGTTTTAGTCAGGCGTGTCTTTTTAGAAAGTTCATTGAACGGCTCCACCAATTCATTGGCCAGCGAGGAAACGAACTTTTTACGGTTTACTAATACAGCTTCACCCATGTAGTAACCTCCATTGCACTATATATGCACTATATCATGCCCATTTTTTCTTGACAAGTCGTTACCTCATGGTATATATATAGTAATATACTAAGTACCATATAGGGGTGTTTTTATGAATTTACAGGACGATACCATTCAACTGCTGGTGGATCTGGTGGAGAAGGAGCAGCGGCGGCTGGATCAGTTTCAGCCGGACAGTCAGGACTACGCCCGCCGGTTTCACGCCCTGATGGACCGCTTTGCCGACGATCAGCCTTTGCGAAAAGAGCTTTTGGGGCTGGCGGACCTCCACGGTCTCATCAACTGCCGCCACAAGCACTTCTTTTTCCGGGCCGGTGTCCAGCTGGGCCTGGCTTTGGGCAGTATCGCCGTTTTGCAGGACCGGTAAATCTTGAAAAATCCATCGAATTGTGGTATTTTTGAGAAAGAAACTTCTTCCGCAAGGATGGATGTGCTATGAACGCAAACGCGATCCGCTCCCGCAGCGGCACCTTGGATTCCCTTCGTGGACTGACCCTGTTCAGCATGATCGCCTATCACCTCTGCTGGGATCTGGTGTATCTCCGGGGCCTGCCGTGGGCCTGGTATAACGGCTTTTGGGCATACATCTGGCAGCAGAGCATCTGCTGTACCTTCATTCTGCTCTCCGGGTATTGCTGTCAGGCCAGCCGCCACCCTATCCGCCGGGGAGCGATCAGCTTCTTCGGCGGTGCCGCCGTGTCTCTGGCAACAGCTCTGGTAATGCCGGAGGAGCCGATCCGGTTCGGCGTGCTGACTTTTTTAGGGACTGCCGCCCTGCTGACTGTCCCTCTCCGTCCTCTGTTGACCCGGATTCCGCCCCGGCTGGGGCTTGTTCTCAGCTTTTCCCTGTTTCTGTTGGTGCGGGATGTGAACCACGGCTATCTCGGCTTTGCTTGGGTGCCGCTGCTGCGGCTAACCCGTGGCTGGTACACAAATCTCGCCACCGCCGGTCTGGGGTTTCCCGGCCCCGCCTTTGCGTCCTCGGACTATTTCGCCCTGCTGCCTTGGCTCTTTCTGTTCTGGACCGGGTTCTATCTCTACCGGCTGCGGCCGGAGATCCCCGCCCTGCCGGACATCCGCCTGCCGGGGCTGTCCGTTATGAGCCGTCACTCTCTGCTGCTTTATCTGCTGCATCAGCCGGTGCTGTACGCCGCGTTGGTGCTGCTGCCCACCATTTTGTAAGGAGGACCTTCCTATGTCCCATCAACTGATCGTAGCCATCGGCCGGGAATCCGGCAGCGGCGGACTGAATATCGCCCACGCGCTGGCGGAGCGGCTTCAGCTCCCCCTGTTCGACAAGAGCATCCTGCAAAAAGCCGCAGAGGACAAGGGCGTCAGCGCCCAAACGCTGGAGCGCTACGATGAGCGCCCTTACTCCCCCCTGTTCTGCCGCTCCGTCCGGGGCATCAGCAGCGCCCCGGAGGATTGCGTGGCCCAGATGCAGTTTGAACTGCTGCGCCAGCACGCCAACGCCGGAGAATCCTTCGTGGTGCTGGGCCGCTGCGCCGAGGAGGTGCTGGCGGACCGGGAGGGACTGGTATCCATCTTCATCCGGGCAGATCTGGATTTCCGGGTCAAGCGCACCCCTCTGCCAGAGGAGGAAGCCCTGGATTTCATCAAGCATCAGGACCGGCAGCGGCGGATCTACCATGACCAGCACTGCAAGGGTGACTGGGGTGACGCCAAATGCTACGATCTGGTGATCAACAGCGCCCGATTGGGCATCCCTGGCACCGTGGATATTCTGGAACAGTACATCCGCTCCCGGACCGCTCAGTTGGATGACCGGCCTGCCGGTGAATAAAGGAGATCCTATGTCCGTACAAAAGAAAGAAAAAACCATGTGGGAAATGCTGGACCGTTTCTTTCTCCGGGTCCTGGGGGAAAAAGAGGGAACGGCGGTCATGGCAGAAAGCCGGGAACAAGCCGCATCGTTTTTAGCCAGCTCTCAGGAGACCTCCCCCTCCCGGCGTACCCTCATGCAAAGCACGATCCTGCCGCGGGTCGCAGTCTACACGGTATTGAAGCACCGGGGGCTGGATGCTGAAAAGCTCATGGAGAAATATGTGCGGGAGGTACAGGGTCCCGCCTCCCATGACCAGTACACCGGTCTGGAATGGATCCCCCGGTTTTTCTCGGTATTTCGCTGGGCTTTCCGAAAAACGACCGCCTCCAGCGACGCCTGGGTCAGCACCTTCGAGGAACAGCCAGAGGAATTTGACCTGACCATCCATCAGTGTCTCTGGCATGATACCTGCGCGGCGTGCGGCTGCCCGGAAGCCTGTCGTTTTTTCTGTGAATGTGACAATTACGCCTTCGGTGACCTGAAAAAAGTCGGTTTCCGCCGCACCCAGACATTGGGGACCGGCGGTGATTGCTGCGATTTCCATTTCTACAAGAAATAACAGAGACGGCGCTGTCCCAAAAGGGCAGCGCCGCTTTTCTACGGTATCCCGTAAAGTCCCGTCAGAGGGTCCCGGAACAGGGCGATGTGGGGCGGTGAAAAGGTCCACCAGACAAACAGGAACGCCAGCACCCACAGCCACACCAGTCCCGCCACCTGCCATCCCATCTTCCAGAGCCGCCGCTGACGGTGAAGCAGATCGTCCAGCCAAAACGTCACCGCCGCCGACAGATAGAAGATGGCTGCGTCTGCCCAGAGCACGTGATCTCCCCAAATGCCGGTGTAGGTATAATACAATGTGGGGATCAGGGCCAGTCCCGCCGTGACGCTGACTGCTCGGGCCGCCAGCAGGCCGTCCCGCTCTCCCATGCAGAACTGCGCCGCTGTAAGAAGGAGCACCGGGAAAAACAGCAGCTTCATGTGTTCCCATACGGATTCATTCGCGGCGCAGAACACCCCCGCCAGCAGCGCCCCACCGCTCCACCCGTACACGAAGTGGGCCAAGGTGCCCAGCACCGCCGCCGTAAGAAAACCCGCCAAGGGCCAGAACCACCACCGTCTCCCCATAATGACCTCCCGCCCGAAAAATAAAAGCACAGCATTTGGCTGTGCTTCCATTTTATGTGGTTTGTCCTGTTTTTATGCGAAAACGGCCTGCACCAGAACCATGTACAGCACCGTGCCCCCGGCGATGGAGAACAGCACGTTCCGCTTCCACAGATGCAGCCCTACCACGGCGGCGGAGGCCAGCAGTTCCGGTGCGCCATGGGTCCCAGAGAGCCAGGAGACGTTTTTGAAGCAGTACACCGTCAGCAGGCCCATCATGGCGGGCGGCAGCACCTTGCCCAGATACAGTACCACCGCCGGCGGGTCCTTCTTCTCCGGGAAGAGCCAGAAAGGTAGCCAACGGGTAAATTGAGTTCCGGCAGCGATGGCCAGAATGGTGATGAGGGCCTGAACGCTTGTCATTTGCACAGTTTTTTCCTCCCTCCCAGCAAAACAGCCAGCAGTAAGATCATGGCGGGGATCAGGAAATTATTTGGGCCAAACACAGCCAGACTTGCGGCAGTACAGATCATGCCGATGATCCCGGCGGCCCGGTTTTCCTTTTTCTTCACCTGTTCCAGCAGCAGCACGATGAACAGCGCCGTCAGCGTAAAATCCAAGCCGGTGGTGTCGAAGGTAAGCAGCCCACCCACGGCGTTCCCAAGTGTGCAGCCCACCTGCCAGTAAAGGTAGTCCAGCAGTGAGATCCAGAAGTAGAAGTCCCTCCTGGCCACTCCCTCCGGCGGCTCCAGCGTGGATACCAGAGAAAAGGTCTCGTCCGTCAGGGTGCAGATCAAAACAGGGCGAACCGGGCCGGTGCCTCGGTACTTTTCCAGCATGGACAGGCCATAAAAGGCGTGGCGGGCATTGACCATCACGGACATCAGCAGCGCCTGAAAGGGGTCGAAGGCCGCTGTCAGCAGCGAAACGCCCACAAATTGCATACTGCCGCAGTAGCAGATCATGCTCATGGCGATGGACCAGCCGATCCCATATCCGGCGGTCCGCAGCAGGATGCCGAAGGCCGCGCCCAGGCAGAGATACCCCGTCATCACCGGGACGGTGGCAGGTAAAGCAGCCCGCAGAGCGGCGCTTCGATTTTTCACGATGGTTTCATGTTCTTCCATATGCACATACCCATTTCGCAAGCAATTTTATACGCAGAGTATACCGCCGGAAGGTTCCTCTGTCAATTCCGTTTCAGGATATAAAAAAAGAGCCGCAAGGCTCTTTTTTTATGCACTATGATAAGGCTGCGCTTTCGCCCCCAAGTCGTCTGATACGCGGCTGTCTGCGCATTTTCCAAAGACGCTTGGCAATTAAAGGTCCTTACATCTTCTCCGGAGCATCCACGCCGATGAGCTTCAGGCCGTTCTTCAGCACCATACGGGTATCGTCCGCCAGCTTGAGACGAGCAGCAGCCACCTGGGGCTCCTCGCCCCGGATGCGGCAGGCGGTGTAGAACCGGTGGAAGCAGGCCGCCAGCTCCTGCAGGCAGCGGTTGATGTGACTGGGGTCATAATCCCGTGCCGCCAGCTTGATCTCCTCGCAGTACTGAGCAATCTGCTTGATGAGGGCCTTTTCCGCCTCGCCGGACAGCAAGCTCAGGTCGGCGGTCTCCGGTACGGTCACGCCGTCAGTCTCCAAAGCCCGCAGCAGGGAGCAGATCCGGGCGTGGGCATACTCTACATAATAGATGGGGTTCTCGCTGTCCTCCCGGACGGCCAGACCCAGGTCGAATTCCATCTGAGTGTCGGGCTTGGCGTTGAAATACCAGCGGGCAGCGTCCACGCTGACCTCATCCAGCAGATCGTGGAGGGAGATGGCCTTGCCGGTACGCTTGGACATCCGGACCACCTCGCCGTCCCGCAGCAGCTTCACCAGCTGCATGAGCACGATATCCAGCCGCTCGGAGCCATTGAGTCCCAGCGCGTCCAGTGCGCCCTTCAGACGGGCCACATGACCGTGATGGTCGGCGCCCCAGATGTTGATGACCTTGTCGAAGCCGCGGACGGCGAACTTGTTGCGGTGATAGGCGATGTCCGCGGCGAAGTAGGTGTAGAAGCCGTTGGCCCGGCGGAGCACGTCATCCTTCAGATCCAGCTTTTCAATGTCTGCTTCCTTTTTACCCTGCTTGCGGAAGTGATTCCGCAGAATATCGGCCGTCTTCAGCCACAGAGCGCCGTCCTTTTCGTAGGTCCAGCCCTTTTCCGTCAGCAGGTCCACAGTCTCGGCTACATAGCCGCTCTCGTGGAGGGTAGACTCGTAAAACCAGGTATCGTAATGGATCTTATAGCGCTCCAGATCCGTCTTCATGCGGGGCAGGTTCACAGAAAGGCCAAACTGCGCCAGCGCGTCCTGCCGCTCCTGCTCGGAGACATTCAGCAGGCTGTCGCCGTGCTCGTCATAATAGGCCTTGGCCAGTTCCTTGATGTCCTCGCCCTGATAGCCATCCTCCGGGAAGGCGATGGAATCCTCGCCATTGATAAGCTGGAGGTAACGGACCTCGATGGAACGGGCAAACTTGTCGATCTGGTGTCCGGCGTCATTGACATAGAACTCTCTGGACACATCCGCGCCGCAGGCGGTGAGGACGGAGGCCAGCGTATCGCCCAGCACGCCGCCCCGGGCGTTGCCCATGTGCATGGGTCCGGTGGGGTTGGCGGAGACGAACTCCACCATGATCTTCTGACCCTTGAGACTGTCATTGGTGCCGTAGACATCCTTCTCCGTTTCCACGGCGTTCATGACGCCGGCATACCACTGGTCTCCCAGGCGGAAGTTCAGAAAGCCGGGGCCAGCGATCTCCGCAGAGGTAAAGTAGGTGCCGGCGAGATCCATGTGGTCCAACAGCGCCTGAGCGATCACGCGGGGCGGCTTGCCCAGTGCCTTGGCCGCAGCCAGGGCAAAGGTGGTGGTATAGTCACCGTTGGCGGTATCCTTGGGGATCTCTACGGGGGCGGTCTTGACCTCTGCCTCCGGCAGAGTGCCGTCCGCCGCAGCCGCCTTGTAGGCTGCCATTGCCAGCGCCGCAGCCTGGTCCTTCGCGTTTTGGATCATATTCGTCATATCGTTAAACCCTTTCTTCGGTTAAATTTGTCATTTATTTCCGCCGGACCCGGATCTTGAAGCAGTTCCGGCCCGTCACAACATGTTCTACCGCTATGGAATACTTGATCTCCATGAGTCCGCCCCGCTCCGTCAGGTTATGGAGCAGGCGGCTGGTCTGAATATCCACGGACAGCTCGCCATACGGCGTTTCATACAGGGAGGTGTGCTGCCGCCCTTCCTCAAACACCATCTGCGAGTTGACGCTGCCGCTGCGCCGCAGGATCACCCGGCCGGGGCTGATCTCAAAGGTGGTGAGGGTCCCCTCCATGCCGGTAAGCTCCGTTTCCTGATAGCTCAGAAGGAAGCCGTCCTCCGTCTGTTCCAGTGTCCCCTCCGTCATCAGCTCTGTGGCGTTGGGATCCACATCGTCAAAATACTGTTCCCCCCGGACGGAGATCATCACCGGGAGTTTTTCTCGTTCAATACTGTTCAATGTCGATCCTCTCCGCCCCCCGGCTCAGGGGTTCTTCCAAAAATACCGCGGCCAGCTTCTCAAAGTCCTCCGGCCGGTCGCTGACATAAAAGCGGGTTTCGCCCTGCTGCCGAGTCGTAAGCTGGCCCTCCGCCGCAAGCTGCTGTCGCAGCGCCCGGGCCGAGGCCGCGCCGGAGTCGATCAGGGTGACGCCGGGGCCGCAGATCTCCCCGATGATGTCTTTCAGCAAGGGGTAATGGGTGCAGCCCAGAATCAGTGTATCCACGCCGGCTTCCATCAGCGGCGTCAGGTACTCCCGGGCCACCGTCTCGATGACCACATCCCCCTGCCGAAACCGGCCGTTCTCCACCAGCGGAACAAACAGCGGGCAGGGTTGGCTAACCACCTGCACATCGGCGTCCAGCCCCTTCAGGGTCCGTTCGTAAGCTCCGGAGCGAGCGGAGGCCAATGTTGCGATCATGCCGATCTTTTTATTTTTTGTGACAGCCAGCGCCTCCCGGCAGGAAGGCTCCACCACGCCCAACACTGGCAGATCATTTTCCTTCCGCAAGGTATCCAGAGAGGTGGAGGTCACTGTGCCGCAAGCGATCAAAACCGCCTTCAGATCAAAGGACCGGAGAAAGGCGATATCCTGACGGGCATATTTCAAAAGGGTCTCCCGGGAACGTCCGCCATAGGGCACCCGGGCAGTATCTCCAAAATAGATCAAATCCTCTCCCGGCAGCAGACGCCGCAGGGCCTTCACCGCCGTCAGTCCGCCCAACCCGGAATCAAATACCCCGATAGGACGGTTATCCATACCGCTCGCCTCCTTTTTCCAGGGTGTTCGTTCAGAAAGTATATTATACAATAGCCGCTTCCGCTGCGCAAGGGCAAAAGCGCCGTTTTTCGCAGTTGAAATTTGCCAGACGACGGTTTTTTCGGTTCTGGAGACAGATTTTTGGCTTTTTGCCCGCTTTTTCAGGTAGCATTTTCAGATGGGTTCTGCTATAATACCCTCCATCAAAGGGATATGGGAGGTGGCTCCTTATGAAGCTCGAATTGACAGACCAGGAATTCCGGTATCTGCTGGATCTGGTATACATAGGAAACTGGGTGCTGAATTCCACCCGAGGTGATGACCGCATCGAGGAATACGACCAGGTGGAGGGCAAGGTCTTTTCCCACTGCATCCCTCAGGGGATGTCCAAGCTGGTGGAGCGGTACCGGGGCAGTCTTATCCCCTCCCGCGCCTTTGCCGACGGCGGCATCCACGAGGCCATCGAGCAGTATGAGGACACCATCTTCTACGAGCTGCTGGCGGAGGAGCTGGCCCTGCGGGATCTGGACGGTCAGCCCCTGACCCGGGAGAATTACGAGGCGCTCATGGCGCGGATCGACGCCTATCTCTCTGAATTCGACGCCCACGGCACCGACCGGGTGACCGTGGATCTGGACGAAGGATAGTCAAAAGAGATCGAAGTCCTTTTTTGTCCTTGACATAAAGTTAACTTCAGATTTTATAATCATCCCGGAAAAATCCCCGAAGGATCTGATAAGGAGAACGCACTATGGCATCTAAAGTTTATTTCGCGGATTTCCGCTGCCTGAGCTGGCGTGAAAATTTGCAGCAGAAGCTGGCCCGGCTGATGATGACCGCCGGCTTCGGCGACATCGACATGGACGGCAAGTATGTGGCCATCAAAATGCATTTCGGCGAGCCGGGCAACATGGCCTATCTCCGGCCCAACTGGGCTAAAACCGTGGCGGATCTGGTAAAGAGTCAGGGCGGCAAGCCCTTTCTGACGGACTGCAACACCCTGTATATCGGCGGCCGCAAAAACGCGCTGGATCATATCGAATCTGCCTATATCAACGGTTTTACCCCTTATTCCACCGGCTGCCATATCATCATTGCCGATGGTTTGAAGGGCAATGACGAGGTAGCTGTCCCCGTGGAGGGCGGCGAGTATGTGAAGGAGGCCAAAATCGGCCGGGCGGTGATGGACGCTGACGTGTTCATCTCCCTGACCCATTTCAAGGGCCACGAGCAGGCGGGCTTCGGCGGCTGCCTGAAAAACATCGGCATGGGCTGCGGCTCCCGTGCGGGCAAGATGGAGCAGCACAACTCCGGCAAGCCCTTCGTCAAGCAGAAGCTGTGCGTAGGCTGCCACGCCTGCGCCAAGATCTGCGCCCACGGCGCGCCTACCTTCGGTCCTGACAACAAGGCCACCATCGACACTGACAAATGTGTGGGCTGTGCCCGGTGTCTGGCGGTCTGCCCCAAGGACGCCATCCAGTGCATGTACGACGAGGCCCCCTCCATCCTGAATTATAAGATCGCTGAGTACACCAAGGCGGTGGTGGACGGTCGGCCCTGCTTCCATGTGTCTCTGGTGATGGATGTGTCTCCCAACTGTGACTGCCACGGCGAAAACGATGTGCCCATCGTCCCCAATGTGGGTATGTTCGCCTCATTCGACCCTGTGGCTCTGGATCAGGCCTGTATCGACGCGGTGCTGGCCCAGCCCAAGATGCCCAATTCCGCCATCGGCAGTGGCGAGGCCTGCCAGTGCGAGGATCATTTCAAGGCCGCTCATCCGGACACCGACTGGGAAGCCGCTCTGATCCACAGCGAGAAGATCGGCCTGGGCAGCCGGGAATATGAGCTGGTGAAGATCTGATCTCGCCAACCGCCCGCCGGGACTTGACACCGGCGAAGATGCCTGCTATATTGATAGAAGTCAAAATAGCGTGTTGAACGGAAAGAGTACCATGTATCCAATGGACAGAGAGGGCGCGTCACCGGCTGAAAGCGTGCCTGCGGCGGAGCATGGGAAGTGCGTCCGGGAGCGCGGGGGATGCAGACGCCCTCCGGTTTGCCCACGTAACGGGCCTTGAGTGAAAAATGAGAGTGGAACCGCGGTTTTTTGATCGCCTCTCGTGCCAAGCGGCACGGGAGGCGTTTTTTCGTCCCGCGTCCGCGCCAAATAAATACCCGGAAAGGATGAATGTTATGTATCTTTACAACTCCGCTACCCATAAGAAAGCTGAATTCACCACCCACACCCCCGGCCATGTGGAAATGTATACCTGCGGCCCCACGGTGTATCACTTCGCCCACATCGGCAACCTCCGCAGCTATATCATGGAGGACGTGCTGGAAAAGTTCCTGCGCTATTCCGGGTACAGTGTCAACCGCGTCATGAACATCACTGACGTAGGCCACCTGACCTCTGATGCTGACGAGGGCGAGGATAAGATGCTCAAGGGCGCTCACCGGGAGCACAAGACCGTCATGGAGGTAGCCCGGTATTATACGGACGCCTTCTTTGATGACTGCCGCAAGCTGAATATCAAGCGCCCGGATGTGGTGCAGCCCGCCACCGGCCTCATTGATGACTATATCAAGATCATCACCAAGCTGCTGGACACCGGCTACGCCTATCTTGCCGGCGGCAACATCTATTTCGACACCAGCAAGCTCCAGCGTTATTATATCTTCAACGATCACAATGAGGAGGATCTGGCTGTCGGTGTCCGTGAGGGCGTAGAAGAGGACACCAACAAGCGGAATAAGAATGACTTCGTCCTCTGGTTCACCAAGTCCAAATTCGAGGATCAGGCCCTGAAGTGGGATTCTCCCTGGGGCGTGGGTTATCCCGGCTGGCACATTGAGTGCTCCGGTATCTCCATGAAGTACAACGGCGAATATCTGGACCTCCACTGCGGCGGCATTGACAACGCTTTCCCCCACCACACCAACGAGATCGCCCAGTCCGAGAGCTATTTGGGTCATCCCTGGTGCCCCCAGTGGTTCCATGTGGCACACCTGAACACCAACCACGGCAAGATGAGCAAGTCCAAGGGTGAGTTCCTCACCGTGTCCCTGCTGGAGGAAAAGGGCTATGATCCCCTGTCCTACCGCTTCTTCTGCCTCCAGAGCCACTACCGCAAGGCACTGGTGTTCTCCTGGGAGAATCTGGACAACGCCGCTGCCGCCTACGGCAAGCTGATCGCCAAGATCGCCGCCCTGAATCCGGAGGACGGTGCCGTGGATGAAGCTGCTCTCAAGGAGTACAAGGAGAAATTCCTCCAGCAGATGGGCAACGATCTGAACACTTCCATGGGCGTCACCGCTCTGTATGATGCTTTGAAGGCCAAGACCAATGACGCCACCAAGCTGGCCATTCTGGACAGCTACGATCAGGTACTGAGCCTGTCCCTGCTGGAAAAGGCCGCAGCGGTGCGGGAAGCCAATGCCAAGGCCCAGACCGCTAAAGCCGAAGGCGGCTACACCGTCACCGGCGAGGGCGATCCCGCCATCGACGCGCTGGTCATGCAGCGCTATGAGGCCAAGAAGTCCAAGAACTTTGCGGAGGCCGACCGCATCCGCGATGAGCTGAAGGCCCAGGGCATCGAGATCGTGGACACCAAGGACGGCGCCAGCTGGAAGCGCGTTTAGTTTTCTGAATTATACAGCAAAGAGGGATGGCCGCTTGCCATCCCCCTTTTTGCCTTATATTGATAAAAAGTCTCAGCATCTTTCATTTCCAGTAAGAAATGGTTTGTTCGCACAGGGAACCTCAGCCAAATTCCTTTGCAGTTTAATTCCTCCGCAGGACCAGTTTGCAAAACAAACTTTCATCAAAAAAACACCACGACGATCGTCATGGTGTTTCTTTTTGGTGCGCCTGAAGGGACTCGAACCCACACGCTGAAAGCACGGGAACCTAAATCGTTTGGCCTATTCTTCCGTCCGCAGCTTTCCACGGCGTTGCGCAGCCGCAAACCCTTGAAACCTCAGGGTTTCGTACACTTTCGAGCCCGATTGCGCAGAGAAAACAAAATGCAAAATTTCCTTGTCGGAGAGAACCAAGGAGAGAACTCCCAAAGAACAGGAGAGAACTTCTTGGGTCCTATAACAGGAAGAACAAACTATGATAAGCCGCACGATCCCCTGCTAATGGCAATCTTACAGGAGGTCGTAAAACATGAAGTCGAAAGCATATTACGAGGAAATCTTTTCTCCATACCCTGACATGGTCGATACAGAAACATTCCGTGTTATGTTGGGTGGAATCGGTGATTGCTTTGCGAGACAGCTAATTCGTCAGAAAAAGGTTACGGCTGTTTTTGTGAAGCCCCATTACTGGATTTCCAAAAAGTCAATCATTGATTTTTTGCGCAGCGAGGAATATCAGCGATATCGACTAAAGGTGAGGGTCTGACTATGGATAGACTGAAGCCTCAAGGTGATTATATCAGCAAGGAACAGTTTTGCAAACAGGCGCACGTCAGCAAGAGAAAAGCTGTTGAATTGATGCAAAATGGTACAGTTCCTGCCATAGATACATATAGAAAAACAAGACGATACTGGATAGCGCAAGAAGATGTGGATCGTTATATATTGAATAAAACCAAGCGACAGCTTGCTGCAGAAAGTAGCCACCTAAACAAAGTTCGATGCGAGGGGCCTCTTTCTGAGTACAATCGTAGGGATGCAGCAAACTTGCGAAAATCCATATCCTTTGCTTGGATGAAGCAGCCGGACCTACTTTCCATTCGACGTATTTCAGAACTATTGGGATATAATAGACAGACTATTTCAGTATGGATTGCGAAGTGGAAATTGCCTGCCATACAGACGCAAAAGGGACAAATGTATCCAAAGAAAGCTGTCATTCAAGCGATTACAAGTCGGGAGTTTCATGAAAAGAAGTATAAGTCATGGGAACATGTGAAATTGTTGGAGGAACATATATGCGTGGGCACTGGATTATCAGTATAACCAACTCAAAAGGTGGTGTTGGAAAGACAACCTCGGCCCTTAACTTGGGAGCGGCTTTGTCCGCAGCAAGCAAGAAGGTCCTTCTTATCGACAACGATCCCCAGGGCAGTCTGACCGCTTCTCTGGGATACACCCCAGCCGAGCAAAAACGGACATTGAACCATCTGCTGCTTGCGGCTGTCGATTATCCGGAAGATTTGGAAATGCAGATTGACCGAACGATCATCAAAACAGACTCCGGCATGGATCTTATCCCCTGCAATAAGCGCGTTGCAGATGCGGCGGCCCGGCTTCAGGTTATGCAGCTTTCTCAGTATAATGCAGTTGGCGAGTCGGATAGATCCTGTGAAAAGGTCATGGCTATAATTACAAATCTGCTTCGTCCCAGATATGATTACATTATCATAGATTGCGGCTTGAAGTTTGAACTGCTTACGGTCAACGCACTTGCCGCAGCGGATTACTGCATCATCCCGGTGCAGGCACATTTTCTGGCGAGCGAGGGTATCCCGGAGGTGTTGGAATTGGTTCGATCCGTACAAGCCAAATTTAACCCAACGCTGAAAATCGCTGGTATTCTCATAACCATGTATCAGTCCAAGCCACAGCTTTGTGAGAGCATACGGGAAAGTGTTGTTGATGTGTACGGTGCGAAAATCAACGTATTTCCCCATCCCATCGAGTATTCCATAAAATTGGCGGAGGCCCCAGCGGCAGGGCAAAGTATCCTTGTGTATCGTCCGAAAAATCCGGCCGCGGCATCGTACCGGCACTTGGCACAGGAGGTGTTGCAGTTTGAGTAAAGGCGGCATGAGTGTCATGCTCAAGAACAGGATGCTTGCTACGCAGCAGGCATCCGAGCTTGAGGTTGGAAACGAGGCTTATGAAACACTTTTCCATACGCCAATTGAAAAAGCAAAGACAACGATCTGCAAGCTGCCAATTAGCAAGTTACACCCCTTTTTCACTACGGATATAGGTTTCAAACCGTATCCCACTGCCAAGCTGGAAGCCCTTGCCGAACATATGGCAGCAGAAGGGCAGCTTGAGCGGATCATTGTCAGAGCAATTCCGAACCGGGATGAGTATGAGATTTTAGCCGGACACAACCGAACAAACGCCGGAAAGCTGAACGGGTGGTCTGAGATTGAGGCCGAAATCGTGGAGGCTGACGATGAACGGGCCACAACTATCGCTATTGCAACCAATCTGCTACGCCGACAGGATCTAACGATTATTGAGCGAGGGCAAGCGTACAAGGCACTTTTAGATGTCCAGCGAAAACAGGGACTTCGGACTGACATCCTAACTTCTGGCGAAATTCGCCAGAAGTTAGAGATGGACGATGAAGCCGATACCTTTGGCGAAATTCGCCAAAGGTACAATGCTCGCAAAATCGTTGCAGAGTTTTTTGGTGTTACAGAGTATGAAATCCGCAAGGCCATCAAAATGACGCAGCTCATCCCAGCTCTTCAGGAGCTATTGGAGGAGCAACCGAGGCTGTTGCCGTTGTCCTGCGCTGAAAAGATTGCGGAGTACGATGTCAGTTCCCAGCAGGCATTTACAGATATGTGTACCATTGAGGGGTATCAGCTGAATATCGCCACTGTGAACTATATCGTGCAGAAATGTCCTCCGCCCTGTGCCGATCGACAAGCGGTGAATGCTGCATGGCGAGAAGCACGGGCAAACGAAGACAGGCGCCGCATGGCCCCACCCAAAGAAATCAAGTTCAATAGAAAGCGATTTGCTCCATACTTAGAAAAACTCGGCAGTGATGCTGAATTGGAAGAGCTGTTTCTGGAGTTCTTGCAGAACAGGATTGGGTAAAGTATAATAAATACAACAAAACAAGGAGGTTTCGGCTTTTCCGACATCAGGAAAGTCGTGTCATCAAGTGAAATAGAGGGTTATTATGAGCGAACAGGACAAAATTCAGCTGTTTGAAAATCAGCCTATCCGCACGGCCTGGGATGAAGAAAAGGAAGAGTGGTATTTCTCAGTGGTAGATGTGGTGGGCGCACTGACAGATCAAACTACTTCGCGCGGTGCCAGCACATACTGGGCTGTTGTGAAAAAAAGGCTCAAGGATGAAGGTGCAGATCAACTGCTTACAAATTGTAAGCAGTTGAAGATGACTGCGGCAGACGGAAAAAAGCGCAAAACAGATGTTGCTACCATAGAACAGCTTTTGCGCATCATCCAATCTATTCCTTCCCGCAAGGCAGAGCCTATGAAGGCGTGGCTGGCCCAGGTCGGCCGAGAGCGTATTGAAGAAACCATCGACCCGGAACAGGCCATTGACCGTGCCTTGGAAACTTATCTGAAGAAAGGCTACGACCCCGATTGGGTACATCAGCGCTTACTATCTATCCGTATCCGCAATGAGTTGACCGAGGAGTGGCAAAAGCGTGGAGTAGAAAAGGGAAAGGAATATGCTATCCTGACCGATGAAATCGCGCGCACCTGGTCCGGCATGAGTACCCGGCAGTACAAAAATCTGAAGGGCTTAAAAAAGGAAAATCTACGGGACAACATGAGCGATACCGAGTTGGTGCTGACCATGCTGGCCGAAGCATCTACCCGGGACATTTCCAGAGAGGCAAAACCGGAAGGCTTTTCTGCCAGCATGGATATTGCCCGTCAGGGAGGCGAAGTTGCCGGAGTTGCACGTAAGGCATTGGAGGAGCGCACAGGCAAGCCGGTCATCACTGAGAAAAATGCCGCCCAGTTGAATACAGTCGTCACAGAGATGATTGAGACATCAGCACAGGTGGTAGACGATGAGAACAGCTTCAAGGAGTAACGTTTTCCTGACGTCAGGAAAATGTTAGATCAATCCATCATTCCAAAAAGAAAAAGTGTGTAAGTGCATCTAATCCCCTCGATTTCGAGGGGGATAGATAGCAAACCATAGTTGATAGCGACGCTTGGCACCGCATTTGCGGTGCCAGGCTTTTTTTATGCCATGGGGAGATGATGAAAATGAACGATGCCAGAAGAAATGGACGAATGCGCCGAGCACAAAACCCCTTTGATGATGGAGCCGAAGAGCGGCTGCGAAGGATGGGTCTGATCCGTCCAGATGGGGAGGTGGATAAAACGTCCCTGTTTGCTCTGAGTGCTGTGTACGCCGGGTTGCTCTTTGATGAGCTGTGCGACTTTTATCAGGATTATTCGATGGTCAAAGATGATTTGGACCAGCTCTTTTCGGCAGCAGAAACAGCAGAGGGCAGACAGAAGTTTCTGCTGATCTGCCTGCAATATGACGGATTGGGGCAGACTCTGCCCAATCCAATCTGGTGGATCAGCGGCAACTCCATCCTTGCCGGGACATTTGCAGACAGTTATGTCCTGCACCTGAAACAGCTATGCGACTCTGAGGAGGTGTCCCAACCGTGAAAGGAATTTTAATCTATCAACCACCGGATAAAACCGCCCAGCTTCCCCATTTCATTGATGGGCTTGACCCGCGCTTGCGGGAGAAGATTCTTCTGCGGGTTTATCAGCTCTCCTTGCCACAGAAACCGGAGTTGAAGGAACCCCATTTCAAGCGGTTTTCATTGGAGCGGTATCGTGATCTGTGTGAGCTGCGGGTAAAAAGCAAAATGCTGATCCGAATTATCTTCTATCTGTGTCCCAACGGGGGTGTGCTGCTCCTTCATGGCTTCATCAAGCGGCAGAAACGAGATACGATGCAAGCGCTGGAGCAATCGCTAAGAATACTGGACGCGCTGCGAGAGTACCCGGAGCGCGCAGTAGAATACAAAATCAAGGAGGAAATGGTATCGTGAATCGATTATCCCGCACTATCCCGTGTGCTGCGGCAGTGGATACCGCAGGAAAATTTTGAGAAGGAGGCTACCGCAAACCATGAAAAAAGCAATACTTTGTGTGCTGCTGACTCTGGCTATGTCCGTCAATGCTTTCGCTCTGGAAGTGCCAACGGGTACCGTGGTCCAGAACCTTAATGGCAGCCAGCAGGCCATCAAGACCTACACCATTCCAGCCGACCAGGACCCTGCAACCCTTATTGAGGAACCTTTTGAACTGGAGGGTTTCCTCTATACCTTCGCAAACATCGTCAAGACCGAAAATCCAATCGAGGAGACCAAGGAGCACACGGAAGTCGTCACCATCGAAACAAGCAAGAAAGACCTGTCCGTAATTCTTGAGAATTTGGAGCCCACCATCGAATACGATGATGGTATTTTCAAGGGTACCCTCGCTCTGGACCATACCAGCATCGTTACAGAGGCTGCTGGCTACACCACCAAGAGCTATACTGTGACCGAAACCAAGACCATCGGCCAGCTTGATCGCAACGATATGTCCTATGTCCCGGCCACGACCATAAAGAACGGCAGGACATTGAGTCTTGCCAATGTGGAGTGGCAGGTTACAGGCACCGATCTTGTGGGTGAAGCCCTAATGCCTTCTTCCTATCAGGCCGTTGCTACCTACTCTGCCAAGGCATCTTACAACGCTGCTACAGGGTATGTTACAACGGCTGAATATGTAGGAGATATTTCCCATGAAGGAATCGAAAGCATTACCTATGTTCTGACCTATCTGGGAGAACCCGCGTCCAAGTCGGCAGCGGTTGATATGATTGGCGGTATCGGGAACTTTTTCGCCACCAACTGGCCTTTCCTTCTCGCTGGCGGCGGCTTGATCGCAGCTGCAGCCTGCGGCATTCTGCTTATGCGCAACCGTAAAGAGGCTAAGCACCTTGAAGAGGAAAATGAGCTGGAAGAAGAATCTGAAGATGAACAGGAGGCTTTGCATCAATGAAACACATGTGGCGACTGATTTGTATGGCGCTGATGATCGTGACGGTGTTATCGCTGTCGGTCAGTGCCTTTGCCGCGGAGTACACCTTTGAGTCCAAATCGGATACCGAGTATTATCCCTCCACTTCCTATGGAGACGTCTACGGCTCATCGTACAACTACGGCGGCACCAATCTTGTGGACTACCAGATTCCCAAACTGCCTTATGGCAGCTTTAGCACTACGCAGACCGGCATTATGGAAAAGGCGCGTCTGCCCGGACTGCAGCAGTTTGTGAATGTGTCCACCGGGATTGGCGGTTACGGTGTGGACACCGGAAACTCTGGCAGTCCCGGAATTTCCAGCGGCGCTACGACCACCCCTGTGTATCGTGAGCCTGCCTATACCAGCGCAGAGGACATGGAGCGCAAGGATGGCAGCATTGGCACATTGAAAATTCCTTCGCTGGACATCAACATGAAGGTCTGGGATGGTGAAACCAATGCCAGCATGGCAAAGGGACTTGGGCACTACAGTACGACCTCCGCGTGGGATGGAAATGTCGGCGTGTGCGGGCACAACAGAGGTGCCAAGTACGTGATCGGTGACATCAAGGATCTGGAGATTGGCGATACCATCACCTATACCACGATTTACGGCACCCGCACCTACGAGGTCGTTCTGGTGAAGACCATCTCCAGTTCTGACTGGAACTACCTGCAGGCAACGGTCGACAACCGCATCACCATTACCACCTGCCTTGCCAACCAACCCAGCAAACGAGTTTGTGTTCAGGCTGTTGAGGCAGACTGATGAAACCCTTGCGCCGCAGCGGTTTCGCAATGTAAAGAAAGTGTGGCGCACGCATTTCAAATAATCCTTTGACAACGGCCGATTTCTGTATTATTCTCAAATCACTCCGGAGAATATAAATCCTAAAGGAAGTATCAGATTGGTACAGAAATTCAAGCCAAAAAGGAAGGACGATGAAGTAAGAATCAAAATGGACATCACCGTTGACCTTCCTGCGGAACTGGCAGAACAGGCTGAGCAGATGGGTATTTATGAGTTTGACCGTTGCGTCTATGATGAGGATACCCGACGCATGACAGCCAGCGTAACGACTGTGTTTTATCGGAAGGGGGCATGATGTCATGAAAGAAAGATTCCAAAAGAGCAGTATGATTTTGACGCTTTGCATCGGTATTTTCATCGGTGCAACAATGGTAGGGGGAGCGGCGGCAGCAGGTGTTGTGGCGCAGCCTACCTGGCAACCCACTTACGTGGATGGCCGCCAAGTGCAAATGGACGCTTATAATATCGGAGGGTACAACTACGTCAAACTCCGGGATATCGGAAAAGAAGTTGGTTTCAATGTCTTTTGGGACAATGGCGTTCAGGTAGATACGACTGCGGAATATACCGGGGTCAAACCTGCCGATTCTTCAGCGGCCGCGGACACAGGTAATGCCTCAGCAGAAAACAATGAGGTCAGTTCCAAAGGGACAAACGACCCCACTGGAGATATGAAAATCCGACTTGAAATCGTGCAGCGGATCAATGAGGTGCGGGCTGAACACGGTATGACGGCCCTGGCGGTAAATGAAAGCCTGATGAGCGCCGCACAGGAGTGCTCGCAGCAGCTTTTTACGTATCACCACAACCGCGTGGAATGCGAAGCAGTTGCCGCAAGCGGGTATCCCCATGGCTTCGGTAGCAATCTTACCGCATTTACCGGGGCCGCCGCTCAGGACATTCCACAGCGTGCAGTCACCAATTGGGCCAACTCCCCCGGCCACCTGGAAACAATGCTCAATTCCAATGCGGACTGTGTTGGCGTTGGGGTTACCGTGGATAGCGGTTGGACCTTCTGTTATATGTTCGTCGGCTGCCCCGGAACGATCAATCCCTACGGATAAATCTATTACTTAATCAGAGAGCCTTTCAGCTTCGGCTGGGGGGCTCTCTTCCTTTTACAACTTTTCATCATTCCAAATATCAGGAAGGAGACATCTATATGAAAAGTACGACAAACTCTGCATTTTCCCGCATCACAGCACTGCTTCTCACGCTGGTCTGCGTGTTAGGCATGTTCCCCGCCACAGCGTTCGCAGCGGAAACCGACACGATCAAATTGGAGCGGTTCGGCATGTCCGGCGTATCGTACAACTCGGCAGCACTTGGACAGTGTACCCTGCACCAGATGTATTACGACGTTGCAGGTACCAACACCATCGGCTTCTGCGGTGAAAAGGGCAAGGGCATGGGCAATTCGCTCCTTGGCCAGACCTGGGGCAACCCCCATGAGATCACGGACTCCACCGTGAAGCAGATGATGGCGTATTACTACGCACATTCCACCGGCAAATTTACGGATAAGGCAATTGCCCTGGGCGTCGATACCATTTGGGATACAGGGTACACCTGGTACATGAATGCCTGGGTTCAGGCAATCGTATGGCGTTACAAGGGAGGCTCCATGAGCAACTCCGTTGTATCCTGCGCCGAAGAACTGATGGCCGTCTACAATGTTCTGCAAGGCACCAGCTATACGGACATTGATGATAAACTGGACGGAACCTCCTTCCGGGACCGCACCCAGTACATTCTTGATCTGGGTGCTCAGGGCGTTTGGGGCGATTGTACCGTGAAGGAGTACGGTTTCACGGGTTCTGGATCTTCCACCCATCCCGCAAGTACCGTTCAGTCTGTTATGATTGGCGAATTGAACGTGACGGAGGAGCAGTATTCCCTGACCATCCGAAAGGTGGATGCTACCAATCCCACCAAGGGCCTCCCCGGCGCACGTTTCCACATCGAATCCACCAACGGTTCCTTCTCTAAGGATGTGGTGACCGGTGCCGATGGAACCGTGGTGGTATCCCCGCTGGATGCCAACACCTATGCCATTACGGAAACCTATGCACCCAACGGATATCAGATCGACAACGCAGGCCCTGAATATGTCGTCCTGCCCGGCAACGGCAACAATTCCGTAACGGTTACCTTTACAGACACGCCTATCGTCTCTGCCAGCGGCAGTATCCGCAAAGTAGATGCCGATGATCCTACCCGTGGCCTCGCTGGCGCTGTCATCAAAATTGAGGGTGTTGACAACAATTTCTCCGGCACTTACACGACTGTGAATAATGGGGCACTATCCGGTGTGCCATGGGATTCGATGCCCGTGGGCAGCTATACTGCCACCGAAGTGACGCCTCCCGAGGGATACTCCATCAGTTCCGACCCTAATAAGGCAAAGCAGGAGTTCTATTGGGATGGTAAAAACAATGTTGCCCTGGTATTTGAAAATGATGCAAAAGTAAAGGTCAAGCTGTTGAAGCTGGACGATGCCGGTAAGCCACTTGCAGGTGCGGTATTCAATGTGGTGAAGGACGGCCAGATCATCGCGTCGGAAAAGACGGATGCTTCCGGCACCATCACAATCACCAATGTGACCGAAGGTATGTATGCTTTTGTTGAGGTCTCTGCCCCGGCTGGATACGCCAGATTGCAGAAACCCGTCATTGCCCATGTGGATCAGGACATGGTCAATGGCGGCGGCACCGTGACCGTAACAGCCAAAGACCAGAAGCTTCCTAATCTGACGATCCAGAAGCTGGATAAGCAGACCAAGCAGCCCATCCCCGGCACGGTTTTTGAGA
>UQUC01000019.1 GCA_900544105.1 uncultured Oscillibacter sp. | reverse complement strand
GAAGAAATAACTCCTCCGCCTGCCGGTCAAGATCCACGAGATAACGGTTCAATGCGCCGCTGGTCAGCAGGTTGACATATAGCACCCTCCGATGCGCCTTGAGATACCGAAGATGCCGCTGACCCCACACGCCAATGGATCTTTCCTCCGGCTCGTTCTCCCCGGCGATCAGGTAGTGGTCGCCGACCAACTCGTATTTCAGCCCGGTGCGCTCGTCTGCTATGTATGTTTCCATTTTCAAGCCCTCCAACACCATATTTCACGCTTCTGAGGTTTCGCCTTGGCAACCTTGAGCAGCACCTCGTCCACAGCATCTGTGTACCGTCCTGCCGCGATCAGCTCGTTGCGAAACCAGTTCAGCCCCTCCATGGCAAGCCGCCATCCCTGCCGGGTCATTTCAACATAGCGTTTCTGCTTCACGCCCGTTCCTCCTTTGGCTTTTCTGGGATCATTGTAGCCGACGGGGTGCCAAAAATCGAATGTGCGATAAACCAATTTTACTCAAAAGTGAGATCGGTTTACCTTGTCATGCCTCGAATGTCAACACTTCTTGCTTTTTTGTTATCAATTCGTTAAAATATAGCTGCCGATAAGCAGGCGGGCAGCTTTTGACATTTACTGGATCTACAAAGGCCCGATTTTGCAAATCGCTCTCCTGTACCTGCGTAAACGGCGAAAAAACAGCGCGGACGTGGCAGAACAGGAGGCGCATCTCATGGTATCAGATCAGACCGTGCTGCTGGACGAAGCAGCTATGGAGCGGATCTTAGCGCGGCACCCATACAGCCCGGAGGGGGCGATCCTCCGCCTGGCATGGCAGGAGGGTCTGAGCCGTAAGGAACTGAACGAGCTGACCTGGGATCAGGTGGACTTGGACGGCGGCAGCATCCTGCTCCCGGACCGCATCGTCCCGCTGGAACCCTCCGTGGCGGACTGCCTCCGGGAGCGCTATGCCCGGTATCACACCCTGTCCGACCGGGTGCTCATCGCGGACCGGGGCAAAAAGCCCATGACGATGGAAAATGTTTCCCGCCTGGCGAGAGCGGCTCTGGACGCTGAACACCAGGATGCGACCTTGAAGGATCTCCGCCGGGACTGGATCATTCGGCAGATCCAGTCAAAGGGCTGGGCCTATGCCGCCCGGGTCAGCGGTATGGCGGTGTCCAGCCTCCGGGGGACCTTCTCCGCATCTCTTTGGAAGGACACCCCGCAGGACGATGGCCCGCAGCCCGGCGGTGACGAGCTGGAATACACGCTCTGGCGCATCGTCCAGCAGGAGGGAAGCTCCACCGCGGGCCTCGCCATCTGGCTGTGCTGGAAGCTGGCCATGCAGCCGGGAGAGGTGGCGGCGCTGACCTGGGAACAGCTCGACCTGGAAACCGGCCTGATCCATCTTCCCGACCGCGACATTGATATGGGCGCCCGTATGCAGCGCCTTTTGGAGGAAGTTTGGGCGCGGCAGAAGGACCTGCCCACTGACCGGGTGTTTGTGGCGCCCACCACGGGCAAACCCATCGACCAGTCCCGGATCTCCGTGGTTTCCCGCACGGCCATGATCCGTGGCGGATTAGAGGGGCTCAGCCTCCGGTCCCTCTCCGGCTGGGCCGATCACAAGCAGATCGAGGAGACCCTGCTGACCGGCGCAAGGACGCAGGGCTATCTCGTCCGGGATACGGCGGCCGCCTTGCTCCATGTGTCCCCCCGCGCCGCCTGGGAGCACCTGAACCGCCTGAGCCGGGCGGGACGGCTCACCAAGGTCGGCGTGCGCTACTATCCCGCGGGGAACGCCGTAGCGGAGGCGGATTACCTGCCCATTCTCCGGGCCTACCTGCAAAAAGAGGGCGCGGCGGGCCGTCAGGCCCTTGCGGAGCAGCTGAGGATCGACCCCAAGCAGGCCACACATATATTAAAAAGGATGGTGGACAGCGGAGCGCTGGAATTGGTTGGTAAACGGTATCGTTTGCCGGAAAATACCGACTAACATCATGCCTATATAACAATTCGCTGACAACATTTCACAAAACTGCTGTTCTCATTACGGTTTTGTTACAGAACCCCAAAACCCATTTACAGTCAAAAAAAACCGTGCTAAAGTGTATCCTGCAAGGAAGGTTATAGCCCGAAGTCCCGATTCAGATATTGGGTAGGCTAGCCACGATATGTAAATCGGGGCTGAAAGCAACAGCCAGACTTGCAAAATTACCACTCCCGAAAAGGGAGAATTCAAAAGGAGGAAACCCCATGAAGAAGTTCCTTTCTCTGGTACTGGCTCTGGTGATGACCATGTCTCTGGTCACCGTCTCTGCCGGTGCTAAGGACTTCACCGATGACAGCAAGATCAACTATGACGAAGCTGTTGCCGTGATGTCCACCCTGGGCGTCGTTGGCGGCTATGCTGACGGCTCCTTCAATCCCTCTGCCACTCTGACCCGTGGCGCCGCTGCCAAGATCATCTGCAACGTGATCCTGGGCACCACCACCGCTAACGCTCTGGTGGCCAAGACCGCTCCTTACAAGGACGTTCCCGCCAACCACACCTTCGCTGGCTACATTGCTTACTGCCAGAAGGAAGGCATCATCTCCGGTTATGCTGACGGCACCTTCAAGCCCGCCAACACCCTGACCGGCTATGCTTTCATGAAGATGCTGCTGGGCGCTCTGGGCCTGGACGCTGAGATCGAGGGCTACACTGGCCCCAACTGGTCCATCTCTGTTGCCAAGCGCGCTCTGTCCGACTCTGTTGACCTGGCTAACGGCCTGAAGGGTGACTTCAACGGCGTCAAGGCTGTGACCCGTGAAGAGGCCTGCCTGTATGCCTTCAACATGATCAAGGCTGGCAAGTTCTCCTATGACACCAGCTCCACCATCGTTGTGGGCAACGTCACCGTGAAGACCAACACCAAGGCTGAGCAGAACACCAAAGAGGCTTACTATGAGACCGTGTTCACCAAGCTGAAGGCTCTGGAGAACGACGTGACCGATCACTTTGGCCGTCCCGCTACCACCTGGAAGTATGATGGCAAGGAAATCGGCACCTATGCCAAGACCGCTGATGCTACCTACACCGCTAAGGTGAAGGAGAAGGATCTGTGGAGCGATCTGGACATGGTGAAGGTCAATGGTAAGACCACTCAGGACTTCGTCTATTATGTGGATGGCGCCAAGAGCACCATCACCGTTGACAAGGACAGCTCCAACAAGCTGGGCGGCAACGGTGTTGTTCTGGAAGCTTTCTATGACACCGATAAGGATGGCAAGGTTACCACTGCTACCATCGTTGTGATCAACACCTACTTCGGCGAGGTCGATGATGTTGATAAGAACGACGACAAGGAGCGCATCGTCACCGTTGACGGCATTGACTATGTGACCAACGAGTTCGCTGAGGACGACAAGGTCATCTACACCAAGGGCCTCGACGGTAAGGACGAGGTCATCATGTCCATGGCTAAGGCCGAGAAGAAGACCGGCGAGTACACCAAGCTGAGCGGTGATGATGTCACCATCAGCGGCACCAAGTACACCCTGAACGCCGAGGGCAAGAACACGGCTTCCGTGAAGGATGACGTTGACTTCTATCTGGATGCCAACGGCTACATCATTTACATGGAGACCTCTGATGAGGAAGCCAATGTTGATAACCTGGCTTATGTTGTCACTGCCGCCAACTCTCGCGGCTACTATGCCGAGCTGCGTCTGGCTGACGGCTCCAAGAAGCTCGTTGACACCGACAAGGATTACGACGGTCTGATCGGCCACATTGTCTCTTTCAAGGAGACCAAGGGCGAGTACAAGCTGACCGATAAGAGCGAGGGCAAGGAGTGGGCTAGTAAGTCCGTCCTGTTCAAGAAGGGCAAGCCCACTGTCACCGTGGGCTCTGACGACTTCAAGACCGACGCTAAGACCGTGTTCGTGTATGCCACCAAGGATACCAACGGCGATTATAGCTACAAGTCCTACACCGGCTACAAGAACGCTCCTTCCATCGGCACCAACGGTGTTGCTGCTGCTACCACTGCGGTTGCCGCTTACAAGAAGGACGGCGTGGCTGTCATGGTGTACGTGGATATGCCCAAGTCCTCTGTTGGCACCTCTTCTGCCGACATGACCTTCGTGGCCTATGACAAGGGCGCTGACCTGACCGATGATGGCGATAACAAGTACTATGAGCTGAACGCTGTGGTTGACGGCAAGATCACCACCGTGAAGGTTGATGGCACTGTTTATGGCAAGATCGCTACCGAGGCTGGCAAGGATGAGCTGGTTGCCGCTTATAACGGCCTGACCTACAACAGCGATGACATCGCTACCGACATGACCAAGGCCACCAATACCGATAAGGGTGACTATGAAGTCAAGGCTCTGAAGAACGACATGATCCAGATCGACGGCAAGGCTTATGCCTTCACCGATGATGCTCAGGTGTTCTTCGTTGATGGCTGCGACTTCGCCGAGGGTAAGACCTCCAGCATCCGTGACGACAACAACGGCACCAAGAATCCCTATAAGCAGGTCGTGTTCCACACCGATGATGGCGATATCGACATCATCTTCCTGGTGAAGAAGTAATCAACTTGATTGCTTCCTCTCTGTAACTACAACAAAGTAGGTACAACTGCCCCCGGACTTCGGTCCGGGGGCTTTTATATGCTTTCGCCGTGAAGCGCGGCACTCAGTTCGCGCAGTTCGTGTATACTCTTGCCGCGTTTCGATCACTTCCACTTTTTACCGGGTCACGTCCGATTTCGGTTTCTCTCTGTCCCTCTTGCGCGGCGCGCATGATAGTTGCTGGTTTTCGGCGTGCTTTTATAACCGCATAAAATCGGGAAAAACCTTTAAAAAGCTTGTATTTTCAGGCACATAGGACTATAATGAACAATATCTATGACCAAATGGGCCTTGCGCCTGTTTCCGTTTCCATCCGCGGGGAAGCGCCCCGCCTGATTTTGAACATTCCCCGCCTGCCCGGGATCATAATTTTAGAACAGAGCGGCGGTTGTAACAAACCGCCTTTTTAGCGGGTATGCCCCGCTTTTGACCGTGAACTCTCATGTAGGAGGCTTTTGCTTTGAGCGCGAAAAAATCAAGAAAAGACAACATTTCCGTCCCGGCGGCCCAGCAGTCCGCCCCGGCTGAAAACAAGGAAAAGACCCCCGTTCCCGCCGCCCCTCAGCAGGGCTGCTGCGGAGAGAGCGTGTTTTCCCGGAAGGATACCCTCATGGTGGTTCTCTATTCCGTTCTGCTCTTTCTCGCCATGACCGTCCAGACGGGCACCGTGAGTATGATCCTCTGTGCGCTGGCCTTTTTGAGCCTGCTTGGTAAAAAGCCGTTGCTCCGTTTTCGGCAACGGCTGTGCGTGCCTGTGCTGGGCCTGCTGGCTTTCGCCATCCTGTATGGCGCGGCGGCCATCTATTCTCCCTTCGGAGCCAGCGGCTTGAAGGAGTTTTACAAGTTCCTGGCCGCGTTTTCTCTGGCGGTGATTCTGTTGGCCCGGTATGACCGGCGGCACGTCCACGGTCTGCTGTGGGGCTTCGCTGCTGTGTCGTCGGTCGTTGCGCTCGTCTCGCTGGATATGAGCTGCGGCAGGATCTTGTTCGACCCCTTCAATTCCCTGATGGGCGCATTGGGAATGGATTATACCAGCGCTTTGCCGGCGTATGCCAGCGCCCGTGTCAACGGTATCTATAATGACGCCAATGTGACAGCGTGCCTGTTTTCCTTAGCGCTGTTCATGGCGCTGTATCTTCTACAAAATTCGACCTGCGTCTGGCGGCGTTTGGCCGCGTCCCTGCTGGCGGGCGTCAACGCCGTGAGCCTGCTGCTCACCGGCAGCCGCGGTGCTCTGCTGTGCTTTGCCGCGGCGTGCCTCGTTTGGCTGCTGATGGAGCGGGCGAACCGGGTGGGGCTGTTCCTCCTGCTGGTGGAAACGGCGGTGGCTATGGTCGCCGCTGCGACCCCCGCGTCCTCCATGGTGACCCGCGGTGACGAAACGGCGGTGGCACTGTGCCTGCTGAGCGGTGTGGTGCTCTGGGCGTTGGACGTTCTGGCCGGCCGGAGATTGGAACCGCTGCTCTCCGCCCATAAGAAGGCGGCGCTGGCCGCTGTGGGCGCACTCTGTGTGGCGGCTGTGGCTGTCTGTGCGGCTGTGTTTCTGCATACTGGTCCTTATACCTTTGCGGCGGATGGCGACTCGGTTACCTACATTTTGCATGATGGTATTTCCGGAGAGGTGACGCTGACCGGGGATGTGGACGGAGATCCGGAGGTCCTGGTTTATTCTCAGAGCCGGCTGGAACGATATCACAGCAACGGTACCACGCTCTATACTGGATCGCTGTCTCAGTGCGTATTTACAGTTCCGGAGGATGCCGTTGAGGTGCATATCCGGCTCACCGGCAACGCCGGCGAAACCCTGCGGAGCCTGACGGCGAGTAATGGGACAGAGATCACGTTGAGCTATCCGTGGCTTCCGGATGCAATTTCGTCACGTCTGCTGAATGACCGCTTGTTGGGCGGCAACAGTACCTTTATGAGACAGACGTATGTAAAGGATACGGTTTCTTTGTTCGCAAAGGCTCCGCTTATGGGCCACGGCCTCGGTTCCACGGAAAACCTGACCCGCTCTGTGCAGTCCTTCCAGTACGAGTCCAAATACGCTCACAACCACCTGCTGCAAACCATGGCCGACACCGGGCTGGTAGGGACTGTGTTCGCGCTGACCTTTGTGCTGGGCGCGGCGTGGCTGTGCCTGCAAGCCGTCCGGAAGGAAAAGGATGGTCTGGCCGCCGCATTGCTGGCGGCGTGGGTCATGATGAACCTCCACAGCCTCATGGAGATCAACTTCTCCGTCCGGGGCTTCAAGTGCTTTGCCTATGCGTTGCTGGTGGTACCAATTTTACTGTATGCCCAGCCATTGATCGATGGTGATACGGCGAAAATCAGAAAGAAGTCAAAAGCTGCGAGTATTATTTTAGCAGTTGGATACGTTTTGTATTTGGCTGCGTTCGGCGGCCTGCTGGAAAGCGCCCGCATGACGGACCGGAAGGCGGAGCAGTTCCAGACCAGCGACGTCTGTGAGTATCTGGACTTTCTCCGCGGCTGTGTCCGGGGCAACGTGTTTGACCACGACTTTTACCAGCGTAATTATGTTGCCAACGCCGTGCAGTTGGATGACCGCGCTTACAACGGCGATATGCTGAAATATGTAGAGCAGCTGCGGGCCTCCGGCACCTATGAAAATGACAGCGCACTGGCCCGGTATTATTACTTGCCCCGTCAGGAGTGGGACGAGCTGTTCGCCTGCTCCAGGGAGGGCATCTGTCAGGTGCGCTCCAGCCCCGACGGATGGAACCTCCAGATGGATTTCTACCGCCAGGAGGTCCTGTCCGCCATGGGCGCGGAGAATATGGACGCTTTCCTCTCCGGTGTGCTGGAGCTGGGAGACGCCCTGGACGCTATGAATGCCGAGGGACGCCTGGAAACGGTGGAGCTGAATGAAACGAATCAATCGTTCTTGGCGCTGTGCCGTTCCGTAAATGAACAGGGCATATCCGGTCAGGACGCTTACACCGTGCTATCCCTGATGGCCCAGAGCGGAGAAGCTGAGGCGGATGGAGTTGCCAAATAAGTAAAAGACACCGGTCTGCCGGTGAAGGAGTATCCGTATGAGCCGTTTTCGGAAACAACTGTTGTTCCTCTGCGATGCCTTTTTGTTCGCGGTGGCAGTGGCAGGCTACAAGTTCATCACGGTGCTCCTGCCCTATACTGAGGTGGGAGCCAGAGGCAGTTTTCCGAAGAACGTGCTGCTGCTGTATGGGTGTACGGTCGTGGCCCAGCTTTTGTTCCGGACCTACGACAGCTTGTGGCGTTACGCCGAGAGCCGGGAATACCTGGCGCTGCTGTGCGCGGCCATCTGCGGCTTCGGTGCCTATGAGATCTTTAGCCGTGCCTTACTTCATGAGAGCATTTCTTTCGTCCTACTGGCGGCCATTGCAAGCCTGTGGGTGCTGGAGATGCTGGCCGTGCGGTTCGGCTACCGGATGTACCGGACCTTCAGCATCCAGCGAGATCAGCCGGGAGCTGTACCCGTGGCCGTTATTGGCGCTGGCGCGGCAGGTGTGCAGCTGCTGGATGAATTGCAGCACAACCCCAACAGCCGATATCACGTCCAGTGCTTTTTTGACGATGACCCTGCCAAGGTCAATAAGCGCATCCGGGGGGTGCCGGTCAGCGGATTTATTGACCAGGCTTTGCCCCGGATGCGGGCCATGGATATTCACGAGGCCATCTTCGCAATCCCCTCCATGGATGACCTCCATCGCAAGGAGATCCTGCGGCAGTTGGCGGATCGGAGCATCAGAGTTTCCACGCTGCCCAGCACTTTGGAGCTGATCGACCAGAAGCCCATTCGTACCCAGTTGCGAGAGGTGAAAATCGAGGATCTGCTGGGGCGGGATGCGATTCAGTTAGATAATACCGCTGTGGATGGTCTGTTGACTGACCGTACCGTGCTAGTGACGGGTGGCGGCGGCTCCATCGGCAGCGAACTGTGCCGCCAGATCGTCAAGCACCATCCCAAGCGGCTGGTGATCTTCGACATTTACGAAAACAACGCCTACGACATCCAGCAGGAACTGCTGTACCAGTACGGCAGAGAGTTGCCCCTCAGTGTGGAGATTGGCTCCGTCCGGGACCCCCGGCGGCTGGAACTGCTGTTTGACACCTACAAGCCCGATGTGGTGTTCCACGCCGCCGCCCATAAGCATGTTCCCCTGATGGAGACCAGTCCCCAGGAGGCCATCCGCAACAATGTGTTCGGCACGCTGAACACCGTCCGGGCGGCAGACGCCCACGGCGTCAAAAAATTCATCCTGATCTCCACGGATAAGGCCGTGAACCCCACCTCCGTCATGGGCGCCAGCAAGCGCCTGTGCGAAATGGTGGTACAATCCATGGCCGGGTGCTCCGCGACAACCTTCGCCGCGGTGCGCTTCGGCAATGTGTTGGGCTCCAACGGCTCCGTGGTTCCTCTGTTCCGCCGCCAGATCGCGGCGGGCGGTCCCGTCACCGTGACGGATAAGCGCATCATCCGTTATTTCATGACAATCCCCGAAGCCGCCCAGCTGGTGCTGGAGGCGGGGGCCATGGCCAAGCAGAACGAGCTGTTCGTGCTGGACATGGGCCGCCCGGTGAAGATTCTGGAGCTGGCGGAGAACATGATCCGCCTGTCCGGCTACGAGCCTTACCGGGATATTGACATTGTGGAAACCGGCCTGCGTCCCGGCGAGAAGCTCTATGAGGAGCTGCTGGTAGCCAGCCGTGACCTGGAAAAGACGGTTAACGGCATGATCTTCGTGGAGCATCAGCCCCCCATCACGCCGGAGGAGCTGGAGCGGAAGCTGGCCCTTTTGCGGGACGCCCTGGACAAGACCATGCGGACGGAAGACGTTTCCTGTATCCGGGAGGTGTTGCACCGGGTGGTGCCCACCTTCCACGAGCCAGAGGAGGTCAACGCCCGCCAGGGCGACACCGTGGAAATTCCGGAACAGAACGCCGCCGTAAGCGGCTGAAAGGAAGCATCTATGCGAACAATTCCCTTTTCCCCGCCGGACATCACCCAGGCGGAAATCGAAGAGGTAGCGGAGGCCCTGCGCTCCGGCTGGATCACCACCGGCCCCCGTACCAAGGAGTTTGAACGGCAGATCGCGGCCTACTGCGGGGTTCGTCATGCCGCGTGCCTGAACAGCGCTACGGCGGCGCTGGAACTGACCCTCCGGGCGCTGGGCATCGGCCCCGGGGATGAGGTCATCACCTCCGCCTATACGTATACCGCCTCCGCCAGCCCCGTTGTCCATGTGGGCGCGAAGCTGGTGCTGGTGGACACGGCGAAGGATTCCTTTGAGATGGACTACGACGCATTGTCTGCCGCCATTACGGAAAAGACCAAGGCGGTCATTCCTGTGGACATCGGCGGCATGGTCTGCGACTATGACCGCATTTTCTCCATTGTGGAGGAGAAGAAGGCCCTGTTCCACCCCGCTAACGCTATCCAAAAGCAGATTGGCCGGGTGGCCGTAGTGGCCGACGGCGCTCACAGCTTCGGCGCTGTCCGGAAGGGGAAGCGCTCCGGCAGCATCGCGGACTTCACCAGCTTTTCCTTCCACGCGGTAAAGAACCTCACCACCGCTGAGGGCGGCGCCGCTGTCTGGCGGGACGATCTTGGTCTGGACGGTGACGCGCTGTACAAGGAATATATGCTCATGAGCCTTCACGGCCAGAGCAAGGACGCCCTGGCCAAAACGAAGCTGGGGGCCTGGGAATACGACGTGGTGGCCCCGCTTTATAAGTGCAATATGACGGATATCATGGCGGCGCTGGGGCTGGTGCAGCTGCGGCGCTATCCGGAGCTGCTGGCCCGGCGCTATGACATGGTGCGCCGGTATGACGCCCAGCTCCCCCAGGAGGTGCTTCGCCCCGCCCATCTGCGGCCGGACATGACCTCCGACTGTCACTTGTACCTGGCCCGGCTGCCGGGCAAGACCCATGAGACCCGTTCCGCAGTCATTACCCGGATGGCGGAGCGGGGCGTTGCCTGCAACGTCCACTATAAACCTCTGCCCCTGCTGACGGCCTACAAAAATCTGGGCTTCCGCATGGAGGATTACCCCAACGCCTACGCCCAGTTTGAAAATGAGATCACCCTGCCCCTGCACACGCTGCTCTCCGATGAAGACATCGACTACGTGTGCGCGTGCCTGAAGGAGTGCCTGTAATGCCGGTGCTGGAACAGCAGACCTCCGTCCGGCTGCCGTCTGGGGGACGGCTTCTGCGCAAGCGGGCGTTCGATATCGTCTGCGCGGCGCTGGGACTGCTGGTTTTGAGTCCGGTGCTGCTGGTGTGCGCCCTGCTGGTGGGTTTGACCTCACCCGGCGGCGTCCTGTTCCGGCAGGAGCGGGTGGGGAAGGACGGTGTACCCTTTACCATTTATAAATTCCGCTCTATGCGGAAGGACAACGCCGGCTTAAAAATTTCTACCAGCGGCGATAGCCGCATTACCCCCGTGGGCCGGGTCCTCCGGAAAGCGAAGCTGGACGAGCTGCCTCAGCTGTGGAATGTTCTGAAAGGGGACATGAGCTTTGTCGGCCCCCGGCCGGAGGTGCGGGAGTATACTGATCTGTACACCCCGGAGCAGCGGCAGGTGTTGTTGTTGCGACCCGGTATCACAGGGCTGGCCTCGATCCGTTATCGCAACGAGAATGAGCTTTTGACCGCCAGCGACGACCCTAACCGTACTTATATTGAGGAGATCATGCCGGCAAAGCTGGCTTTGGATCTGGAATACATTCCCCGCGCCTGCGTCAGCTATGATATCAAGCTGATTTTAGAGACCCTTGTCACCGTGGTGCGGGATTAAAAAGGAAGAAAGACCGAATGAACATCTGGCTTATTAACCACTACGCCGTTCCGCCGAAGTACTATCCGCTGGCCCGACAGACCTATTTTGCCAAGTATCTCATGGCAATGGGACATACCGTGACCATCTTCGCCGCAAGCTCCGTCCATAATTCAGATGTCAACCTCATCACCGATGGCCGGAAATGGCGGGAGGAAACGGTGGACGGTGTTCACTATGCGTACATCAAGTGCCGTGATTACCAGGGCAGCGGCCTGAAGCGTATCTATAATATCTGCGAGTTTGCGTGGAAGCTGCCGGGAGTCTGCAAGCATTTTGCGAAGCCGGATGCTATTGTGGCCACCTCCATGCCGCCGACCTCCTGCGCCATGGGTGTCCACCTGGGCCGGAAGTGGGGTTGTAAGACGGTGGCGGAAATTGCCGACCTTTGGCCGGAGAGCATCGTGGCTTACGGCATTGCCGGGCCTCATAATCCCGCTGTCCTCGCCCTGCGGCGGCTGGAGAAGTGGATCTACAAAAAGGCGGACGCCGTTGTGTTCACCATGGAGGGGGCCTACGATTACATCATTGAGCAGGGCTGGGAGAAGGAGATTCCCCGCTCCAAGGTGCACTACATCAACAACGGCGTCGATCTGGAGCAGTTTGATTATAATACAGAGCATTTCCACGTGGACGATCCCGATCTGGACGATCTGGACACCTTCAAGGTGGTCTATACAGGCTCTATCCGCAAGGTCAACAATTTGGGTCTGCTGCTGGATGCGGCGAAATGCGTGAACAATCCCAATATCCGTTTTCTAATCTGGGGCGACGGTGACGAGCGGGCGGCGCTGGAACAGCGCGTCCGGGAGGAACGCATCGGAAACGTGACATTCAAGGGCAAGGTGGAGAAAAAATATATTCCTTCCATTGTCAGCCGTGCGGATGCAAATCTCATGCATGGCACTCCGGGGCCGCTGTTCCGTTTTGGGATCAGTCCTAATAAGATGTTTGACTATTTTGCCGCCGGCAAGCCGATCCTCATGGATTTTGAAACCAAGTATAACCCGGTCGAACAATATCAGGCAGGCATCATTTTAAATTCCCTGTCGGGCGAGGCAGCCGCGCAGACCTTGCAGCGGATGGCGAAATGGCCGGAAGGGGAATATGCCCGCTATTGCCAAAACGCCCGCCGTGCCGCGGGGGACTTCGACTTCAAAAAGCTGACGGATAAGCTGCTCAATATCATCGAGAGCCTTCCCGAAAGGAAATCGTAAACAGAATGGAATTTACCTATACCGCATACCGCGGTCTGCTCTCTCTGCTGCGTCAGGGCGGCTACGCTTTTACCGACTATCATGATTATCAAGCGCATCCCCGCTGCGTGATCCTGCGCCACGATATTGACAACAGCCTCCCGCAGGCGCTGCGGCTGGCCGAGATCGAAGCGGATGAGGGCGTGAAAAGCACCTGGTTCGTGCTTCTCCGCACGGATTTCTACAATCCCGCCTCCGCTTCGGCGCAGAAAACGCTGCGGCGCATCCGGGAATTGGGCCACGAGATCGGCCTGCATTTTGACGAGATGGCGTACTCCAGCGAGGATGGCATAGAACCCTGTGCCAATTCTTCCATAGAGGAACATATCCGCTATGAAGCGGACGTTCTCGCGGACATCTGCGGCTGTCCCATCACGACGGTCTCCATGCACCGCCCCACCAAGGCGACCTTAGAGGCGGACTTGAAAATTCCCGGTATGGTCAACTCCTATGGGCAGACCTTTTTCCATGACTTCAAGTACCTCTCCGACAGCCGCCGCCGTTGGCGGGAGCCGGTGGAGGACATTATTCGCGGCAGGGAGTACGACCGCCTGCACATCCTGACCCACGCCTTCTGGTATCACGAACAGGAGCAAGACATCACCGAGAGCGTCGGCGCGTTCATCCGTTCCGCCAACGCTGAGCGGTATGAGCAGATGATGGAGAATATCACCGACCTGCCGTCTATTCTTCCGAAGGGGGAGCTTTGATATGAAAATCACGGAGATCCTGCGCTTTCTGGACGAGGAGCAGATCCCCTATGTGTTTCGCGGCAGAGCGGAGAGCGAGGTGGCGCGATTTTCTTCGCTCACACGCTACAAGCCCGGCACCTTTACCTGGGTAAAAAAGCAGGAAAACATTCCTGATGGCTTCGACTGCGCCGCCGTTGCGCTGGCCATCGTCTCTGAGGGTGTAACGGGAGAATTTCCCAATGTGATCGAAACGTCCCAGTCGAAGCACGCCTTTTTCTCCGCCATGGAGCATTTTTACGGAGAGAACGAGGAGCGTCCTGCCATCGGACAGTTTACCTATCTCTCGCCTAAGGTCAAGCTGGGGAAAAACGTCCGCATCGGCCACAACTGTACGCTGGACGGCGACATCACCATCGGGGACGATACGGTGATCTGGAACAATGTGGTCATTGTGAACCGAGTCTCTATTGGGAAGCGGTGCGAGATCCGCTCAGGTGCTGTCATTGGCCATGATGGTTACGCTTATACGGAAGATGCGGCGCATAAAAAGACAATGGTCAAGCACTTCGGCGGCGTTTCCATTGGGAACGATGTTCTGATCGGGGAAAATGTCTGTATCAGCAGAGGAACCATAGATGATACTGTGTTGGAAAACGGCGTAAAAATAGATGCATTAGGGCATATTGCCCATAACTGTTGGTTTGAAGCGGATTCTGCCATGGCAGTCCCGTGCAGTGTCAGCGGCAGCGTCCACATTGGCCGGAATGGGTATTTGGCCGGGAGTATTGTTCGCAATCAATGTACCGTTGGCGACAACGCCTTTATCGGTCTTGGCGCGGTGGTGGTCAAGGATGTACCCGCAGATACCACTGTTGTAGGCAACCCCGCCAGACCCTTTATCAAAAAGAAAGCGTGAGAGTATGCAATTTATCGACTTAAAAGCCCAATATACCGCCCTGAAGGACGAGATCAACGCCAATATCCAGTCCGCGCTGGACGCCGCCCAGTTCATCGGCGGCAGCTATGTGAAGGAGCTGGAAGCCCAGCTGGCCGCTTTTACCGGCCGGAAGCACTGCATCACCTGCGCCAACGGCACCGACGCCCTCCAGCTTGCCTTCATGGCGCTGGGCGTGGGGGAGGGGGATGCGGTGTTTGCCCCCGATATGACCTTCATCTCCTCCACCGAGCCCGCCGCTATGTTCGGCGCGGTGAGCGTTTTCTGCGACATCACCCCCGACACCTACAATCTTGACCCCGCGAGCCTTGAGCGTCAGATCAAGGCGGTGCTGGCAGAAGGGAAGTACACCCCCAAGGCAGTGGTGGCGGTGGACATTCTCGGCAACCCCTGCGACTATGAGGCCGTTTCCGCGATTTGTGAGAAATACGGCCTTGCCCTCATCGAGGACGCGGCCCAGAGCTTCGGAGCGGAGTATCACGGGAAAAAGGCCTGCTCCTTCGGACGCATCGCCACCACCTCCTTCTTCCCGGCCAAGCCCCTTGGCTGCTACGGTGACGGCGGCGCGGTGTTCACGGATGACGATGCGCTCAACGACCTCATCCGCTCCCTCTGCGTCCACGGCAAAGGCCCCGGCGGTAAGTACGACAATATCCGGGTGGGCATGAACTCCCGTCTGGACAATTTGCAGGCGGCGGTTCTGCTGCCTAAGCTGAAGGCGTTGGCCGACTATGAAGTTGCCGCCCGGCAGACCGTGGCAGGGCGCTACAACGCTGCCTTTGCCGGAAAATTTACCACGCCCTTTGTGGCGGGGGGCTGCCTGTCCGTGTGGGCGCAGTACGCGCTGCTGGCGGAGGACACCAAACAGCGTGACCGCGTTATCGTCCATCTGACAGAGAAGGGCATTCCCAATATGGTCTACTATCCCACGCCGCAGCACGCCCTGCCGGTGTTCCGCAGCGAGCCGACCTACGGCGAATTGTTCCAAAACGCCAATGACTACTGCGCCCGGACCTTCTCCCTGCCCATGCACCCCTATCTGACGGAGGCGGAGCAGGAGACGGTCATCCGTGCGGTACTGGAGGCGCTGTGATGGGAGAGAAGAGCTATTTCGTCCACGAGAGTTCCTATATCGACGAAGACGATGTGGAGATCGGCGAGGGCACGAAGATCTGGTATTTCTGCCACATCCAGCGGGGGGCACGCATCGGCAAGCGCTGCTCACTGGGGCAGAACGTCAACGTCAGCAATCATGTAAAGATCGGTGACGGCTGTAAAATACAGAACAATGTTTCTCTCTACGAGGGCGTGGAGCTGGAAAACGATGTGTTCTGCGGCCCCAGCTGCGTGTTTACCAATGACCTGACCCCCCGCGCGAAGTATCCCAAGGGCAGCGCGGGCTATAAGAAAACGCTTATAAAAGAGGGCGCGTCCATCGGCGCCAACGCCACCGTCGTCTGCGGACATACGGTAGGGAAGTGGGCGCTCATCGGCGCGGGCGCGGTGGTCGCCTGCAATGTGCCGGATCACGCCCTGATGCTGGGCGTCCCCGCGCAGCAGCGCGGCTGGGTCTGCGAATGCGGACAGAAGCTGCGTCCAAATGGCGTGACATATTACCGCTGCCCGGACTGCGGGCGGAATTATCGACTGTGTAATGACAGTCAAATCGAGGAGATCAAATAATAACGGTTCTTCCGATAATGGTAAGAAGGACAATACAGAGGAGTAACAGATATGGAGTTTGACGCGATTTATCAGGGACTGATCACCGGAGAGGAAAAGCTGGCTCTGGTGGGCCTCGGCTATGTGGGTATGCCCCTTGCGGTGGAGTTTGCCAAGCACGTTCCGGTCATTGGCTTTGACATCAATGAGAAGCGTGTGAACGAATACGCCAACGGCATCGACGCCACCAACGAGGTGGGCGAGGCCATTAAGAATACCACGGTGGAGTTTACATCGGACGCCTCCCGCCTGAAGGAGGCGAAGTTCCTGATCGTCGCCGTGCCCACGCCGGTCAATCCGGACAACACACCGGATCTGCGCCCCATCGAGGGCGCGTCCCGCACCGTGGGCCAGAACCTCACTCCCGGCAGCATCGTGGTCTTTGAGTCCACGGTGTACCCCGGCGTGACAGAGAATATCTGCATCCCCATCATCGAGAAGGAATCCGGTCTCAAGTGCGGCGAGGACTGGAAGATCGGCTACTCTCCCGAGCGCATCAACCCCGGCGACTGCGTACATACCCTGACCAATATCCAGAAGATCGTCTCCGGCATGGACGAGGAGAGCGCCCGGGAGATCCAGAAGATCTACAACATCGTCATCAAGGCGGGAACGTTCCCCGTTTCCACCATCAAGACCGCTGAGGCGGTCAAGGTGATCGAAAACAGCCAGCGGGATATCAACATCGCCTTTATGAACGAGGTCGCCATGATCTGCGACCGCATGAACATCGACACCGACGAGGTGCTCGCCGGCATGAATACCAAGTGGAACGCCCTGGGCTTCCGCCCCGGACTGGTGGGCGGCCACTGCATCGGCGTGGACCCTTACTACCTCACCAGCGCCGCCGAAGCGCTGGGCTATCACAGCCAGATCATTCTGAGCGGCCGCAAGGTCAACGACAGCATGGGCGCGTTCGTGGCGGACGCCGCCATCAAGCAGATGATCGAGGCGGGCAAGGCACCGAAGAAGGCCACCGTGGTCATTCTCGGTATTACCTTCAAAGAGAACTGCCCCGACACCCGCAACAGCAAGGTGGTGGACATCATCAACCGCCTGCGGGAGTATGACATCCAACCTGTTGTGACCGACCCCTGGGCGGACGCCGAGGTGGCCAAGCAGGTCTATGACGTGGATCTCGTTCCCTTTGATGGGATCCCCAAGGCGGACTGCATCATCGTAGCGGTGGGCCACGGCGAATTCCGCGCCCTGTCCCTCATGCAGCTCAGGGAGCTGTTCAAGAGCGAGCTTTCCAACGACGAGCGGGTGCTTATTGACGTCAAGAGCCTCTACCGCATGGACGAGCTGAAGGCCTCCGGCCTGCGCTTCTGGCGGCTGTAAGGCAAGATAAAGAATCATAAGGAGTTCCTGTAATGTTCAAGGTCTGCCATATGACCAGTGCCCATCCGGTTGAGGATGTCCGCATTTTCCGCAAGGAATGCGTGTCCCTTGCCAAGGCTGGGTATGATGTTTCTCTGGTCGAACGCGGCGAGAGCTATGAAAAGGATGGCGTTCACATTGTCGGCGTGGGGGAGATTCCCGCCAGCCGCCGCAAGCGCATGACGGAAGGCGCCAAAAAGGTCTATGAAGCGGCAAGGGCTGTAGATGCTGATGTTTATCATCTTCATGACCCGGAGCTACTGCCTTATGGTCTCAAGCTGAAAAAGGCCGGGAAAAAGGTCATCTTCGACAGCCATGAGAAATACACGGATCAGATTCGGAACAAACCCTATTTGCCCGTATGGTGCCGCAGTCTGATCGCCGGCAGCTATGGAGCCTATGAGCGGTATGTGCTGGGAAAGATCGACGGTCTGATTTTTCCCTGCCTGAAAAATGGGGCGCACCCCTTTGCCGGGCAGTGCCGCCATATTGCTGTTGTGAATAATGTGCCGGTGTTGACAGAGACCTATGACCGCTACGACCCTACGGTGGAAAAGGAGGCCAGAAGTATTTGCCATGTAGGCGGCCTTACCTATGAGCGTGGTATTACACATCTGGTGAAAGCTGCCGCACGGGCGAACTGCACCCTGTATTTGGGGGGCGCTTTCTCTCCCGCGGAGTATCAGGATGCGGTGCTTTCCCTGCCGGAGGCCGCGCACACAAGGTATCTGGGTGTGCTGAACCGGACGCAGGTGGTGCAGCTTCTCCAAAAAAGTCAGATTGGCATGGCCACGATTTTGAATGTCGGCCAGTATAACCAATATGATAATCTTGCTACAAAGGTTTACGAATACATGTCGCTGGGTATCCCCGTCATCCTTTCCCGGTCTCAATACAATGAAAAAGTGGCGGTGCGGTACGGATTCGGCATCTGCGTAGACCCGGCCAATGTGGACGAGATCGCCGCCGCCATCCGTTACCTGCTGGACCACCCTGACGAGGCCCGCCGGATGGGCGAAAACGGCCGCCGCGCTGTAAGAGCGGAATTCAACTGGGCCGTGGAGGAGAAGAAGCTCCTGGCCCTGTATGAGGAAATTTTGAATGGATAACAGTTTCATGCGACGAGTATTCTCTTTCATCACGCTTATTGCAGTTATTTTGTCCAGTTTGACTGCCTGTGGACAAGCAATGCAATCAGAGACGGGAATATCTGCGTCAGATGATACGGATATATGGACACCGCCTGCACCGGTGACTGCTATGATGCTTACAAAAGAGGAGTCTTCGCTCTACGATACGACAGTTGGCGTTCTTTTAACGCAGGATCTGTGGACGGAACGGGATACATATGACGCCGCCCATTACTTGATGATTCCCATGCATTATGCATTTCAATCGGGTAACGCACAGTATATCCATGCTTTTGGGGCTTTTTTTGACCGTTTTGCGGCGGACATTACCGGTGAGGACACCTATGGTTTTTTAGGGTATGACTGGCTGACTGTATTGCAGTTTTCCTATTTTACCTCTCAATTCATTTCTCTGTGCGCGCGGTACGGCTATGAGGAGCTTATTCCGGCTGACTTGATTCCCGTTATTACGGAGAAGGTTGCGCAATTCTATTATGAAGTTCCCGGAAATTGGAATTGCGAACCGACCCGGAAGGAACATTTTGAGCAGGTTTTGGCCGGAAAGGAATACTCTCTTAGTTACTATCGTGCGATCGACGATCTTGACCTATTCTTTTTGGGTATTTTATGTGATTTGAATGTTTATCATAGGATCGCAGGAACAGCGGTGACTGAATTGGAAGCGGCGGCGGCAGAGCTGGCCTATGAGCTGATGGCTTCACCGCTGCTCAATGAAGAGACCGGGAATGGCGGCTGGGTATTCCAGCGGGGCGTATGGCGTGATTATGCGGATTATGCCTATGCGGGCCATCAGACGATTACCGCCGGTATGGAACCGCGGCCCCGGACGGATATTGCGGAGGACAGCTCTCATTTTATGCGTATGGCGGCCTGTGTGATGAGTTGGCGGGACGCGCAGCCGACGCCTGAGCGGTATGGCTTGTTAGAGGAGCGGCGGGAACAGCTTGCCACACAGTTTTCTGAGGTGATTTGCAAAAAGGTGGACGGTTATTGGCTTGCATCCACTTTTATGGACGGAACTTGCGGCGTTTACCGTTATTCTTATAACACAGAAGGGGTCGGTTATTCCGGTTACGAAAATTCAGTCCATATTTTGATTGGGTGGTGGAGTCTTCTGGAAGATGCTCGCATTCAAAAGATTTACGCGGATACGCTGGAGCTTTTCCCGCTTGGAGAAAGCCGTAATAGCAATCCCTATTTTGATTTTGCAACTATACGGGATCAGAACCCATACTTTGATGCCGATACAGGCTATGAACTTGGTATGTATGAATGTATGGTTCTTTGCGCGGCAAAATTGAACGCCGGGCTGGATGTCCAGGCTCTCCCAGGAGATCATCCATAGACAGAGAATGTGAAGAAAGGGTTTTTCTATGAAATACGCGCTCATCGGCTGCGGCCGTATCGCGGTCAACCACATCAAGGCCGCGCTCAATAACCATCTGGAGATCGTTGCCGTGTGCGACATTCTGCCGGAGAAGATGGAAGCTCTGCTGGCCAAGTATGACCTCCAGAATGACGCCTCCATCGCCCGCTATACCGACTACAAGCAGATGCTCTCCGAGCATCCTGACATTCAGCTGGTCTCCATCGCCACGGAGAGCGGCATCCATGCCGAGATTGCCCTCTGCTGCATCGACCGCGGCGTGAACGTCATCATCGAAAAGCCCATGGCCATGAACATGGACGACGCGGACGAGATCATCCGCCGCAGCGAGGAAAAGCACGTGAAGGTGGCCGCCTGCCACCAGAACCGCTTCAATGTGGCCGTGCAGGAGATGCGCCGCGCCTTGGAAGCCGGGCGCTTCGGTCGGCTGTCTCACGGCAGCATCCACGTCCGCTGGAACCGGAACCGGGATTACTACGACCAGGCCCCCTGGCGTGGCAAGTGGGCCAGCGACGGCGGCTGCCTCATGAACCAGTGCATCCACGGCGTGGACCTGCTGCGCTGGATGATGGGTGACGAGGTGGACGAGGTCTACGGCGTCACGAAGCAACAGTTCCACGATTACCTTGAGTGCGAGGATGTCGGCATGGCCGTGGTGAAGTTCAAAAACGGCGCTGTCGGCACCATTGAGGGCACGGTGAACGTCTACCCGAAGAACCTGGAGGAGACGCTCTATCTCTTCGGCGAAAAGGGCACGGTGAAGCTGGGCGGCACGTCCACCAACAACATCGACGTCTGGAATTTCGCCGATGAGAACGCGGAGGATGCCAAGAACCAGGGCCTTCAGGAGGCCACCAGCAACGTCTACGGCAACGGCCATACCAGCCTGTTTGCCGATATGGTGGACGCCATCGAACAGGACCGCAGGCCCTATGTGGACGCGGTCGCGGGCCGCAACGCCCTGGAGATGATCCTGGCGATCTACCAGTCCGCCGCCACCGGCAAGCCGGTGAAGCTGCCGCTGGAACACGTGGCCAGCACCGACTTTGAGGGAAGATTCGATTGATTCCCGCCGAACAGCTTTTGTGCGGCAGATTCCTGTCAGCGCATTATATATAGAGAACAAAGGAGAACTCTCTCATGGATCGAATCCTGTCCGGGATATGGACCAGCCCCTACGGCAAATATTTGCTCCCGCTGAGTTTTTGCCTTGGCAATTTAATCAATGTTTTCTTTTACTATCTGGGGCTGGCTTTTGAAGACAATATTGCCCGTCAGTCCGTTTTTATAGCTGGCAACATCCTGTTTGCTATAATTGCCTTTACCGCACTGCTTTCCGTCCTGCGTTTCGGGCAGTTGAAACTGCGTTCCTTGCTCCCGTTGGGAGCCGTTCTGCTGTTTTTCGCAGGCGGCTACATCTGGGCGCTGCTGCATTTTGGCTTTACGGGAACATGGATCCATAATGCCGGGCAGTTTGTCTTTTTTTCCTTTCCCGCGTTCTGCGCCGGGGTTTATGCCGCTCGGAAACGGTATGAAGCGGATTTTTTTGAAATATTGGAGCGGCTCGGACTTTTTGCCGCGCCCGCCGCTTTGATTTATTTCAACGGTGCGCTCTTCAACTGCAACCCATTCAACTGGGGCAGGGATTTAGGCATTATCAATTATATGGGCGTTTCCTATACGCTGATGCCGTTCCTGCTAGTCATGATGTTCCGTTTTCTGGATGCGCAGCCGTTGACAGTGTTGGGTCAGGAGTTGAAGCATCCCCAGCGTGTCCGTGGGGTACTGATTGCCCTATACTGGATTGCTATCATCGCCGCAGGGACGCGGGGTACTTATTTCTGCGTGGTCGGTTTCTGTGTTTTCACACTGTTCTCTGCCTGCCTGCACCGCCAGTGCCGCCGGAGGACTGCCGTCCTCAGCACTGCGATGATGGCAGTGCTGTGCTTCAACATTTTTATCTATGCGCCGCAGGGATTTGGCACATCGCGTATGACCATGTTCCTACAGGGGCTGACCCAAGGGGAGATTGTTACCTCAAACGAAGACCCGATGGTCGCGGATCATATCGATGACTTGGTGAAAGAGGATGGAGACCATCAGGTGACCAACCGCCCGGATACGCCGTCTGAACCTGACACGCCGTCTGAACCTGACACACCGGAGGAACCTGGCGGGGAGACCATCGAGATCAAAAGCCGAGGTACGCTCTTCAAGCTGGCGTTGGGGGAATTTAAGAAGTCCCCATTGATTGGTATGGGGCCCATGGGGTATACCGTGAAATATGGAATGTACCCGCACAATATTCCATTGGAGCTTTTGTGTGAAATGGGGCTGGTGGGATTTGTCCCGCTGATGCTTCTGATCTTCTGGGCGGTTATAAAATTGCTGCGCGTTGGATGGAAGCAGAAATGTGTCCGCTATTTTTTCCTGTTTTTGACCGCCTATGTGGTACAGGCCAATATTTCCGGAAACCTGTGGTATTGCTCCCCGCTGATGTGCGCCCTTGGTTACGGCTTGGCATTGCCCAATGCGGTGTGTGAGACGTTTCCGGTTTCCGGGACATCGGAAAAAGAAGCAGCTGCGGAGCTGGTATGCCGTGGATTATAAGGCCGTCGCGCGTCAGGAAAGTCAGATGCCGGTACTCGTTCCGCTGTCCCTATTGGATGAAGAGGCAGCGGTTCTGCGGGAAGATCTGCATGACAATCAGCTGAAGCTTCTTTCCGCGGAAGCGGCAGCAGATGTAGCAAAATCGCTTCGCCCGCCTGTCGTAGATAATGAGGAAAGCCTGTCCTATTACAATACGATTCTGGCCCGGACCGTGGAATATGGGGATCTGTTACAGCAGATCCAGAGCGGGCAGGAGGCTCTGACCGCGCTGGAAGAAAATCAGGATGCGGTCCGCGCGCAGATCCATAACTTTGATGAAGCTGTCCACGCGGCACTTGCCGCATTACAGGAGATCCGAAAAGAGGTCTCTGAGACGGCGGATTCCATTTGCCTGGAAAACGCGTTGGTTCTGACGGCTTATCCCAATGATCCGGAAACGATCGATCCGGTCATAGCACACGGGCACGCCGGCGTAAGCTCTGCGGAGAATTTCCAGATCATTGTAATTTTCTCCGGCTTGGTGGGACTGGCGCTTGGCATGTTCCTTGCTGTGTGCAGGGGGGCAAAGAAAGCGGAGCTGCCGCCGGACAGCCCATCCAAAGAATCTGCAAATCCGAACTGATTTCTGAGAGGCAGTTACGTTGAAACAGAACCATCAGATCTTTCATACGCTTTTTTCTGTCACGGGCCTTTTGCTTGTGGGCAAGCTGCTGGGCTTTGTCAAGCAGCTGATTGCCTCCGCGGCCTTTGGCACAACGCTGGAAACCGATATTCTCAACCTGTCTCAAGGGTTTATTGGTGATATTCAGTATCTTCTTGTGCAGTCACTGCTGACGGCTTTGATTCCCGTGTATATCCATACCCGTGAGCAGAGTGAGGATGCTTCCCATCGTTTTGCTTTTGATGTTTTCAAAGCGTTTACTCTGATCACGGCAGTGATCTGTGCGGTCACGGCTTTCTGCGCCCCATGGATCGCGCGGCTCCTCGCACCCCGGTATGATGCGGAAGCCTCGGCGGAGGTCGGACATTGGCTGCGTATCTATGCGCCGGTATTGCTGCTGTTTATGTGGACGGCGATCTTCAACGCGCTTCTCCACGCAAATAAGCGGTTTATTCCTGGAGAGATCATCAATATCAATCAAAGCCTCTGGACGATCATTCTGATCCTGTTATTAAAGGACCGCCTCGGCCTGTTTTCCATGGCTGCCGCGTTTTTGGTCTATCCGCTGTGGAATTCTGTCTATACAATGGTTGTCTCCCGGCAGTATTGGAGAATCAGCAGGGGGAACCCTTTCCGGAATCCGGCCGTCCGGCGGCTGCTCCGCATGATGGGACCGCTGCTGTTAGGCTATTCTCTTGTCTATGTCAATCAGCTTGTGGATAAGATGCTTGTATCCGGATTGGCCGCGGGGTCTGTGACCGCGCTCAATTACGCGGCTGTGCTCAGTAATCTGGTCGGCACCTTTATCACGAGCTTTGCCTCCATATTCTTTCCTTATGTCACAGAGCGGATCTCACAAAAGGATGATCGTCGTGCCGCGGAGCTGACCTCCCAGACAGCGGTCATCCTGCTGACGGTTTTTCTTCCGGTCAGTGTATTGACCGCTTTGTGCGCAAAGGACATCGTTGCCGTTGTTTATGGGCGGGGCGCTTTTGGCGAGGAGAGTATTCGGGTCTGCGCGCAGGCGCTGGTCGGCTATGCGCTGATGTTCCCGCCGCTGGTGCTGCGGGAGGTGTACAGCCGTTACCTCTACGGCTATCAGGATTCCCGCCGTCCAATGGTCAACAGCAGCATCGGCATCCTTTTTAACATTGTCCTGAGTATCGCCCTGTGTCCGTTGTTTGGCGTACGCGGCGTAACGGTGGCGACCAGCGTTTCAGTGCTTATTTGCGGCTGTCTGAATTTGGTCACGGCGCGTAAAAACCATCCGGCCCTCCGTGGTTCGGGTGTGGTCTCCGCGCTTCCGTGGCTTGCGGTGGGCTGTGCGGCCTGCGGCGGTGCGGCTTACGGCGTTCGGCTGCTGTTGAGCGGGCAGGGCAGCTTCCTGCGTTTTGCCGCCGCTGCTGCGGCTGGTTTTGCCGCTTATGCTGTGGCTGCCAGTCCTTTGCTGTTCCGGCTGCTGCGGGAAATCAAACATAGATAATTCAGGAGCGTTTATGTGCGGAATTAGTGGTTATTTGGATCTTGAAAACGGTGTAAACCGTGAGGTCCTGAAAAAAATGAATGACGTGATCCGGCATCGTGGACCGGACGATGAGGGTTATGCGCTGATCGGCGCGGACAGCACGGTTTTCTGCGGCGGCCCGGACACCGTTTCCTCTCTGGGGCTGCCAACTTTGTCTGATGCTGCTGAAGGCGGGGCTTTCCTCGGGCTGGGACATCGCCGCCTGAGTATTCTGGACCTTTCCCCTTCCGGGCATCAGCCTATGACGCTGGCACAGCGCGATTTGACTGTGGTCTACAACGGAGAAATTTATAACTATCTTGAGCTCCGTCAGGAGCTTGAGGGGCTTGGCTGCCGTTTTCAGACTTCCTGTGATACCGAGGTTTTATTGCAGGCGTATCGCGTCTGGGGCGAGGACTGTCTTTCTCACTTCAATGGAATGTGGAGCTTTGCTCTGTGGGACGGAGCGGAACGGAAGCTGTTTTGTGCCCGTGACCGTTTGGGGGCAAAGCCTTTTCATTATTGGCAGCAGGGCAGTAAGCTGCTTTTCGGGTCGGAACTGAAACAGCTCTGCCAGGATGACAGGATTCCCCGCAGGTTCGATCACAGTTACCTTGCCGCCAATTTGATGTACCGGATCTCCGATTATAATGGGCAGACGTTGATTGCGGGAATGCGTCAGCTTCGTCCCGGTCATAAGCTTGTGGTGCGGATAGACGCTCATCTGAGCCGTATTCAGTCCATCGATGCTGTGCCGTATTGGGAATTGCATACGGAGTTGAACGATGAGCTGTCTGCGGAGGATTGGCAGCGGATGGTTGCCGATGAATTTGCCCGAAGTTGCCGCTGGCGCCTTCGCAGCGATGCGCCGCTGGCCGCATTGTTATCCGGTGGGTTGGATTCCTCCTGCCTGGTCACGGAGATCTGTTCTCAAATGGCAGATCCGGCCTTGCTGCATACATTCACAACCAGTTATCCCGGTCGCAGCGACTGTGACGAGTGGAGCTTTGCGGACATGGTCAACCGGTACTGCGGCTGTCAGGGGCATCAGATCCTTCCGGACCCCTCCGATGATATAACCGGGCGGTTTGAGCGGTTGGTCTGGGACGTTGAGGGGATCGGCAGTCTTGCCCTTTTGGGTCCCCAGATCCTGTTGGACGAAATACGCAGCCAGGGCTTTAAGGTAGTATTGAACGGACAATGCGGCGATGAAACGATGTTCGGCTATGAACGTTACTATGCCTATTATTTCCTGGATTTGATCAAACAGGGAAAAGTTCTCCCGATGCTGAAGGAATACTGCCAGGCTTCCCTCCATTCCGCACTGTCCCTGTGGCAGCTCTTTGCCATGTTCTTTTACTTCAATTGCCCCGCGGTCATGGATACGCGGGTGTGGAAACGGGCTGCGCGGTTTGTGCGGCCTGAGGTTCTTGGCTGGAGAGACCGCAGTGAAATGAGAAGGCTGCGGTATCCGGCGTCGCTCCAGGCGCTGCTGAAAACAGAGCTGACCGCCACACAGCTGACGCATATTGTCCGCTTTGATGACCGGTTATATATGTCCGCTTCCATCGAAAGCCGGATTCCGTTTATGGACTACCGGTTTGTTGAGCTGGCGGCGCGGATCCCACCGGCCTTGAAGATCCGGAACGGCTATACGAAAAATATTATGCGTGAGATTTTTGACAGCCGAATGCCCAAGGAAGTTGTCTGGCGCACAAATAAGATGGGCTTTGGCGCGCCGACGGACCGTTGGGCCGCACTGTTTCCGCAGGAATACCTGCTTTCCCATGCGGAGAACGCAAAAACAGCTTCGATTTTCAAAACGCAGGCGCTTGCCGAACAGATTCGCGCTGGGAACCGGCGCCGTGATACTTTTGAGTTTTTATTTCTTGAAGAATTCGCGCGTCAGTTCCATGTTGAAGGGATATGACGCCTTACTTTGATGCTGAGATTCTTTTCTTTGAGAAGATCCAAATGTAAGGAGACAGCGTGTATGCTGAAAGCGTTCCATAAGATTTCACACCCGATGATTCATATATATATATATATATTGAGCGGGCTATTTGTTTTGCTGATGGCAGGCTGTGCCGGCCAGCCGGCGGAGGCGCCGGATGCGCCTTCATCCGAACCCATGGAATATCAGATCCCCCAGCTGGAAGCGGACCCCGCCGCCTACGGTTCCAAGCTGACGGCGTATGATATGGCAGCGTTCGACGTGCTGTTGGGCGGCGCGGCGGGCAACAATACAGAGGCCCAGGACGCACTGCGGCTTTGTCCCGGTATCATAACCACACTGCGTTATGGACAGGAGCAGGATTGGACAGCGGAGCTGCTTCAGCCGATCCGTGATCTTATGGCGTATTTTGAGGCCAATGGCCGCTTACCCCGCAAGCCCGATGATGCGGAGATCACAGAATACGCGACTTCCATGGACGCACCGCTGCTGGGTGTTGCCGCCCAACTTGCGTATGGAGGAAACGGGAACGGTTCGCTTGGGAAATGTGTACGCCTTCTCTTCCCCAGCTGCGTGAGTTTTCAGGACACATCGCTCCAGGCGCGACGGTAGTGCTGACGGTGAGCTATCTCTCGCCTTTTTGGACGGATACGGAGGAATCCTTTGCCGCCAAGCAGGAGCGGTATTACCGTATTTTAAGCCCGCGAAACATCGTGGACTGCGATGTGGGACACTGGGTATTGCAGCGCTGGTCTCCCTTGCTGACTGCGGAATGCGGCAATGTCATATCGGCGTTTTTACATCCGGAGGAGCTGCGACAGGACACAAGGCAATTAATCCTGGTTGTGTAACGACTACAAACTATATCATTATGGTTGCAAAAGACAAAACACGTTGGAAGCCCAACAAAGTTTATACGAAAAGGATGACTCGTGATACAAGATACACAAAATTCATCACGAATATTAACGCAGCTTATTCTGATTGGAATATTATTACATTGGCGGAAGCTTATGCAAATTCAAAACGATTGTCTCTGTCGGATGCGAGAAAAGAAATTAAAGAAAATCCAGCTTTAATGGACGATTTTGTTATTTCTAATGCTGCATCAGTTATTCGTACTGCGCGGCCTGACATGAAGAGCGTGGGAAAGGATATTCAAGAAAAGATAAAAGACTCTTTATCCAATCAAGACAATATTTGTTATCTGCACAGAGAGAATAATCCTGATATGTATTTCATCAAAGGGGAGAGAATCCTTTTTTATAAAGATAAATTAAGGAAAATCGATGGAGAACTTGTTGCGGCTGAACCATTAACTACGCTTTGGG
>UQUC01000018.1 GCA_900544105.1 uncultured Oscillibacter sp. | reverse complement strand
GGAAACTTCCAAAGACCGGCGTTCCAGCAGATGATCTCAGACATGGAAAACGGCGAGATCGGGATCATCGTGACCAAGGATCTCAGTCGCCTCGGTAGAAATCAGCTCCACACGGGACTCTACATTGAGGAACGCTTCCCCATGTTCGGCGTCCGCTTCATCGCCATCAATGACAATGTGGATACCGACAGCAGTGAGAGCAATGATCTCATGCCGTTCAAAAATTTGTTCAACGAGTGGTTTATTCGGGACACCAGCCGGAAGATCCGTGCGGTGCTGAAGGCCAAAGCGGAACGGGGGGAACGGCTGGGAACCAGAACGCCTTACGGCTACCGAAAGGACCCGGACACGAAAAAACTAATCGTGGACGAAGAGGCGGCAGCCATCGTCCGCAGGATCTTTGCCATGTGCGCCAGCGGCAGTGGCCCCAGCCAAATTGCCCGCATTCTCAAGAAAGAGCAGATCCTGACGCCCACCATGTACGCCTACACCAGGTACGGCATCACGCACACCTGTCTGGATACAGCACATCCGTATAACTGGTCTGACAGCGCCATTGCCAACCTGCTGGAAAACGAAATTTATCTGGGCAACACCGTCAACATGAAGTACAGTACGAAGTCCTACAAGGACAAACGGAGGGTCGAGCATCCAAGAGAGGAATGCATGGTCTTTGAGAATACCCATCCCGCCCTCATTACGCGGGAGGTCTGGGACATGGTACAGAGAGTGCGGAAGAACAAGCGCCGTCTGACCAAGATGGAAGAACAGAACAAGTATTCCGGTCTTGTGTTCTGCGCCGACTGCGGCTCCAACATGGTGCTGCACCGGGCGCATACCATGTCCGCCAGCTACAATCACTTTATCTGTCGCACCTACAAGAAGGATGGCGAAGCCTGTACGGGCCACTACATCCGGGAGTGTGTTCTGGACGAGATCGTACTGGAGGACCTGCGCCGGGTGACGAGCGCGGCGCGGGAACATCCGGAAAAGTTCGCCGCCTACATTGGCAGCAAGCAGTCCGCTGAGCTTCAGCGGGAGATCCGCAGGCAGGAGAAAGAACTGGCAGCCATGCGGAAACGGAAAATGGAATTGGACACCATCTTCAAGAAGCTGTATGAGGACAGTGTGCTTGGCCGTATCACCGCAGAACAGTTCCAGATGCTTTCCGGCAGCTATATGGAGGAGCAGAATCAAATCGCCGCAAGTATCCCGCAGAAAGAAGCCGACATCCAACGCCTGCGGGAAACGGTGAGCGGGACGGACAGCTTCCTCAACAAGGCGAAGCGGTACACGGATATCACGGAGCTGACGCCGGAGCTGCTGCGGCTGTTCATTGAGAGGATCGTAGTCCACGAGAAAGAGGTAAAGTGGTCTAAGCACGCGCCCCAGACCGTGGAGATCTACTACAACGGCATTGGCTATGTCGGCAGTGGTCAGCAGGACGCGGAAGAAACACCGGAAGCACCGGACCCCTTACAAACCCAGGACACAGAGAAGCCCCGGCAGGCATCGTAAACACGATGACCTGCCGGGGTATCCCAGGAATTACTTGTTACCCCTGTGAGGGGGGAACGCATCCCTCCCGGTGTTTGTTGTCTTATTTCGTACGCTCGGTGAGGCTTTCCGCCAATGCGGTCAAAAAGCCCTCCCGGTCCAAGTCGGACACGGCGGAGATCGCCTGTTCCGTCAGCTTATGGACCAGCTTGTCGCAATCATCCAGGCCCAGCAGGTCCACATAAGTGACCTTGCCCTCGTCCTTGTCGGAGCCGATGGGCTTGCCGAATTCATCGGCGTTGCCGATGACATCCAGCATATCGTCACGGATCTGGAAGGCCAGACCCAACTGATATCCGTAGGTCTCTGCCGCTTTTCGGACCGTTTCACTGCCACCGGCAGCGCCGACACCCAGCATACAGGCCCCGGCGATCATAGCGCCGGTTTTCAGGTGGTGGACCTCCGTTAACTCATCCTGGGTAGAGGGATGGTGCAGCGTGTCCAGCACCTGCCCCGCTACCATACCGTCCGGGCCGGATGCATTCGCCAGGATCAGGGCGCAATCCGCACGCTGGACATCGGTCAGGCCGGGAGCCGTCAGGATCAGGCGGTAGGCCGCAGGCTGGAGGGCGTCTCCCGCCAGTACCGCCAAGGTCTCACCGTAAACCTTGTGGTTGGTGGGCTTGCCCCGGCGGAGATCGTCGTCATCCATACAAGGCAGATCATCGTGGATCAGAGAATACGTGTGGACCAGTTCCAGAGCGCAGCCAACCGGCACGGCCTTGTGCCAGTCCAGGCCGCACAGCCGGGCAAATTCCAGCGTCATTACCGGACGCAGCCGCTTGCCGCCGGAGAGAACGCTATACCGCATGGCCTCATAGACGTCCGCCCAATGAGGCTTCCCTGCAAACAGGCTGTTCAAATAGTCCTCGATCACCTTTAGGTATTCCTGATACCGGACGTCAAACGCAGTCTTTTCCATGTCAATCCTCCGTACTTTCAAAGGGCAGCTCCACAGGCGTGCCGTCGGGTCCCTTCATCAGCTTGACCACCTGCTGCTCCGCCTTGTCCAGCTCCGTGGAGCAGGCGTTGACCAGCTTGGTCCCCTCCTCAAATAACCGTAGGGAATCCGCCAAGGGTGCATCCCCTTTTTCCAGCGCTGCCACGATCTCTTCCAACCGGGACAGCTTTTCCTCAAAGCTCAGTTTTTTAGTCGCCATTCCGTGCCTCCTCGATATGATCCACCACGGCGGTCAGGCCGCCGCTGCCCAATGTCACCTGTATCCGCTCGCCTATATGGGTCTCCCCGCTGCTTTTCAGCACCTGCCCCGCCTCATTCCGGGCCACGGCGTAGCCCCGGCCCAGAACCTTCAAAGGACTCATGGCATCCAATGACGCCGCAAGAGCTGTAAAGGATTTTTGCTTTCGTGCAATCTCGGCATTCGCCAGATCTCCAAGGCGCTGCTGCAAGTGCAAAAGCTCCATGCGCTTGTCCTGTACGTAGGCCAGTTGGTCCGTCAGGACCCGTTTGCAGCCCAGTGCATCCACTCGCTCCCGCAGGGCTTGCAGGCGGGATGTTTCGCTGCCGGTCATCCGCTCCGCCAGGTCGCTGAGCTGCCGCCGCAGCTCCACCTGATCCGGCACCGCGATCTCCGCGGCGTTGGAGGGCGTGGAGGCCCGGGCGTCCGCCACAAAGTCAGAGATGGTGACGTCCGGCTCGTGGCCTACGGCGGAGATCACCGGGGTCTCACAGGCGTAGATGGCACGGGCCACCCGCTCATCGTTGAAGGCCCACAGGTCCTCCATAGAGCCGCCGCCCCGGCCGGTGATGATGACATCGCCGATCTTCCATTTGTCGGCATACCGGATGGCCCCCGCAATCTCCGGCGGGGCCTCCGCCCCCTGTACCCGCACCGGCAGCAAGATCACCTTTGCCAAGGGATACCGCCGCCGCAGGATGCGGATCATATCGTGGACCGCAGCCCCCGCCGAGGAGGTCACAATAGCGATGCGCTCCGGGAATAGGGGCAGGGGCTTTTTGTGGGCTTGTTCAAAAAGTCCCTCTTTATAGAGCTGTTCCTTCAACTGCTCGAAGGCCAGTGCCAGATCTCCCGCCCCTTCCGGGGTCATGGTGTTGCAGTAAAGCTGGTATGCGCCGTCCCGGGGAAAGGCACTGACCCGGCCCGTCACCAGCACCTTCATGCCGTTTTCCGGACGGAAGCGCAGACGCAGGGCCTGTCCCTTGAACATGACGCACCGGATGGCTCCGGTGGGATCCTTCAGGGAAAAATAGTGGTGCCCGGAGGGGTACATTTTATAGTTGGAGATCTCGCCCCGGACGCAGATGCCAGACAGCATGGGTTCGTTGTCCAGCAGGAGCTTCACCAGCTCATTGACCTCCGTGACGCTGAAAATATGCTGTTCCATAGGTCACTCCTTATCCAGTCAGGCCACACGGCCGCCGCCCACCGGAAAAACGCCTTGACGCAGAATGGGCGGAACAGGCCGTCGATCCCCCGATTGCGCTGTTCCGTGGCGTCTCCTTGTGTAAAAAAGCAGAACGGAGGCGGTCTGTGCCGCATCCGCTCTGCCGGTTTGTTAAGATGCTTACTGGGAGATCTCTTCCCGCGCGAAGCTGCCCAGAATTCCGTTGATAAACTTCACGGTTTCCGGCGTCTCGTATTTTTTGGCGATCTCCACCGCTTCGTTGATGGCGGCGCCATTGGGAATGTCCTGCATGTAGAGGATCTCGTACATGGCTACCCGCATGATGGCGGAGGCCACCAGAGGAATGCGGGAGAACTTCCAGTTCTTAGCATACTTGGCGATATAGCCGTCCAGCTCGGCGGCATGTTCATTCACGCCGGTCACCAGGCGGGTGATATACGCCACCTGCTTGGCGTTGGGCGCTTCTGTATACAGGGAGTCTTCCTCCGCCAGCTCGGCAAACGCCTCGCTGGTCAGCCGCTCCTGCAGCAGCTCTTCCACGGTTTTATCCGTGAAGCTCAATTCGTAGGAAAGATGCGCGGCAATTTCCCGTGCGGTATTCCGTGTCATAGCTTCTCTCGTCCTTTTCTCTCTTGTTCAGTCTGGCAATCAGGCCAGGGTCACGCCGCCCACATGGATGTTCACCGTTTCCACGGTGCAGCCGGTCATTGCGCTGACTGCGGAGGCCACAGTCTTCTGAGCATTTTCTGCCACCTCGGGGATAGCGTGGCCGTATGCCACCGTCAGGTAGATATCCAGCACCAGACCGGTCTCGGTCATTTCGATCTTTACGCCCTTGGCGTTCTTCTGAGCACCCTTCTTATTGGTCACCAGATCCGCAACGCTGGTACCCAGATTCCCCATCATGCCGGAAACGCCTTCCACCTCCCGGACGGCGCCCACCGCAATAGCGGCGATGACCTCCTCGGAAATGTGGATGCTTCCCTGCTCGTCGGAAAGCGTCATATAACCCTTATTTTCAGCCATTGTGATTCTCCTTTTTGTATCTTGGCGGCGAACTTCATTTCTAATGTGTTATTCTACCATGCAATTCCGAAAATTACAACAGCTAATTTGACGCCATGATCCGAATGGCGCTGGCGGCATAGCCGGTCTCAGTCATGGCGATGTCCGTGATCTTGGCTACGTCCGTGGAATTCAGCGTTCCGTCCGCCGTGGATACAACAATGCTCAGGGAATCATCCCCCATAAAGGCCACGCAGTCGGTGTACCCCTTAGCCGTCACCAGATTTTCAATCTGGGCTTCCTTCAACGTGTAGGACGCCAGCACCTGAATACTCTCCGACGCCTGGTTTGCCACTTCTTTGTCCGCGTCCTCCTGCTTGGCGGCATCCTCAAGGAGAGAAATGGCGCTGTCCCTTGCCTGCTGCCGGGTGAGCCGGGCGGAGGCAAAATAGTCGTCCCCCTCGTAGACGGTGTCCTCCGCCAGTTCTGTTCCCTCCTGACCGGAGACCAGCGTGGCCTCTCCCAGAATTTTCGTTCCTGTCTCCTCCGCCTGCTGGAGGGCCTCCTGCGTGGAGTATTTCCAGTTCAGTCCCACAGCCGCGCACACCAGCACCGCCATGGTGCCTACCACAAGATTCCGCTTCGCGTTTCCGCTCATAGCTTTGTTCCTCCTCCAAATGATCACTGACACTTTGCCACGGTGACGCGGTCGCTGGACAGTCCGGTCAAGGCGGACACCGCCTCGGTGACTGCCAGCTTCACGTCGGCCCGGTCGCCCCCCTGACAGACCACCAGCGCCCCCCGATAGGTGGGATACGCCGTCCGGGTCACAACGGTCTCCTCCCGGTCCCCGCCGTCCAGCAGGACCGGCTCCGAGGTCCGGGAATAGTCCTCCGGTGCCGCTGCGCTGCCGCTGTACCGCAGCTCCGTATTCTGGGCCAACTGCCGTTCTCCATCGGTATCCACCGTCAGTAGCACCCGCACGGTCCCTACGCCCTGGATCTGACCCAAAATTTCCTCCAAGTCCTTTCGCAGCGTCTCCGCGGCTGTATAGGCCGGTGGCGCTTCGCTCTGCCCAATCTGAGCCGTGTGCCCGCTCCCACCGGGCCATAACAGCAGCCCGGCGCCGATCAGCAAGATCAGTGCCGCGTATTTGTATCGGTCCCATAGCTTCCGCACTCCTTCAGTTTTCATTCCACACCTGTCTTTCCGCCGGGACGCCCAGCTCCGTTTCCAGCCACCGGGACAGCACTTCGGACCTCGGCCCCGTCAGTTCCACAGAAACGGGGACGGGAACGCCGCTGCCGTCCGGCTCCACGGTGACTTGGACCTGGAGCGTCAGACCCAGATCAGCCGCCTTGTCCCATATATATGATCCCAGTTCGGCTTCTATGAGTCCTATCAGCTCTTTCTGTCCCTCTTGCTCCAATTCTGCCTGCCGTTGCTCCACCGTTTGCCGGTAGGGGGCAAGATCCAGGGAAACAGCCGACAGGTCCACACTCCCAAGGGGCCGCAAAAGCACAGCCAGCAGAAGCAGTCCCCCCACAAAGGAGGCGATCTCCCGCAGACTTCCCTTTGGTATCAGCGTCTGTACCACAGACAACAGCAGCGTCACGGACACCACCGCCGTCAGCCACGCCCGGGCCGCCGCCATCATGATGTCACCACGGCAGCGGAGGCCAGAATAGAAACCAGCAGCACCAGTGCGCAGCTTCCCACCATGCCCAGGATCAGACCGAAGGCACCGCCAAGGCCGCCAATCAGTCCGCACAGTTCCGTATCTCCAATGACGGAGGCCAAAAAAGCCGTCAGCTTGTAGAGCAGGTACTGGATCCCCAGCTGTAAAAAAGGATAGGCGCACAGGGCCAGCACTCCCAACAGACCGAACACGCCGATAGCCCCCTTCAAAAGCCCCGCCCCGGCCAGCACGGTTTCCGATGCCTCCGCGATGATGCCCCCCACCACGGGGATCATGCCGGAAATGGCGGTTTTCGTTACCCGCACTCTGGCGCTGTCCACCGTTCCCGCGAAAATGCCGCCTACGGTGAGGTAGAGGGTAAAGGCCAGCAGCGCGGCGGTCAGCAGCTTGGTGCAAACGGTTTTCAACAGCTCCGCCACCGCCGTCAGTCGCTTGTCCGCAAGGCAGCAGCCAGCCGCCAGCGCCCCGGCGTAGAGATAGACCATGGGCATCAGCAGTCCGTGGATCAGCCCCAGCAGCAGGTCCGCAAAAAACACCGTTGCGATCTGCCGCAGCGTCGCGCCTACGGCCCCGCCGGAGATAGCGGAAACGGCGGCCAGCGTGGGAAGGAGTGCCTTGGAAAAGGTGTTCATCTGTTCCATGACCGCAGTCCCTGCCCCCATCAGGCTGTCCAGACTGCCTGCCGTCAGAGCGGTGACGGCCAGCCCGCCTGCCATGGGCAGAAACCGGTTCTCGTCTCCTACGCCCTTTTGAAAGCCGCTGACCAATCCGCACAGCACCGCCACCAGCAGCACTGATACCGCCCCCCGGATCTGCCGCCGCAAAACGGTGTTCACGTCTTTTCGGAGGTGGTTCCAGATGGCGCAAAGTCCCTCCGGAAAGCTGTTCACATCCCAGTGGTCCACGTCCTTCAAAAGCTGACCGGCCTCTCGTGGCAGCGCCCGCTCCACCTCCGGCGGCAGCTCCGCGCCCCGGACCGGGAGCGTCAGCAGCAGAAGGGCCAGTCCCAAAAAGCAGCAGGTTTTCAAGTGTTTCATCATCTCAGCTCCGTTACCAGCTCCAGCACCGCCCGCAGCAGAGGCAACGCCGTCAAAAGGGCGCAGACTGTCCCGACAAATTCCAGTGCGGCGGCCAGTGCGCTTTCCCCGGCATCCCGGCACAGTCCGCCGCCCACTTTTACCACAAGGGCGATGCCCACCGTCTTATAGAGGGGCGTCAGCAGCGTCCGGGAAACACCGCTCTGCTCCGCCAATCGTTCCAGAAACCTCAGTAATTCCGTCAGTGGCTCCGCTAAGGCCAGCAAAACCGCCGCTGCTGCCGCCAATGCCAGCAAAAGCGTGATCTCCGGGTTGCTCCGGCGGAGGACAAGTCCCAGCAGGGCCGCGATCACGCAGAGCGCCGCCGCCTGGGTCACCAGCGCCATCTCAGAGATCAAACAGGGTCTTGATGAGCTGGAACAGTCCGCTGATCTCCCGCACCAAGATCATCATGACCACCACAAGACCCGCCAAGGTGGTCATCATGGCCTGCTCCTCCCGGCCGGAGCGGACTAAAAGCTGATTCAGCACCGCGACCAAGATCCCCACAGCGGCAATTTTGAAAATCAGATCTACATCCATCGTTCATTCCTCAAATCAGTAAGATCACCAGCAACGCCGCGGCGGAAAAGCAAAGGGCCGCCGTGCGTTTTTCCTCCTCCGGGCGCTGCTTTTCCAGTTGTGACAGGCTGTTTTGCAGTTCTTCTCTTACAAGTAATAATCCTTTACAGGCACTCGTTTCATCGCCTTGCAAGGCATCGACCAGCTCGGACAAGGCCCGCTTGTCCGTTTCCGACACCGACAGGCAGGAGACTGCCTGACACCAGACGGTTTCCGGGGATCTCCCTGCTGCCAAAACCGCCGCGCCCCTGTCAAATAGTTGGGATACCTCCCGGCAGCGGCCCTGCGCCGCCTGTCGGAACAGCGGCAGCAGCGGCGTCCGATTCAGCCGGATAGACGTTTCCATGCCGTCCAGCGCCGCCGCCAACTCCACCAAGACCTGCCGCCGGCGCCGTTGCTCCTGATGCTGAAGCCACCAGACGCTCCCTCCCGCGAACAACACGCACAGACTGCCCACCAGTTTTATCACGGCAGATCCTCCACGGCGTACAGCCGCCTCTCCGGACCTGTTCGGATCAGCACAGCCTGACGGAACATCCGCCCAGCCAGCAGTTCCTGATACAAGGGCTTGGCTTGCAGCTCCTCTACGTTGGAGGCGTGGATAGTGGCCAGCAGCGCCACGCCGCAGCCCGCCGCCTGCGAGATGGCTCGCAGATCCTCCCGGACGGTGATCTCGTCCACGGCGATGATCTGCGGATTCATAGCCCGCAGCGCCATGGGGATCGCCAGTGCCTTGGGACAGCCGCTGAGAACGTCCGTCCGGGGACCTACATCCATTTGAGGCTGTCCCCGATACATGACGGCGATCTCTTCCCGCTCGTCGACGAGGGTGATCCGCTGGGGCGGGACGCCTTCCCCTTGAGAAAGCTGCCGCACCAGATCCCGCAGCAGTGTGGTCTTGCCGCCCCCCGGCGGGGACAGCAGCAGGGTGCTGACGAACCGCCCGTCCCGGAACAACCGTGGGGCCACGGCCTGCGCGATGCCCTTCTGCTCCCTGGAAATGCGGATCACGGCGGAGGAGATCTGTTTCAGATTGGTGACCTCCCCGTCCTTCACCACGGCGGAGCCGCAAAGTCCCACCCGGAAGCCACCCCGCACCGGAAGAAACCCCTGCCGCAATGTTTCAATGGAGGCGTAGCGGGAAAATTCCGCGGCAATGTCGCACAAGGTCTCCAATTCCTCCGTGGTGACGATGGCCTCCAGCGACCGTTCTCCCTCCGGCAGCAGCACCGACAGACAGTGCCCCGCCCGTAAGCGAAATTCCTCCGCCCGTTTCTTGTCCATCTCCGGCAGTTCCATGGCGATCCGCCGCAAGCGGCTGGGCAGGATGGCCGCCGCCAGTTCATAGCGCGTCACGCATTCTCTTCGTTCCAAGGGTCGTCCCTCCTTTTGTTGTTGCTCCAGTGTATGACGGCCCCCGCCCGGATATGCCAAATGAAAAAGTGGGGGTCCCCCATTTTTCACCTTATGGAAGCCTCCGCATAGACTGGATTGAAGGAAATTCCCTTCGCTACATCGTTTAGGAGGTAACACAATGCCTGAGAAAGTCATGCCCGGCCCCGTGGAGGGCACCGGCGGCATCCGTGAGGCGGTTTGCGTCCATACACGTAAGATCTATGACTCCTGCCGGGATAAGGATTGCATCGAGGACCTGCGGTTCTACCCGAAGCTCCAGTACGTAGACGTCATCAATCACGCCCTCTCCGTCAAGGGCGGGTCCGCGGACCTGCTGTATGTCTATGTGGATGTGGAGCCGGTCAATTTCAATCGGGGTTTCTACACGGTGGATATGCGGTTTTTCTACAACGTGACCCTGCAAGCCTATACCAGTTGTCCCGCACCGGTGACGGTGGAGGGCCTGTGCGTCTTTGACAAGCGGGCCATCCTGTTCGGCAGCGAGGGCAGCGCCAAGATCTTCTCCTCCAAGTTCCGCTCCGGGGAGCCGGATATCCCCATGCTGCGCCGGTCTAATTTACCCGAGGCGGTTGTGGAGGCGGTGGACCCCATCGTTCTGGACGCCCGGCTCGTGGAGAGCGGTTGCAGCCGACGGGACTGCGACTGCGATCTGTGTGAGGTGCCCCCGGCCATCAGCCAGTGCTTCGGCGGGGAACTTTGCGGCGGGGATGAAGGCCGCCGGATCTACATTACCCTGGGCCAGTTCTCCATCGTCCGTCTGGAGCGGGATTCCCAGCTCCTGGTGCCGGTGTACGATTACTGTATGCCGGAGAAAGAGTGCTCCTGCGGCAGCACCGACGATCCTTGCAGCCTGTTCCGCAACATCAACTTCCCTGTGGGCGAATTTTTCCCGCCCAACACCGTGGCCCTCCCGGAGGATTACGAGGAGGCCAAGAACTTCTGCGCCTGCTGTCACAAATAAGGAAAAGCCCGGAGACACAAATGTGTCTCCGGGTTTGTTTGAGTTCGGATCTTATGTATCAGGAACATTCCACTTTACTGGTTTTGGGGTCCATGATGCAGACATAGCTGTTTCCCCGGCCCAGAGCCAGCGGCTGGCCGTCCGCCGTGGTGTATACAAAGGGGCTGTTCCGGTCCGCGCGGCTCCAATGGATGGGAACACTCTGCCCGTTCCGGCAAAGGAGGCCGTCTCCCTCTCCGGTGGTGCGGACCTTCAGACGGCCCTTCTTATCCCCGGAGATCACGGAGATGTTCGTCTCCAAAAGCAACAGGTTCACGGCGCTCACCTGCTCACCGGTGTTGCCGTCCACATAGGGGGCCTGGTACTGGCTCACCAGATATTTGCCGGTGGCGGCATCGTAGTCGAACAGGCCGGTCTTATAGCTGGTGTAGGCCAGCTTGACGTGCTCCGCCGTCGCGCCGCCGGTCAGCGGCTCGTCGGTAAAGGTCTGGGAATAGGTATATCCATCCCCATGGGTCTTGGCGTACTTGCTGCCGTCCCAGAAGCTCTGGATCTTCTCGCCGGAGGTCACCAGCGTGTGCTCGTAGTCCATGGTCTTTCTGCGCTCCTGATCTCGCCAGAACACGGCGCTCTGGCTGGCGCTGCCGTTGACGCCGTCGATGTTGTTCACCTTCCAGCTTTTCAGATCCTGATACGCCTCCGGGCTGCCCCCAGCATGGACGTACAGAGCGTCGTGGCCCAGCGCCAGTTCAATGTAATAGGGACGGGAAGAGCGGATGCTGCCAAGGGTCCCGATGCCGTCCAAGGTCTGGTAGACTGCCAGCATCCGGGTAATGCCACCCTCGGCAGGAACCTCATAGATGATGTCGGCCTGAGCGTTGCCAAGCTGCGGCTGGGCCTTTTTCAGATTGTTCAGCATCACTGCCACCGGACGGTTCCGCTCATATTCCGGCTCCATGGGAAGTCCTGTCAGCGGATTCATTCCCGCCGGTACGACAGGCTCCGGTTCCGCTTCCGGTTCCGGCGTTACAATGGGTTCCTCTGCCGCAGGAGGCTCCGGATCAGGGACCGGTTCCTCCTTTTTGCCGCAGCCTGTCAGGACCAGAAGAAACGCCAGCGCCAGCGCCCATGCTCTCTTTTTCAAGGTATCCCGCCCTTTCATATTATGTTAACTTCATCATACCAAGGCATAGTAGAGCCGTCAAGGGAAATTTCGTCAGGCTTCGACAAATTTCCGGCTGTACAATCATGCCCGTCTGGGGTATACTGAAATAAAAGAACGATTCACACACAAAGGAGAGCTTCCATGACCGCACGCGGATTTATCCAGGACAAGCTGGAGATCAAGTTCCTTATTTTATATCTGGCCGCCCGGGTCATTGAACCGGTGCCCTTTGATACGCTGCTGGATCTGACCCTCTGCGACGATGCCGTTGACTACTTCGATTTTTCCGAGTGTCTGGCGGACCTGGTAAAAACAGAACACCTGTCTCTGGATGAGGAGAGCGGGCTCTATGCCATTACGGAAAAGGGCCGGCGCAACAGCGAGATCTGCGAGACCAGCCTCCCCTATTCCGTCCGGCTGCGGTGCGACAAGAATCTGAACGTCTGTAACCGGGCCCTGCGGCGGAAGAATCAGGTAAAAAGCTCTACGGAACCGCGTCCCAACGGCACGTTCACCGTTTCCCTGTCTCTGGATGACGATATGGGCAACGTGATGGACCTGAAGCTCATGGTACCGAGGGAAGATATGGGAAAAGTTCTGGCAGAGCGATTCCGGCAAGCCCCGGAGAAACTGTACAGCGAGATCATTGACCTCCTGCTCAACACCCCCACGCCGGAGAACGAAGAGGATTCTTAACGAAGAATAGTCATAACGAAAGACGCCGCGTATTTTGCGCGGCGTTTCAGCGTGTCGAAAAAGTCTTTTCGCCCCGCTGAACAAGTTTTCAGAACTTTATAAAAGTTCTGAAAACTTAGGATTTCAATGGCGCAGGACACCCTTCTTGGGTTTCCCGCACACACCCTTCCTTACCGTCGCGGAGAATTTACCGTTTTATCGACAGTCTTGTTTTTTATGACGCCGGTCATGAAAAAGCGACCGCCTGTCTTCTCCACAGCTTTTGTGTGGTATTACCCGTACTTATAGTATCTGCTCTTTGCCCAAAAAGGTATTACTTTTCAAGATGAATTTGATTACTATTTGGCGTTGCCATTTTGGGTTTTTTTCGGTATCATATAAGTGACAGGTTTCTATGTCGTATGTGGAAATCTGCCGAAAATAAGGTTTTAATTTGAGGAGGATTTATTGAAATGAAGAAGCTTCTTGCGCTGCTCCTGAGTCTCTCTATGGTCCTCGCCCTTTCCGCCTGCGGCGGCACTAAGAGCGATGATACTACCAAAGCTGATGAGACCAAGACCGATGCTCCCACCGAGACCGCTACCGACTTTAAGGTCGGCTTCATCATGCTCCATGATGAAAACTCCACCTATGACCTGAACTTCATCAACGCTGCTAAGGAAGCCTGCGAAAAGCTGGGTGTGGAGTACAAGATCATCACCAACGTTCCCGAGGGTCAGGAGTGCTACGACAAGGCTGCTGAGCTGGCCGATGACGGCTGCGACATCATCTTCGCCGACTCTTTCGGTCACGAGGACTACATGATCCAGGCTGCCAAGGAGTTCCCCAACGTGCAGTTCTGCCACTCCACCGGCACCAAGGCTCACACCGAGGGCCTGAGCAACTACCACAACGCTTTCGCTTCCATCTATGAGGGCCGTTACCTGGCTGGCGTTGCCGCCGGTATGAAGCTCAATGACATGATCGCCAACGGTTACATCACCGAGGATCAGGCCAAGATGGGCTATGTGGGCGCTTTCACCTATGCCGAGGTTATCTCCGGCTACACCTCCTTCTATCTGGGCGCCAAGTCCGTGTGCCCCTCTGTCACCATGGACGTGACCTTCACCGGTTCCTGGTATGACGAGACCGCCGAGAAGGAAGGCGCCAACAAGCTGATCGCCAACGGCTGCGTCCTCATCAGCCAGCACGCTGACTCCATGGGCGCTCCCACTGCCTGCGAGACCGCCGGCGTTCCCAACGTCTCCTACAACGGCTCTACCCAGGCTGCCTGCCCCAACACCTTCATCGTTTCCTCCCGGATCGACTGGGCTCCCTACTATGAGTATGCCATCACCGCTGCTATGAACGGCGAGGCCATCGACGCCGACTGGACCGGCACCCTGGCTACCGGCTCCGTGGTGCTCACCGATGTCAACACCACCGCTGCCGCTGAGGGCACTCAGGAGGCCATCGACGCTGTGAAGGCCGAGCTGGAGAACGGCACCCGTCACGTCTTTGACTGCTCCACCTTCACTGTGAAGGGTGAGACTCTGACCTCCTCCAAGGCTGACGTGGACACCGATCCCAACTACACCCCCGACACCGAGGCCATCGTGGACGGCTACTTCGCTGAGTCCACCTTCCGTTCCGCTCCCTATTTCGATCTGCAGATCGACGGCATCAACCTGCTGGATACCAACTTCGGCGGCTAATCGCTTCTCGATCCCAAACAGCCGGACTGCCTCAGGCAGTCCGGCTTTCCTTTTCCACCGCTCCGGTTTTCCCGGATTTTTTCCCGTCAGGCCTGTACTTTGAATTTACAAGCCGCTGGGTGTATGCTATAATTATCCATATCGAACGATCCGGCGCGGGACCGTGTTTTGTCCCCCGCCGCTGAAGAAAGGGTGACTGCCTTGGCTCCTGCGTGTGCGGTAAAAATGGAAAACGTAACGAAGCGGTTCGGCAAGGTCGTGGCGAACAACGCCATCAATCTGGAACTGCGCGAAGGCGAGATCCTGTCTCTGCTGGGTGAAAACGGCAGCGGCAAGACCACGCTGATGAATATGCTTTCCGGTATCTACTTCCCCGATGAGGGACAGATCTACATTCACGGCAAGCCTGTGACCATTGCCTCTCCCAAGGACGCATTCAACTATGGCATCGGCATGATCCATCAGCATTTCAAGCTGGTGGATGTGTTCACCGCCACGGAGAACATCGTTCTGGGTCTGGAGGGCAAGCTGGACCTGGCCGAGGCCAGCAAGAAGGTCAAGGAGATCTGCGATAAGTACGGCTTTGACATCGATCCCAACCAGAAGATCTACGATATGTCCGTTTCCCAGAAGCAGACTGTTGAGATCGTCAAGGTTCTGTTCCGGGGTGCGGATATTCTGATCCTGGACGAGCCTACCGCCGTCCTGACGCCCCAGGAGACGGACAAACTGTTCCAGATCATGCGAAACATGAAGGCGGACGGTAAGTCCCTCATCATCATCACCCACAAGCTCCACGAGGTGCTGGATGTCTCCGACCGTGTGGCGGTGCTCCGCAAGGGCGAGTATATCGGAGATGTGGCCACCAAGGACGCTGACCAGCAGTCCCTGACGGATATGATGGTGGGTCACAGTGTCAGCCTGAACATCGACCGGCCCGACCCGGTGAACGTAACGCCCCGTCTGGTGCTGGACGGCTTGACTGTGTTCGACGAGCTGGGCGTCAAGCGTCTGGACAATGTGAGCTTTACTGTCAACGCCGGTGAGGTGCTGGGTGTGGCTGGCGTGGCTGGCAGCGGCCAGCGGGAGCTGCTGGAATCCATCGCGGGCCTCTACCCCATCGCCTCCGGCAGCGTGACCTATTACGATCCCGCCGACGGCAAGACGAAAAATCTGGTGGGCATGGACCCCATGGACATCCGCAAGAGCGGCATTGCCATGTCCTTCGTCCCGGAGGACCGGCTGGGTATGGGTCTGGTCGGCTCCATGGGCATGACCGGCAACATGATGCTCCGCTCCTGGCGGAAGGGCCACGGTGTTTTCCTGAACCGGAAGGACCCGGAGGATCTGGCCCAGCGCATCTGGCAGGAGCTGGAGGTCGTGACCCCCAGCACCAGCTTCCCTGTGCGCCGGATGTCCGGCGGCAACGTTCAGAAGGTGCTGGTGGGCCGTGAGATCGCGCAGGCCCCCGCCGTTCTGATGACGGCCTACGCCGTCCGTGGTCTGGATATCAATACATCCTACACCATTTACAACCTGCTGACGGAGCAAAAGATGAAGGGCATCGCCGTGATGTATGTGGGCGAAGATCTGGACGTGCTGCTGGAGCTGTGCGACCGGATCGTGGTCCTCTGCGGCGGTCAGGTGTCCGGCGTGGTGGATGCCCGCACTGCCGACAAGCGGCAGATCGGCGCGCTGATGACCCGCATGGAGGGAGGCAAGGCAGATGAATAAAAAGCAATCTCTGTTCCACATCGCCAAGCGGGACACCCTGCCCTGGTACAAGAGCTTCGCCATCCGGGGCTGTGCCATTCTGCTGGCTCTGGTGGCCTGTGCGGTGGTCACTATGCTGCTGACCGGCGAAAATCCCGTCAATATTTTTGCAACTATCTTCAAGGGTGCCTTCGGCTCCGCCCGAAAGTCCTGGGTCACTTTTCAGAACCTGGCGGTCCTGCTGGGTATTTCTCTGGCGGTGACGCCCGCCTTCAAAATGCGCTTTTGGAACATCGGCGCCGAGGGCCAGGTGCTCATTGGCTGTCTGGCCACGGCTGCCTGCATGATCTGTCTGGCTGACAAGCTCCCCAATGCAGTGCTGATCCTGGTCTCTCTGGCCGCAGCACTGGCTGCGGGCGCTCTCTGGGGCTTCCTCCCCGCCTTCTTCAAGGCCAAATGGAACACCAATGAAACACTGTTTACCCTGATGATGAACTATATCGCCACCCAGCTTGCGGCCTTCTTCATCATCGTGTGGGAGGTCCCCAAGGGCGCCGGTAAGATCGGCATTATCAACCAGGGCACGGAGGCTGGCTGGCTGCCTGTGGTCGGCGGTCAGAAATACCTGCTGGCGATTCTTGTGGTGGCAGTGCTCACCGTGTTCATGTACATCTATCTTAATTACAGCAAGCATGGCTATGAGATCGCCGTGGTGGGTGAAAGCCAGCGGACCGCCAGCTATGCAGGCATCAAAGTGGAACGGGTCATCGTCCGCACCATGGTGCTCTCCGGCGCGGTATGCGGCCTCATGGGTCTGCTGCTCACTGCCGGTACGGACCACACCCTCACCACCACCATCGTGGGCGGCCGTGGCTTCACCGCCGTCATGGTATCGTGGATGGCGAAATTCAACCCCATCATCATGATCTTCACCAGCCTGCTGCTGGTGGTGCTGGGCCGGGGCGCCAGCGAGATCTCCAGTACCTTCGGCCTGAATCAGTCCTTCTCGGACATTCTCACCGGCATCATCCTGTTTTTCATCATCGGCAGCGAGTTTTTCATCACCTATCAGGTCAGCCTGCGTAAGAGCGGAAAGAAGGAGGCGTAAGCGATGTTTTTTGATCTTGTTTCATTCCTCCCCCGCGCGGTCATGCAGGGTATTCCCCTGCTCTATGGCAGCACCGGCGAGATCCTGACGGAGAAATCCGGCAACCTGAACTTAGGTATCCCCGGCATCATGTATGTGGGCGGCATCTGCGGCGTCATCGGTGCGTTCTTCTACGAGCAGTCCACCCCTGCGGCCTCTATGAATGGCCTGCTGGCCGTTGGCATCCCTATGCTGTGCTCCCTGCTGGGCTCTTTGCTGATGGGTCTGCTGTACTGCCTGCTGACGGTGACCCTCCGGGCCAACCAGAACGTGACCGGCCTTGCCATGACCACCTTCGGCGTGGGCATCGGTAACTTCTTCGGCGGCTCTCTCATCAAGCTGACGGGCAGCGAGGTCCCCTCCATCGCCCTTTCCACCACCAGCGCCTATTTCAACAGGTCCCTCCCCTTCGCCGCCAAGTGCGGCTGGTTTGGTCAGATATTCCTGTCCTATGGATTCCTGGCGTATCTGGCCATTCTGCTGGCGCTGCTGGCCTCCTACTTCCTCAAGCACACCCGTCCCGGACTGCATCTCCGGGCCGTGGGCGAGAGCGCGTCCACAGCGGACGCCGCCGGCATCAACGTCACCAAGTACAAGTATCTGGCTACCTGCGTTGGCAGTATGATCGCGGGTCTCGGCGGACTGTACTATGTGATGGACTACGCCTCCGGCGTCTGGTCCAACAATGCCTTCGGCGACCGCGGCTGGCTGGCCATCGCACTGGTGATCTTCACCATCTGGCGGCCCAACGTCAGCGTGCTGGCTTCCATCCTGTTCGGCGGGTTTTACATCCTGTATCTCTACATTCCCACCGGCACCAACCTGGCCATCAAGGAGCTTTACAAGATGCTCCCCTATGTGGTAACGCTGGCGGTGCTCATCATCGTTTCCCTGCGGAAAAAGCGGGAGGATCAGCCCCCCGCCTCTCTGGGTCTCAGCTTCTTCCGGGAAGAACGCTGACCAAACCTTTACCGGCTCTCCGTTTTCGGAGGGCCGGTTTTTTCGTTGGCAGCCGAACCGATAAACCAAGCCCGGCCTCCGGAATATTCCGAAAGTCGGGCTTTTGGGATCTTTGGCTATTATTTGACTACCACATTTTCGTGACCCAGGGTCTCCTGAGCTTCCTGCACCAATGCCGGGTGCAGCAACGCTTGGGTAGCATAGACCTTCCGGGTGTCTGCCATGACCATTTTCACCACGCTTTTGCCGGGGAACATCTGGAATACCAGCTTCATGTGGCGGATGGCAGGATCGTCAATGCTGGGGAATTTCAGGAACAGGGTCTCCCCTGCTGCCGCTGCTTCCTGCTTGGGCTGGGGCTCTGGGATGCCGCCCTCCACCGTGGACAGCGGATAAATGGAGTCGCACATGATCTGGGGGGCCTTTTCGTCCCGGACGGACAGCCGCCCTTTTACCACCACTGCCTGATTTTCCTTCATGTATGCGCCGCAGGTCTCCAGCACCCGGCTGAAGCACAGCAGCTCCATGGAGGCGGTGTCATCCTCCACCATGACATAGGCCATGAGGCTGTTGTTCTTTGTGGTTTTCGTCTTGCTGGAGGTGATGACGCCGGCAATGGTGATCCGCTGGCCATCCAGAAAGCGCTCCGGGCCGTTTTCCCGGGAAAAGTCCTCGATAATTGAAACGATGGTGGGAGCGTGGAGCTTCCGCACAGCGTCCCGATAATGGTCCATAGGGTGACCGGAGAGGTACAGTCCAGTGGTGGCCTTCTCCATGGTCATCAATTCTTCCGGTGTATACTCCGGAATATCAGGCAGGGGAATTTCCTTTACGGAGTTTGATTTTTCGTCATTGTCGGCAGTCATGGAGAAGAAGTCCATCTGTCCCTCTACATTTTCCCGCTGCTGGGCTGCCACGGAGTCCATCACCGACTCATAAACTTTGATAAGCTGGGAACGTCTGGCACCCATGGAGTCAAAGGCACCGGAACGGATCAGATTTTCCACCGCCCGCTTGTTCATTTCGCTGCCGTTCATGCGGCTGCAAAAATCGTACAGGGATGTAAAGTCGCCCCCGGTCTCCCGCTCCCGCATCACTGCTTGAATGAAGCCCCGCCCGATGTTCTTGATAGCCACCAGGCCGAACCGGATACCCCCCTCCTCTACCGTGAACCGGTCAGCGGAGCGGTTGATGTCCGGCGGTAGCAGGGCGATGCCGCACTCTCGGCACTCGCCGATGTAGCCGGAGACCTTGTCGGAGTTATCCAGCACGCTGGTCAGCAGCGCCGCCATATACTCCCGCGGGAAATGGCATTTGAAGTACGCCGTCTGATAGGCCACCACCGCATAGGAAACGGCGTGGGCCTTATTGAATGCGTAATTGGCGAAGGCGAAGATCTCATCGTAGATCTTTTCGGCCGCGGCGGGGTCGATGCCGTTGGCCACGCAGCCCTTGATGTTGCGGGCGGGATCGCCGTGAAGAAACGCCTCCCGCTCCTTGGCCACGTCCTTGGCCTTCTTCTTGCTCATGGCACGGCGGAGCATATCCGCCTGTCCCAGCGTATACCCGGCAAGCTGCTGGAAGATCTGGATGACCTGCTCCTGATAGACGATACAGCCGTAAGTGATGGACAAGATCGGCTCCAGCTCCGGGATGATATAACTGACCTTGCTGGGGTCGTGCTTACAGGCGATGAACTTGGGGATAGAATCCATGGGGCCGGGACGGTACAGGGCGATGATGGCGGTGATATCCTCGATGCTCTGGGGCTTCAGACCTACGCAGACGCCGGTCATGCCGGTGGATTCCATCTGGAACACGCCGTTGGTCTTGCCGTCAGACAGCATTTTGTAGGTCTCCGGGTCCCCCTCCGGAATATCCGCCAGGGTGAAGTCCGGCTGCCGGGTCTGGACCATTTTCACGGCATCGTCCAACACCGTCAGGTTCCGCAGGCCCAGGAAGTCCATTTTCAGCAGTCCCAGCTCTTCCAGTGTGGTCATGATGTACTGGCAGACCACGGATTCGTCGTTTTTCGCCAGTGGCACATACTCGTACACCGGCTTCCGGGTGATGACCACGCCGGCGGCGTGGGTGGAGGCGTGGCGGGGCATTCCCTCCAGTGCTCTGGCGGTGTCGATGAGCCGCTTCACCTGGCCGTCGGTCTCATAGCGGTCCCGCAGCTCCTTAGAGAGCTTCAGCGCGTCATTCAGGGTGATGTGCAGGGTGTTTGGCACCAGCTTGGCGATGACGTCCACATCGGCGTAGGGCATATTCAGCACCCGGCCCACGTCCCGGATCACGCCCCGGGCGGCCATGGTGCCGAAGGTGACGATCTGGGCCACATGGTCGTCACCGTACTTGCGGCGGACGTAGTCCACCACCTCGCCCCGGCGGGTATCGCCGAAGTCCATGTCGATATCCGGCATACTCACTCGCTCCGGGTTCAGGAACCGCTCGAAGTACAGGCTGTACTTCATGGGGTCGATATCGGTGATGCTGAGGCAGTAGCTGACCATGGACCCCGCCGCACTGCCGCGGCCCGGTCCCACAGGGATCCCCACGCTTTTGGCATAGCGCACGAAGTCGGATACGATGAGGAAATAGTCGGTAAAGCCCATTTTCTCGATCATGTCCTGCTCGTATTTCAACTGGCCCCGGTATTTGTCATCATCGCCGTACCGGGCCTTGTAGCCCTCGTCGCACAGCTTTTTCAGGTAGGAAAAGCTATCATACCCCTCCGGCAGCTTGAATTCCGGCAGGTGGTACTTGCCAAAGGTAAATTCAAGGTCGCACATCTCCGTGATCTTCTGGGTGTTTTCCAGTGCGCCCTCGTAGCCCTCGAACAGCGCCGCCATCTCCTCCTCGCTGCGGAGGTAGAAGTTCTGAGGCTCGTAGCGCATCCGGTTTTCATCGTCCACCGTTTTGCCGGTCTGGATGCACAGCAGGATGTCATGGGCCTCGGCGTCCTCTTTCCGAAGATAGTGGGCGTCATTGGTGCAGACCATAGGGATACCGGTCTCCTGATGGATCTTCAGGATAGACTGGTTCACGATCTTCTGATCCCGGATGCCGTGGTCCTGCAATTCTAAATAAAACCGGTCCGGGCCGAACAACTCCGCCATTTCCAGCGCATAGGCCTTGGCGTTGTCATACTCTCCATTCCGCAGGCGGCGGGGGATCTCTCCCGCCAGACATGCCGACAGTGCGATCAGGCCCTTGGAGTGCTTCCGCAGTAGCTCCTGGTCGATACGGGGCTTCACGTAGAAGCCCTCCGTCCAGGCCAGAGACACCATGTAGGAGAGGTTGCGGTAGCCCTCCTCGTTTTCGCACAGAAGCACCAGATGGCGGCTCTCGCTATCGAATTCGTGGACCTTATCGAACCGGGTGCGGCCATGAGGGGCCACATAGACCTCGCAGCCGATGATGGGCTTCACGCCCTCCGCCTTGCAAGCCCGATAGAAGTCGATGACGCCGTACATAACACCGTGGTCCGTGATGGCACAGGCGGTCTGGCCCATGGATTTCACCACCCCCGGCAGCTCCTTGATCTTGCAGAAGCCGTCCAGCAGGCTGAACTCCGTATGCACATGCAGATGGGTGAAGGCCATAGGCCACCTCCTGTTTTCTCTCTTGTGTATTTGCTGAATTTACTTATATTACAACCATCGTAAAGGTGATTCACTACACATCTCTTGCGTAAATTTAATCGCAGCTATCCAGCGATTTTCCGCAGTCGGGGCAGAAATGGGGCAGGCTGGTTGGCATCCGGCCGCCGGCCATCAGGGAGGCCCCGCAGTAGGGACAGCGTAGTTTCAAAAAGGCGGTCAGCAGGCTTCCGGCCATGATCAGAATTCCAACACCTGCCGCGATCCAAAGGAATACCGACACATCGTTTCCCCGCCACTGGTAGGATTCGCCGATCAGATAAATCACAGCCGTCAGGCCAAGCCCACCGAAAAAGAAACCATTGCACACTTTTAAAAGCTTATGCGGTCCCATAGGTGCTTTCTTTTGCATGTCTATCCCTCAGCTTTGTAAAGTGAATTCATTTTACAGTGATTGTCACTCCGCCAGCATCTGCTCCACGATCTCGACCGCCGTGGCGATCATAATGTCGCAGTGGCCGGTAAGTCCCAGAGCCTTGGCTGCGGGGGTGGTATCGTCCGGGACGAACTTCTTTTGCAGAAGATCCGCGCACCGCAGGGCGTCAAACCGCTCCGCAAACCGCTTTTGCAGCTCCTTGGCCTGTCCCACAGACCGCTTTTTGGAGCCGATCACGTCTGCCGGGTCAGCTGGGGTCAGCAGATCCAGCACCATGACGGCGCCGGTCACAGCGCCGCACAGCTCACCGGTGCCCGCGCCCGCGCCGAAGCCGCCGCCCAAGGTCAAGCATTGCGTCTCCGTCAGTTCGATCACATCCTGAAAAGCCGCCAGAACGCTCTGGCAGCAGTTGAAGCCTTTCTTGTGGAAGTCAATTGCTTGTTTACACCGATCCATAACTTGTTCTCTCTTTCTTTTGTGAAATCGTATTATTCAGACAGGTCTCTGGATAGTTCCAGCAGCTTCCGCAGCCGGTGATTCAGACAGGACTTGCTCACCGGCGGGTCAAACTCCGCTGCCAGCTCGGACAGGCTCAGCTCCGGATATTCCAGCCGCAGCGCCGCTGTTTCCTGAAGCTTGTCCGGCAGCTGCTCCAGCAGCTCCGCCGCTTGCAGGCGGCGGATGGCCTCCATCTGCTCCTGTGCCGCCTCCACAGCCTTATCCAGATTGGCGCTGTCGCAGTTCAGGCGGCGGTTCACGCTATTCCGCAGGTCCTTTTCCAATTTGGCGGACATCACATTCATGGCTGCCACGGGTGCACCGATCAGCGTCAGAAAGTCCTCGATCTGGTCGCTCTGCTTAAAATAGGTGATAAGACTGCCGCCTCGACTGAGACTTTTGGGAGGATAGCCGCACTCCTGAAGCAACGAATCTAACTCCCGGCTCACCTGCAAATGGGAGGTAGTCAGTTCCAGATGATAGCGCTTTTGGGGGTCCGTAATACTGCCCCCGGCAAAAAAGGCTCCCCGCAGGAACGCCGCCCGGTCGCAGGTCTCCTCCACCATGCCGAAATTGATGTGGAGCACCAGATTTTGCTGGGGATCAAACCCCAGCAGGTTGATGATATGGTCCAGCTTTTTTTGATCCGTGATCTGGAAGATCCGCTTGCCTTCCTCCTGCTCCTGCTCCGGCTGGCGGTCGAATTGCAGATTGAAGGCCCGGCGGAACAGCTTGGGGAGCCGGGCGGCAAAATAGGGGTTCTCCGTGATGATGCGGACCTCCGTGGCACTGAAGGTATTGCAAAACAGCAAAATTCCGTAGGCCTCCGCCCGGGCACAGCACAGCTTCTGTACCGGCAGGCGGCATAGCTCGTTTTTCGTATCGTAGGAAAAGGACATGCGTCCTCCTTTCTCAGGCGGTCACCGATTCATATCCCTGTGGTTTTCCCGGACTCGGTACCCAAGGTTCCGAATGTCCTCCGCCAGGGCGTGGGTCATGGCTACGGAACGGTGGCGGCCGCCGGTGCAGCCCACCGCGATGACCAACTCCGTTTTGCCCTCCTCGGCGTACAGCGGGAGGGAAAAGGTCAGCAGGTCCCGGAGCTTTTCCATGAAATCATGGGTCTGGCGGAAGGAAAACACATAATCCGCCACCGGCTGATCCAGACCGGTCTTTTCCCGCAGCTCCGGGATGTAAAAAGGGTTCGGCATACAGCGCACGTCGAACACAAGATCAGCCTCCATCGGCAGGCCGTATTTGAAGCCGAAGGAGGTGATGGTGACGCTCATACCGCCCTTTTCCGTAGTATCGCTGCCGAAATGCCGCAGCAGCTCACCCCGGAGCTGGGCTGTGGAAAGATGGGTAGTGTCGATGATATAGTCCGCCCGCTGACGCAGAGGGGCCATCATCTCCTGCTCGGTCCGCACCGCCTTTTCCAGAGAATCCGCCTGCTGCATCAGAGGATGGCGGCGGCGAGTCTCCTTGTACCGCTTGATGATGGTCTCCGGCTCCGCCTCCAAAAACAGTAGGCTGCATGCGCCGCTGCTGTGCTTCAGCACGTCCAGCACGTCGAACAGCTCCGTTGGGCTGTTGGCGGTGCGGACATCATACACCAGCGCCACCTTGTCATAGCGCTGGCTGCCACCGGCGCAGAACTCCGCGAATTTCAGGATCATGGCCGCCGGCATATTGTCCACAATGTAAAAGCCCATATCCTCTAAAAAAGAGGCGGCCCGGCTCTTTCCTGCACCGGAAAGGCCGGAAATGATCAGGATCTCCATGTATTCACCCGCTTATTTAACGATTTTGACCTCCGGCTCCAGCGTGACGCCGGTTTCCTCCAGTACCCGCTGCTGCACCTGACGGATCAACTCCGCCATGTCCGCGAAGGTTGCGCCGCCCCGGTTGATAAGGAAGCCCGCGTGTTTTTCCGAAACCTGCGCGCCCCCCACCGTCAGTCCTTTCAGACCGCATTGGTCGATGAGCGTCCCGGCAAAGTGGCCCTCCGGCCGCTTGAAGGTACTGCCCGCGCTGGGCCATTCCAAGGGCTGGCTGGCCTTGCGCTTCGCCATCAGTTCCCGCATGGCTGTCCGGATGGTCTCCGGGTCGCCGGGCGTCAGTTCAAATTCCGCGTACAGCACCACCGCCTCCGGATGCTTCGTCAGCAGACTGTGCCGGTAACTCAAATTCAGTTCCTCGCAGGAAAGCGTCCGGATGCCCTCCTCCGGGAACAGCACCACCGCGGATCGAAGCACCTGCTTCATCTCGCCGCCGTAGGCCCCGGCGTTCATGCAAACGCCGCCGCCCACCGTGCCGGGGATGCCGTGGGCAAATTCCAGCCCCGTCAGCCCCGATTTGCAGGCGAGATCCGCCGTCCGGGCCAGCGTAGCACCGGCGTCCGCCAGGACGGTGTTCCCGCTTCCCCGCTCCACCCGGTTCAGGTTGGCAGAAGTGTCGATCACCAGCCGGTAAAGTCCCTCATCCGGGACCAGAAGGTTGGAGCCGTTGCCAATAACCAGCGGATCTGCGCCGTATTCCTTTGCAAAGCTCATCAGCAGCACCAGCTGCTCCCGGCTGGAAGGAAATGCCATCCGCTTTGCCGGACCGCCGATGTGAAAAGTGGTGTGCCGGCTCATAGGCTCGTCTTGGAGCACTTCCAGATCTGGCAGATACTGTTCGATGGCCTTATCAAATTCAATCGTCCAGTCCATAGTGGACCTCCTTATTTCCAATCGCCGTTATGTTCCCTGATTGGCCGATTTGCTGCCCAGATCTGCATGCAGATCCACTTTTCTGGCCAGCTCCTCCGCGGCATTGTATCCATACCGGCGGTGACGGTTATTCATGGCCGCCACCTCTACGATGCTGGCCAGATTTCGGCCGGGCCGGATGGGCAGCGTCACGCAGGGCACCTGTTTGCCCAGAATGTCGATAAACCGATCCTCGATCCCCAGACGGTCATAGGCCTTGGAGCTATCCCAAGGTTCAAATTCCACCACCAGGTCGATCTGAGATTCCGGCATGACCGCCCGCATACCGAACAGCTGCTGAACGTCGATCACGCCGATGCCGCGCAGTTCAATGTAGTTGCGGATGACCTCCGGCGCCGTACCGATCAACTGGTCGGCCACACGGCGGATCTCAACGGCATCATCTGCCACCAAGCGGTGACCACGCATGATCAGTTCAATGGCGGATTCGCTCTTGCCGACGCCGGAATCGCCGGTGATCATAACGCCTTCGCCGTAAATGTCCAGCAAAACGCCGTGCCGGGTGATGCAGGGAGCCAACTTCTTGCTGAGATATTCCATGGTATGACTGGTGAAGTCCGCGGTCCGCTCGGTTGTCCGCAGCAGCGTCCGTCCGTGGTTCCGGGCGCATTGCAGGCACTCTGCGGGACATTCCATATTCCGGGCCAGGACCAGCGCCGGAATGGTGTAGGAAAACAGGTCATCAAAAACCTTGGTCCGCCGGTTCTCGCTCATTTTCATGATATAGGTCAGCTCTGCCTTGCCCATGACCTGGATCCGGCGGGCGTCGAAATAGTCGAACAGGCCCAGGATCTGCAGATCCGGCCGGTTGACGTTGGTAGATTCTACCTTGTCCGTTTCATAGGTATCTCCATGGTTCAGGATTTCCAGTCCGAAATGCTCCACGTATTGTGCCAGGCTGGTGCCTTTTTCACTCATCGTATTCCACCCTTTCATAATGTGTCCATCGCTGCTCCGGCGTCCAAACGCACACACGGTCCAGCGGTCAGAAAATCAATTTATTCGTTCTTTCTCATTATATATGATTTTCCACATAGGCGCAAGACTTTCGCCATTTTCCGACTGAACGGCCCCTCAAAAAAACTTTTCAATTTTTTTCAAATTTTTCTTGCATTTTGTATTTGAATCTGCTATGATACTACTTGTGCTTGTATGTAAGCATGTAATTACGCAACAGCAAGGAGGTGCAACGGATGGCAAAGTGCGAGTTCTGCGATAAGGGCGTTACGTTCGGCATTCAGGTCTCTCACTCTCATCGGCGTTCCAATCGGACTTGGAAACCCAATGTGAAACGTGTGAAGGCGATCGTTAACGGTTCCCCCCGCCATGTTTATGTTTGTACCCGGTGTATGCGTTCCGGTAAGGTCACCAGAGCGGTCTAATTGTACAGATAAACAGGTAAAACGCCCGGATTTTGGTCCGGGCGTTTTTTCTATTGCGATACCGTGAGGGACGCTCTTATTTATGCCGCTCCCCCGCTTCCGCTTGGCTGCTTTATTCCCGCCGAAATATGCCCTGTCGATTTTCCGGCAGGGCTTGCTTTTTTGTGGTGAATCCTACTCCCTTTTGCGGTTCCTCCGCAATCTTTGTGACCCTGGGAGCAACCGGAAGTTCGAAATCAAATAAAGCTCAGAAAAAACCACCGGAACAGCACGTTCCGGTGGTTTTTATTGATGCATTACAGCCAGGTGGTCTCCGTTAGTTCGTCCTTTTTGGCCCGGTGCATGAGGCTGTTCACCACATCCTGCACAGCCACGCCATGATAAAGGACCTCGTAGACGCTACGGCAGAGGGGCATTTCCACACCCTCCCGCTGAGAGAGCTGGTAGATGCTTTCTGCGGCGTAATAGCCCTCCACCACGGCGCCTACCTCCGCCATAGCCTCCTGTGCGGACTTTCCCTGTCCGATCAGGATGCCCGCACGGCGGTTCCGGGAGTGCATGGAAGTGCAAGTGACGATGAGATCGCCCATGCCCGCCAGACCGCCGAAGGTTTGTCGGGTGCCGCCCAGCTTTTCGCCAAGGCGCGTCAACTCCGCCATGGCGCGGGTCATCAGCAAAGCCTTTGTATTGTCCTGATAGCCCATGCCGTCACATACGCCGCAGGCCAGAGCCACCACGTTTTTCATGGCGGCGGACAGCTCCACGCCCACGATATCCTCACTGGTATAGACCCGGAAATAATCGTTCATAAAGGCGTCCTGCACCAGCCGGGCCACGTTCAGATCCTGGCAGGCAGACACGCAGCCGGTGGGCATCCGGATGCTTACTTCCTCTGCGTGGGAAGGTCCGGAAAGGGCAGCTACTTTACAGATGTTCCCGGTGGCTTCCGTCAAAATCTGGCTCATGCGGAGGTTGGTATCCCGCTCGATACCCTTGGAAACGCTGACCAGAACGGTCTCCGGTGTCAGATAGGGAGCGATCTTCTTTCCCGTCTCCCGCACGGCGAAGGACGGCGTGGCAGAAATCACCAGCTCTGCCCCCTTCAGGCAGTCCAGATCCCCGCTGATCTTCAGGCTGTCCGGCAATCGGACACCCTTCAGCTTGGAATTTTCCCGGGTCTTTGCCATCTCCGCAGCTTTCGCCGGGTCATGGGACCACAAGGTCACATCATGCCCGTTGTCGCAGAGCACCATGCTCAGGGCCGTGCCCCAGCCGCCGCTGCCAACTACAACTGCTTTCATGTTATCCTCCTAAGTCTTCTTCCGATGGAAACTGAGTTTGTTTTCATTTCCCGCCAGCAAGCGCTGGATATTGGCCCTGTGCTTCCAGACGATCAATCCGCCCAGGCAAAAGGCCAGTACAATGATGGGGGGCTGTGGGTAGCAGTACCAGCTGATAAAGGGGAAGCTGGCCCCGGCCCACAGAGAGCCAAGGGAAACGTACCGGGTCAGGGCCGTTAAGATCAGGAAGCCGCCCCAGACCACAACGGCGATGCGCCAGTCGATCATAATCGCCACAGCGCCGCCGGAAAGGATCCCCTTGCCGCCCTTGAACTGGAACATACAGGGGAACATGTGGCCCAGCAGACAGAACAGACCCGCCCAGTATTTGGCGAAGGTGTCCCAAAATGCAGTGGTAGAGGCCGCAGAAATGAAGATCGTATAGCCGCTGAACATCAGCCATTGGCTGACCAGCAGCGCCACGACCGCCTTCAGTACGTCGCACAGAATCACCACAAAGGTCAGCGGTCCGCCGAAGGTGCGGAAGAAATTGGTCAGGCCGGCGTTGCCGCTGCCGTGGTTCCGCACGTCATTCCGCAGGATATACTTGGAGACGATGACCGCCCCGTTGAAGCAGCCGCAAAAGTAGGCGAATACCGCCGCGACGCCCAGCAGCAGCGGCAGCGGCGCGCCGTTTGGAAAGATGCTCTGCACGGTCATCACTCCTCCTTATCGCCCTTTTCCCGGATGGACAGGATGATGGGGGTGCCCTCCAGACGGAAGGTGGAGCGGATGCAGTTTTCCAGATACCGCTGATAGGAGAAGTGGAACAGCCGCCGGTCGTTACAGAACACCACAAAGTGAGGCGGCTTCACGCCCACCTGGGTCATATAGTAGATCTTCAGGCGACGGCCTTTGTCCGTGGGAGGCTGAACGCGGGTCTGGGCGTCCGCCAGAACGGTATTCAGCATACCAGTGGTAACCCGGAAAGCGGCCTGATTCGCCACATAGTCGATCATGTCGAACAGCTTGTCCACCCGCTGACCGGTCTTGGCGGAGATAAACAGGATGGGGGCGTAGGTCATGTAGGCCAGATCCCGGCGGATCTCCTCCGTCATCCGGGCCATGGTCTTATCGTCCTTTTCCACCAGATCCCACTTGTTCACCACGATGATGCTGGCCTTGCCCGCCTCGTGGGCCATACCGGCCACCTTGGTGTCCTGCTCGGTGACACCTTCGGTGGCGTCGATCATGATCAGGCACACGTCCGCCCGGTCGATGGCCATAGTTGCCCGGAGGACACTGTATTTCTCAATATCCTCTTCGATTTTGGATTTTTTCCGCATACCGGCGGTGTCGATAAAGACGAAGCTGCCCTTATCGTTGGTAAAGCGGGAGTCGATGGCATCGCGGGTGGTGCCCGCCACGTTGGATACGATGACCCGCTCCTCCCCTAAGATATTGTTCACCAGAGAGGACTTGCCGGCGTTGGGCTTGCCGATGACCGCCACCTTGATGGCGTCATCCTCCTCTTCCTCCTCGTCCTCCGGCGGGAAGTACTGCACGCAAGCGTCCAGCAGGTCGCCGGTGCCGTGGCCGTGGACGGCGGAGACGGCGATGGGGTCGCCCAGACCCAGGTTGTAGAACTCATAGATATCCGGACTCTGGCCCTGGTCCACCTTGTTCACCGCCAGCACCACTGGCTTGCCGCAGCGCTGGAGCATGGAGGCCACCTCCTGATCGGAGGCGGTCATGCCGGTCTTGATATCGCAGAGGAACACGATGACCGTGGCGTTGTCAATGGCGATCTGGGCCTGAGAACGCATGAAGGCCAGGATCTGATTATCCGTCCGAGGCTCGATACCGCCGGTGTCGATGAGGGTGAACTTCCGGCCCTGCCAGTCGCTCT
>UQUC01000017.1 GCA_900544105.1 uncultured Oscillibacter sp. | reverse complement strand
GGGTCTGCTCCCGCTCGTCATTGCCGCCGGAGAACTGGCCGTCCCGCTTTTTGCCGATGGTGTCGATCTCGTCGATGAAAATGATGCAGGGGGCCTTCTCGTTGGCCTGCTTGAACAGGTCCCGGACCTTGGCCGCGCCCCGGCCCACGAACATCTCCACAAACTCCGACCCGGCGATGGAGAAGAAGGGGACGTTTGCCTCACCGGCCACGGCCTTGGCAAGCAGCGTTTTGCCGGTGCCCGGAGGGCCCACCAGCAGCGCGCCCTTGGGCAGCTTGGCTCCAATTTCCCGGTATTTCTCCGGGTCGTGGAGGAAGTCCACGATCTCCCCCAGCAGCTCCTTGGCCTCGTCCTCCCCGGCCACGTCGGCAAAGCGGATGCCGGTGGAGGAGGGCACATATACTTTGGCCCCGGAGCCGCCGCCCATGCCGAACATCATGCCGTCCTTGCCGCCCATGGCCTTCTGCATTCGGCGGTTGAGCAAATAGCCCATGAGCATAAAGGGCACCAGGGGCAAAATCCAGTTCACCAGCAGGCTGGTCATGGCGGAGGGCTGGGTGTCGATCTGCTGGAACTTGGCCCCGGAGTCGTAAAGGCGCTGGGTGCGTCCGGCGTCCTCCGTGGCCACGGTCTCATAAATTTTGCCGTCCTTATCCGTGAACAGGATCTGGTCGTCCCGGATCTCCACCTGGTCGATCTGCTTCTCGTCCGTCATGGACATGAACACGTCATAGGTCACGTTTTCAATGCGGCTCTTGTTCATAGAGGGGAACAGCGTCGCGTTGAGCAGCAGCAGGATGGCCAGGGTGAGCAGATAGTAGTATACCAGGGGTTTTTTCGATGGCTTTTTGACCTCTTGCATCTTGAAGATCATCCTCTCTGGGTGTGTCGTTCATTTCTTTTGGTTTCCCGCTCCCCTGGGGGGAGCGAAAACCTGTGGATACGCGATCAGAAAATCGTTAACCGGTTAATGGATATAGTAGCAAAAGACCGGGACAAAATCCCGGTGTAAGTGTAAACAATTTATGACCAAACTATGAACGTGACCCAGAAAGAAAAGGGGGGCGGCCAGACTCCACTTGTCTGGCCGCCCCCTCGCCCGGCAGCAGCGGTCAGCCCTGACCGCTCACGCGGGCCTTCAGCCCCAGCCGGTCCAGCTTGTCGGCGGGGATCATCTCCCGGAAAAAGCTCACTCGGGGCAGCACGCCCAGCAGCAGCTGGCCCAGCACGGCGCTGGCGATCAGCTCGCCCAGGCCCACGGTGAAGGCGTTAAAGGCATAGGCCGTCCAAAAGGCCCCACCGGTGCCCCCCTCGGCAAAGGCGATCACCGCCCCCACGATGACGGCGTTGCACACCACCGGGGGCAGGGGAGCCAGCCAGCGATTGCGCAGGCTCTGGGTCCACAGGCAGGCGATGAGGGTGGCGGCGGAACCGGCCACCACATCCAGCAGGCCATAGGGGGAGAGCAGGTTGGCGATGAGGCAGCCCACAAACAGCCCCGGCGTGGCGGCGGGGAACAGGAAGGGCAGCACGGTCAGCGCCTCGGCAAAGCGGATCTGCACCCCGCCATACTGGGGGATGGGCAGAGCCATGGTGAGCACGGCATACACCGCGGCCAGCATGGCCGCCAGGGTGAGATCGCGGACAGAGAATTTAGACATAAAAAAACCTCCATTTTCTTCTTTAGAGAACGGCGGGACTTATTTTTAGGGTCCCCCGAACGAACACAGCTTTTCCCCGTGGCCGGGCGTTCCACGCGTTTGGGGCGGTGGGCTGTGCTTGGACGAGATGTGGAAACTCGTCAAGGGGTATCTTACCACAGCCCGCCCCCGCTGTCCACTGGATAAATGGACAAAGCCTTGCCAGTGGGGGCTGATGGGGTAAAATATATAAAATATTTGATCCCCGCCCCCTGCGGGGGCGGGAATGCGCTTTTGTTTAGGAGGTCTTTGCTATATGGAATCCAATGAACAGATCCTGGACAACGCCCCCCTGCTCCAGGCCATCGCCCGGATGCAGACGGAGAACAGCCGGGAGAGCCAAGAGGCCGTGCTGGATATCGTCATCTCTCAGGCCCAGTTCCTGGCCCCGGCAGACATCGTCCCCGAGACGGAGGGGAAAGAGGCCGCCGTGCGCTTTCAGCTGCTGACCAATCAGGAGGGCCAGCCCTTCTTCCCCGCCTTCACCGGCTGGGAGGAGCTGCGCAAGCTGTGCGGACCCAAAAATCAGCAGACGGTAGCCCTCACCTTTGACCACTACGCCGGCATGGTCCTCCGGGACAACCGGGCCGCAGGCTTCGTCATCGACCCCATGGGCGCCTGCCTCACCTTTGACCGGAACATGATGGAGCATTTGGTGCAGAGAAAGCAGGAGATGGGGAAGTAAAAAAATTTTTTCAAAATCGAAAATTTCCTGTTGACATGTCGGTTAGTTTATGCTAACCTATGCTTGGTTAGAGAAAGCTAACTCCCCCCTCCTCACACCTCCCTGCTTTCTTCCTACCCCTTTTATTCAAGATTTCTCTGACCACCAGAAAGTCTTTCGGGACAGGCATCCCCGAGGGACGGGCCGCTGACCGTGCGCATACACGCGGTCAGCGGCTTTTTTATCTTTTCTCCCATCCCGATCTGTGATATGATAGCCTCACTGGCCGATCTGGCCCGAACTTTGGGAGGGGCGCTTATGTTCGTCAAGAATCCTGAATATTTTCTCACCATCGCCAAGGAGCGCAGCATCTCTAAGGCCGCCGAGCAGATGTATCTCTCCCAGCCCTATCTCAGCCAGTATCTGGCCAAGCTGGAGCACACCCTGGGGGTGGCCCTGATGGACCGGTCCCACACCCCCCTCACTCTCACCTCGGCGGGAGAGGTGTTCTATGCCTATCTGGAGCGGCAGAGCTATCTGGACCGGCAGCTGCTCAGCGACCTGCGGGACATCCAGGACCGGAACCGCCCGGTGCTACACATCGGCGTGTCCCCCTGGCGTGGGGCCATGCTGCTGCCCGACATCCTGCCCCTGTTCACCCCCCAGTACCCCGACGTGCAGGTGGTCCTTCACGAGGCCGCCGTGCCCGAGCTGACCAAGCTGGCGGAGGACAGCGTCATCGACTTCTGCGTCATGCACATCCCCACCGACCTGACCGAGCTGTCCTATGAGCTGATCATGCGGGAGCGGGTCTTCCTCATCGGCCACAAGGACCACCCCCTGCTGCGGGGGCTGGACAGCCCCTATGACCGCCCCCTCCACTTCACCCAGCTGCGGCAGCTGGAGCACGAGCGGATCGTCATGCTCCCCTCTGACTGGCGGCTGGCCAAGCTGCTGTACAACACCTTCTCCGTGCTGAATGTAGAGCCGCAAAACATCCTGGTCACCACCAACAACACCACCGCCATCAACCTGGCGGCGGGGAACATGGGCTTTGCCTTTCTGCAGGAGAGCGGCATCTCCCGCACCCCCTATCTGGACCGGCTGGCCTGCTTCACCATCGGGGAGCCGCCCCTCACCTGCCCCACGGCGGTGGTGTACAAGAAAAACGGTTTCCTCTCCCCCGCCGCCCGGGCGTTCATCGACCTGACAAAGGACTTTTACCGCAGATTTAACCGGGATGGGAATCTTTAAAAAAACACAGGGCCGACCTGGCCCTGTGTTTTTTTATTTGTTTTACTTGTAGGAATCGGCCAATGCCTTGAACTTGGGCAGGGCCCGCTCGATGCGCTCGGTCTGGACGCAGTAGGCGATGCGCACGTGGCCGGGAGCGCCGAAGCCACTGCCGGGGACCAACAGCAGGTCGAATTTTTTGGCTCGCTCGCTGAACGCCATGTCATCCGGTTCCAGTGACCGGGGGAACAGGTAGAAGGCTCCGCCGGGCTGGACCACATGGTAGCCCATCTCTCGAAGCGCGTCGGTCAGCAGGGCGCAGTTGCGTTCATAGACGCTGATGTCCGCCGTCAGGTCACAGCATTCCGCCGCCACCCTCTGAAACAGGCTGGGGGCATTGACATATCCCTGAGAGCGGCCTGCACCCGCCGCCGCCGCGTAAACGGAATCGGCGTCCGTCACCTGTTTGGGGACCAACACATAGCCCAGTCGCTCACCGGGGAGGGAAAGGGATTTGGAAAAGGAGTAGCAGACGATGGTGTTCTTGTAGACCTGCGGTACCCAGGGGACTTTCACGCCGTGAAAGGCAATCTCCCGGTAAGGCTCGTCGGAGATCAGATAGATAGGATGGCCGTAGAGCGCTTCCTTAGCCCGGAGGATCGCTGCCAGAGTTTGTAACGTTTGGCGGGAGTAGACCACACCGGAGGGGTTGTTGGGGGAGTTGATGATCACGCCCTTGGTGCGGCAGGTGACTGCCTGCTCGAAGGCGGAAAAATCAATTTGAAAGTGTTCTGGCTCCGGTGGGATCACCTTGATCTTCCCCTTGGCACCCTCGATAAACACCCTGTACTCCGGGAAATAGGGGGCAAAGAGGATGTACTCGTCGCCGGGGCAGGTCAGTCCGCCCAATACACAGCAGAGAGACGCCGCCGCGCCTACGGTGAGGTACAGCTCGTCCGCCGTATACTGCTCCCCAAACCGACGGTTCAAGGAGTCTGCGATCCGCTGTCTGGCGGCGGGATCGCCGGGGGCGCTGGTGTAACAGTGAATCGTGTCCGCCTGTTCCCGCAGCAGCCGGATGGCGGTCTCGTTTACCTCTGCGGGAGCGGGGACGCTGGGGTTTCCCAGTGAAAAGTCAAATACGTTTTCCGCACCTATCTCTGCGGCCCGCTGACGGCCATATTCAAACAGCTCCCGGATCACGGAACGGGCCGTGCCCAGCTGCAGCATCCGTTGAGAAACCATAAACACTCCTCCTGTCTTTCCCTTCGGCTGGTTTTATAACATGAACGGCAGTCTGCCGTATTTTTATTTTACTGCCCGGTCTGGCCGCTGTAAAGCGGCATCACCGCTCAATCGAAAGTGAAAAGCCGGGACTTTTTTGTGCCGTTTGACACAGGGAAATTGGAGAATGAAAAGGGGGTTGAGCGCCTTCAAAAAATATTTTTCCGGAGGTCAGGAAAAAATAAAAATTGTCTTGACAAACGGGGCGTTTTAGGGTATCCTATATAGGCACTCAATCATACGGCTTCGGTGACATAGCCAAGTGGTAAGGCAAGGGTCTGCAAAACCCTGATTCCCCGGTTCAAATCCGGGTGTCACCTCCAGAAAGTTTAGGAATTCAGGCTTTTGCTTGAATTCCTTTTCTTTTTGCTTTTAAAAGTTTTGGTTTCTTGTTTTTGAATTTGCGGTTTTCTCAAAAATACCCTTCGGGAACAAGGGCCTGTATTTGGAGAAAGCCTGATGATACGGTAAAAAGGAGCGTAATATAATGAAAATTGGATTGCAATTTGCCATGCCTGCGGAGTTTCATGCCCTGCCGGGGGCCAAGGAGCTGGAGGCATTTGAGACCGTGTCCGGTGTGCCGTTCTACGAGGCTGCACCGGGGATCATTGCCTGCGCCGGCGGTGTCAGCAAGGTGAATGCCGCCATGGCGGCAGAGATCCTGTGTCTGAAGTACGGTGTGGATATGATCGTCAATGCCGGAGTGGCCGGATGCCTGACGGAGCTTCCCACCGGCAGCCTGGTGGTCGCCGAGGACTTTGTGCAGCACGATGTGGACACCTCTGCCATCGGTGATCCCGTAGGATTGGTATCTACGGTGAACCGGGTGTCGTTCCCCACCTGGAAGCCGGAGCGGTGCGTGGAACTGCTGGCAGCACTGGGCCGCAAGGCGGCGCTGGGGCGGGTGGCCACCGGAGATTGGTTTGCTGTCCGCAGCGACCGGGCAATCTTCATCCGGGACACGTTCCACCCTCTGCTGACAGAGATGGAGGGCGGCGCGATCGCCCAGGTGTGCCTGCGGAACAATGTGCCCTTCGTGGCGGTCAAATCTGTGTCGGATCATCTGTTCCGGGAGGGCCAGACGGAGGAGTTTTTCGATTTCGCCCACGCTATGGCGGATCTGGGCGCAGTGGTACTCCCACTGGCGCAGGCTTTACGGAAGGAGACGCTCTGAGCGGGGCAAACCGCGCTGCGCCTGCCACATAGTTTCCAGCCGGAACGAGCAATCGTTCCGGCTCCTTTTTTTCTATGGGGGTGCGAAATAACAGCCGAGGGAGCGAAAGTGAGGGCGGATAACCGCCGATGGGCGGACATACGCTTTTTGTAAGAAAAACTATAAAATGGAACGGGCGCTCGCAAGCGGGTAATGTTTTCCGGCTTTTTCGGGAAATTTCATGGTTGGGACCCTAATTTGGGGAAATTAGGGTTAACAAAAAGGAAATTCCGTGGTATACAAAAGTTAGGCCATATGATCTGTGAATTGAAAATGGTAGAGATCCGACAGAATCTACTTAAAGACCGCCTCACTGACGGAGTTTCAAGCCCTTTGTCGGTGAACGGCTTCTCCGGGAATAGTACGATCCCCTCGGCGGCATCCGTATTCCCGTGACGCAGGACGGTTGGACGTAAGGAGGTGTATCCGTGAAAAATGGACCGCATTTCTCTTGGTGTTTTCTCTGGGCCTTGGCCTGACTGCCTGCGGCAAAACACCGGGGCCGGACACAAATACGGATGCGCCACCCTCTGCTGCCGACAGCGCGGAGGATACCCGGCAGCAGACCTCCGCACCGTTCAGCGCGGACTACTGGACCGCTGTGCGGCACGAGAGCTATGATGCCATGAATGACTGCATGAAAATCAGTGCCATGCCCACGGAGGCGTGGTGGGCGGACCTCTATCTCAACGAAGACGGAACGGCCCAGTTTCGGGATGTGTTAGGCTCTTACTACAATACCAGCCTGCTCGACGGAAACTGGTGGCTGGGCGCAGACAGCACTCTGCGGCTGACGGGAACGATGAATACCGGCGAGCCGCTGACCTTGGACGGTCGGATCGAAAGCACCGATTCTCTGGCGATCGAGACCCCCTACGGAGATACCTTCTACTTTGCCCCGGCGGAGCGGTCGGGCTCCGGCGGAGAGCTGGGGATCGCGGATCTCTACGGAACATGGCGCATGACCCGCTATGAGGAGGACGGCCGGGAATACAGGCCCGACGAGGAACATATCGCCTCTATGCTGTGCTTTGATCGCCTGTGGTCCGATCTGTTGGAGGGCTATGTGATGCGGGCGGACTGGTACCACGCCGCCGGGCTGGATACGGACACCCTGCAATACCGGTCGGAAAAGCACCTGCTGGCGGAGCAGATAGAGGAACCGCTGATGCCGGGGCTGTCCAATGAGACCTGGAGCGTGCGGCTGACCGATGAGGAGACTGGCGCGGCGTTTTTCGCCGCCCTGACAAACCGGAATAGTCTGCTTGTGCGGATGCCTTATGAAAAGAACGGGGGCGAGGGCGTCCGTACCGTCACCTATATGCGCTCCAGCGGCTTCCTGCCGCCGACCTTGGAGAACGCCATGACAGGGGAGCCGGAGAAATCGCTGATCTTCTACTGGCGGGACCCGCCCGCCGAGGTGACGGAGCCGCTGTCGGTGATCCCCATGAACGCATTGGAACCCAACGGACAGAATAAGCTGCTGCTGGTGGGCCGGTGGTACGAAACGGACATTCAATTCAGCGTTGGAACGCCGGTGCTGAACGATGACGGCACCCAACAGAGTTGGAGCTCGGAGAAGGTGGTGTATGAGGGGAAAATCAAGATCAATGAGCCGCTGTTCTTCTCCCTCACCATTCCGGAGGACACGGCGCGGGTGTGCCTGTTTATGAAGCGGCCCTGGGATGTGAGCTGGTTCACCTGGCCCATTACGGATCAGGCTCCGTTTTTTGTCAGTGGAGACACCTTCCTGACGGGAGGGGGCTGAGGCCCTATTTTCCCTAAAAAACAGACGATTTTGTAACAAGCGGTCAAAAGCAAAGGCTGAAATCAAATACAACAACAGGAAAAGGAGAGTAGAATTATGGGACTGATCAAAGCGGCAATGGGCGCGGCTGGCGGCGTGTTGGCCGACCAGTGGAAGGAATACTTTTATTGCGAAGCGATCCCCTCTGACGTGCTGGCGATCAAGGGCAAAAAGAAGGTCACGGGCCGTTCCAGCAACACCAAGGGTGATGACAACATCATCACCAACGGCAGCCTGATCGCCATTGCGGACGGACAGTGTATGCTCATCGTGGAGCAGGGCAAGGTGGTGGACGTCTGCGCCGAGCCCGGTGAGTACACCTACGATATGTCCACGGAGCCCAGCATTTTCTCCGGCGACCTGGGCGAGAGCGTGAAGAACGTGTTCCAGAACATCGGCAAGCGTTTCACCTTCGGCGGCGAGGCCCCCAAGGATCAGCGGGTCTACTACTTCAACACCAAGGAGCTGACGGGCAACAAGTACGGCACCCCCAGCCCTGTTCCCTTCCGGGTGGTGGACCAGCGGGCAGGCATCGACATCGACATCGGCATCCGCTGCTTCGGCGAGTACAGCATCCGGCTGAAGAACCCCCTGCTGTTCTACACCAACGTCTGCGGCAATGTCAGCGAGGACTACAAGACGGAAAATATCGCCGGTCAGATGAAAACGGAGCTGCTGACGGCTTTGCAGCCCGCTTTCGCCAAGATCAGCGAAATGGGCATCCGCTATTCCGCCCTTCCCGGTCATACCCTGGAGCTGGCTGACGCCCTCAACGAGCAGCTTTCCAGCAAGTGGCGGGATCTGCGGGGTATGGAGATCGTCTCCTTCGGCGTTTCCAGCGTGAAGGCCAATGAGGAAGACGAGCAGATGATTAAAGAATTGCAGCGCAACGCGGCCTTTATGGATCCCACCCGGGCGGCGGCACATCTCGTCGGCTCTCAGGGCGAGGCGATGAAGGCGGCAGCCGCCAACACCGGCGCCGGTCCCGCCATGGCCTTTATGGGCATGGGCATGGCTGGTCAGATGGGTGGCATGAACGCCCAGAACCTGTTCCAGATGGGGCAGCAGCAACAGGCACAGCAGCAGGCGGCACAGCCCGCCCCCGCTCCCGCGGCGCAGGGCTGGACCTGCACCTGCGGTCAGGGCGGCATCACAGGTAACTTCTGCCCCAACTGCGGCAGCAAGAAGCCGGAGCCGAAGCCCGCTGGGGACAGCTGGCAGTGCACCTGCGGCGCCACCGCCACAGGAAAGTTCTGCCCTGAATGCGGCAAGCCAAAGCCCGCCGCAGCGGACGGCTGGACCTGCACCTGCGGCGCGGTGAATAAGGGCAAATTCTGCGCCGAGTGCGGCAAGCCCAAGCCTGCCGGAGTTCCTCAGTACAAGTGCGACAAGTGCGGCTGGGAGCCTGCTGACCCGCAGCATCCCCCCAAGTTCTGCCCTGAGTGCGGCGATCCCTTTGACGACGGGGACATCGTGTAATGAAACGGCGGATGATTTGGATTTTCCTGGCGGGCGCGCTGGTAGGGATCGTCCTCTCGGGCCTGTATAGGCATTTTGTTACGGACCAGATCATGGATGGGGGCAACGGCATGGAGAATCCGGATCAAGACCTGTTCCTGCTGGACGGGGACGGTACTTATGTGGACAATTCCCTCCTCTGGCCAGTGCTGGAGGGAACATGGGAAAGTCCGGAGGACGGCTGGCAGGCGGTCATCAGCGAGGAGGACGGCTTGACGCTTCGGTTGGACGGCGAGACCATTCTGGAAACCCCGCTGGACTTCACCTACATTCCGCGTAAAAAGATACAGGACACGGGGCTGATGATGGACAACCGCGTTCTCCAGAAAGCAGACGGCACGGAATTGGGGAGGATCCTGGACTTTTACCACTGTGCCGGGGCTGGTGAGGACAGCGGCAGACTGGAACTGGCGGTGGACTGGTCGGAGACGGCGGACAAAGTGGTGGAGTTTCAAAAAGTTGAAGAATAAGAGCAAATAGCAGGTTTATTTGGCGAAAATCCGTCCCCGGCTGCGGGAGCCGTGGCCGGGGACAAGGGTCCAGCTCCGGGTGGACAATGCAATGCGAGCCATTACGCGGCTGAAAAAATAACAGGAGGAAGCTACTATGGGATTGTTTGACAAGAAATACTGCGATATCTGCGGCGAGAAGATCGGACTGTTGGGCAATCGGAAACTGGAAGACGGCAACCTCTGTAAGGACTGTGCGAAGCAGCTCTCTCCCTGGTTCAGTGACCGCCGTCGTTCCACAGTGGAGGATATCAAGCGGCAGTTGGCCTACCGGGAGGAAAACCGAAGCAAGGCGTCCCAGTTCCGCACCACCCGCTCCTACGGCGAGGATTGTAAGGTCCTGCTGGACGAGGATCACCGCTGGTTCACCGTTACCCGCGCCCGGGATCTGGCGGACGCCAACCCGGACATTCTCGACTACACCGCACTGACCGGCTGCCGCGTGGACATTGACGAGAGCCGCACGGAGCAGAAGCGGGAGGGGCCGGACGGCAAGGAGGTCAGCTACAACCCACCTCGCTACGAGTATTCCTATGACTTTGAAGTGATCATTTCCGTCAATAACCCCTACTTTGACGAGATGAAGTTCCGCCTGAACAACAGTTCTGTGTACATTGAGCCGCAGAACACCGTGCAGCGGCCCATGATGGGGCAGCAGGGTATGATGGGCCAGCGGCCTATGATGAATCAGCCGGGCATGAACCAGCGTCCCATGGCAGGTCGTTCCCAGGGCGGCATGATGGGCCAGCGGCCCATGATGGGACAGATGAATACCATGTCTGCCAGCTTTGACCCGGAAAACAATAGGGAATACCGCAAGTACCGCGAAATGGGCGACGAGATCCGGGCGGCGCTGCTTCAGGTGATGGAGACCGCCCGTGGCGGCGCAGCTCAGACGGCCCCCATGCAGCAGGAGGTTCCCATGCAGCAGCAGGAGGCCTTCACTCCCACTCCGGCAGCGGCCGGCCCATGGACCTGTTCCGCCTGCGGCGGACAGAATGACGGAAAATTCTGCGAGTACTGCGGCGCGCCCAGAGGATAAGGGAAACAGATCGGAGAAAACGACTCAACAGCGTCCGCCCGTCTACGGGCGGGCGCTGAACGGAAAATGAAGAAAGAAGGGTGAGAGCAAGCATGGCGGCACAGGTGACCAACTATCAATGCCCAAGCTGCACCGGCCCGCTGCATTTTGTGGGCGCATCCGGTAAGCTGGAGTGTGATTACTGCGGTGCTACCTATGATGTAGCGGAGATCGAGGCGCTTTACGCGGAAAAGGAAGAAAAGGCAGCGGCGGCGCAGCAGTCTGCCGAGGAAAAGGTGGCGGCAGAACGGCAGTCTGCCGAGGACAGTGGCTGGGAGATGCCGGACCTCAGCGCCGACTGGGGTGCCGAGGGAGACGGCATGAAGGCTTACAGCTGCCCAAGCTGCGGTGCGGAGCTGATCTGCGACGCAAGTACGGCGGCCACCTCCTGCCCTTATTGTGGAAATCCAACGGTAGTGCCGGGGCAGTTTGCGGGAACGCTGAAGCCGGATTTCGTGATCCCCTTCAAACTCAGCCGCGAGGATGCGGTGGCGGCGCTGAAAAAGCACTACAAGGGTAAGCCCCTGCTGCCAAAGGCGTTCACCAACGGCAACCACATTGAGGAGATCAAGGGGGTCTATGTCCCCTTCTGGATGTTTGACGGTCAGGCAGAGGGCAGCGTGGACTACGAAGGCCGGGTCGTCCACGTCTATAAAAGCGGTGACTACGAGATCACCGAAACCGCCCATTATGACGTGCGCCGCGGCGGTTCTATTGCCTTTGAAAAGGTGCCCGTAGACGCCTCCAGTAAGATGCCGGATGACCACATGGACTCCATTGAGCCTTACAATTACGCGGAGTTGAAGCCCTTTTCCACGGCCTATCTGCCGGGCTTTCTGGCGGATAAGTACGATGTGTCGGTGGAGCAGAGCCGGGAACGGGCAGACGGACGCTGTACCGCCTCCTTAGAGAGTGCGCTGCGCCGAACCACTACGGAATACACCAGTTGCACCCCCCGGCAGAAGAACATCCATCTGAACCGCGGCAAGGTGCACTACGCGCTGCTGCCGGTGTGGATGCTGCACACCAAGTGGCAGGGCAAGGATTTCCTCTTCGCCATGAATGGACAGACCGGAAAGCTGGTAGGAGACCTGCCTGTGGACAAGGGGCGGTTCTGGGGGATGTTTGCCGCCATTGCCGTGCCGTTGTCTGTGTTGGGGTCAGTCATCGTCCTGCTGATGCGATAAGGAGGGACGGACATGAAAAGAAAAGTCACAGCTTTGCTGACGGCGCTCCTGCTGACGCTGACTCTGTGCGTCCCCGCTCTGGCGTGGACGGAATACGGCGCGATCTACGATGAGACCGACGCGCTGAGCTCGGAGGAACTGTCCGATCTGGGTCAGTACACTTTGCCCCAGCTGACGGAGGCGCTTCACCTTGACCTGCGGGTGGACATATTTACCAACGAGGATGTCAGCGAGGGTACCACCGCCGGAGACATCGCCACATATGTTTACAAAGATTCCGGCTACGGCTGGGGCGAGGAAAAGGACGGCATTTCGCTGACGCTGGTGATGGAGCCTCTGGCGGACGGTTCTTACACCCTGGCGGAAACCGACTGGTGCGTCTACGCGATGCTGAGCGAGACGAGAGGCGACGGGCAGGAACTCTCCGGCTTGGTGTATGACGCGGTGGAGCCGTATATGACGGCGCAGGCGTGGGACGGCACGGATATGACCGTGAGCGCCGAGGCGCTCTGTCAGGCAATAAATGCCATGGCGGCGACGGCGGCGGACTATCTCTCCGCAGACTTCCCGGCGGAGGCGCAGCAGCCCGAGACCGTCCAGTCCGGCGAAGCGTCAAAGCTGGGCGATACCGGCATGAACTATGTGTTCGACCTCCGGGGAATGCTCTCCGACGGGGAGCGGGAACAGCTGGAGGATCGGGCCGAGGATATTTCCCGCCGCCGCAGCTGCGGCATCTATACCCTTTTTGTGGAGGACTTTACAGCTTACGGCTATGGTGACGATCCCTATACCGCCCTGTATCAGATCTATCACGCTGAGGGCCTTGGTGTAGGCGAGGACCGGAACGGCGTCATCATCATGCTGAGCATGAAAGAGCGGGACTACGCCATGTTCGTCTACGGCGAATGGGCGGAGTATGCTTTTGACCGATACGGCGAGAAGCAGTTGGAAGACCGGTTCTTGTCCAACTTCAGCGACGGTGATTGGTATGATGGCGTATCCAATTACCTCACCGCCTGCGACGAGTTTTTGGAGCTGGCTGAGGCCGGAAAACCTGTGCGCTCCAGCCCCTTGCCGGCCATCGGCATTGCGGTGGCAGTCTCCTGCCTGATCGCATTTCTGGTGTGCATGATCCTGAAGGGACAAATGAAGTCCGTGCGCAAGGGCGTTGACGCCAATGTGTATACCAAGACGGGCGGCGGCCTGAAGCTGACGGACAGCTATGACCACTACACCCATACCACGGAGACCCGCCGTAAGATCGAGAGCGATTCCGGCGGCGGTGGCAGAAGCAGCGGAGGAACTGTAAGTCGCAGCGGCGGCGGAGGTCACGGCCGCAGCGGAAAATTCTAAGGAGGAGGCAGGACTATGAAGCGCTTGACTTGGCACCGGCTGGCGTCGGCACTTCTCTGCCTGACGCTGGCTCTGAGCCTGACTGCCTGCGGCGGAAAAAAGAAACCGGCCCCGGCAGCGGGAAGCAGCGGCGTAAAAGGGACTGTTTCCGGCAGCAAGACCGATCAGACCGGTCAGGCCGATCCCGTGGAGACTTCCAAACCGGAAGCGGAGGTAGACCAGAAGCTTGTGGAGGAATGTCTCGATAAGCTGGGCTTTGATTTGGAATATGGCGGCTATCCCGGCGGAGCGGCCTACCTTGGCTGCCGGGAGAAGGGGGACACCTCCAAGCTGTCGGACTGGATGCTGGAAAACTGCCTTGACCTGACAGCGGAGATGCCGGTCATGCTGACCATTCCCTCAGAGCGGATCCTCGGTCAGGGGTACGGCAAATTGTTTTGTGTTATCCCGCGGGGAGAGAACACCAGCCTTGCCGTGAACCACATCACATGGCAGTCTCAGGGCAACGGCCTGCATCCTGCGACAGACGAGGTCCTCTACCGGGAGGAATATGCCCAGCCTGTTCTGCTGTTCGTGGATCCGGAGGAACCGGATATGGAGGTCAATCTTGTGGCTGATGACGGTACGGTGGTGAGCTGGTATCCGCAGGAGGACCTGTACGGCAATCTCGTCCTGCCTACCAGCGAAGAGGGGCGATTGCTGCTGTTCGACTTCGCCATCTACACCGATACTACCGCCACTGACCATCCCGAAGGCTGGGAGCCGTCCGGTGACGATTGGTGGTGCCCCCCTACGGATCTGGGGCTGGCCGATACCTCGTGGGACTGTGACGAGTGGACGCTGGAGCTGCATTATGGCGACTGCGACCCGGATTATGCGGGGCTGGCCAATCTGTACGAGTACTATAACGGCCAGAAGAATTTGCAGTTCTTCGGTGTGTGGCGCATGGAGGATGACTGCCTGCGGCTGGATATGTCCGCCGGGGTGGGCAGCTCCCTCAGCGGCAGTTTCCCAGTGCTGATCTCCCCCTCTGGCGAGTATCTGTACTTCCAGCGCTCCCGCATCGGCGAGGGAATGCCTTTCCTGCGGAACGGCGAGGACTCCACCACCTTGTATTTGAGCTACGGCTGATGAAAAGGTTTATACAAAAAAGGAGCCGACGGCTGAAAATCAGCCGCCGGCTCCTTTTTATTAGCTATATGCGTGGAAATTTTCTGTGGGTATCAGAAAGCAACGTGCATGAACAGGGCCACGCAGCAGAGAATGATCGCCAGAGGGACGTACACATACCGGCCCGCATTGTACCAGAGATCGCCGCGTTTTTTCGTGCTGCCGGTGTTGATGGCGTCCAGCAGGGCGTCCTTCTTCATCACGTAGAACCAGGAGACCGCACCCAGCGTAGCGCCGATGGGGATGATATAAATGGACACCAGATCCATCCAGGGACCCCACTTGCTGATGGTCTCCATGCCGATGCCGAAGCCCAGGCACAGCGCGCCCAGCAGTACCAGCACGGTAACGCGGTTGAGCTTCGGGAACTTGTGCATCAGGGACTCAGCCACCACCTCAAACATATTCTGCAAAGAGCTAACGCCGGCGAAGATCATGGCCATATACAGGATGATGGCGAAGAGCTGGCCCATGGGGATGTCCTGCAAGATGGTGGGCAGAGTTACGAACAGCAGGCTGGGACCGGCGCCTACGTCCAGACCGTAGGAGAAGCAGGCGGGAATAATGACCAGGGCGGCTACCACGGCGGCAATGGTGTCAAAGAGGGCCGTGTGCTGGGCCACACCCACCACGTCCTCGTCCTTGGAGAGGTAAGCACCGTAAACGATCATACCGCTGCCGGTGACGGACAGGGAGAAAAACGCCTGTCCCATAGCCCAGATCCAGATCATGGGATTCGTCAGGGCCTCCCAGCGGGGGGTGAACATAAAGACATATCCCTCCGCGGCGCCGGGCAGAAGGGCCACCCGCACGGCCAGGATCAGGAAGATCACAAAAAAGACAGGCATCATGACCTTATTGGTCTTTTCAATGCTGCGGGCGCCCAGAAACAGTGTCAGCAGCGTGCCCACCACAACAACGATGTGATAGGGGATCACGGAGTAGGGGGTGGAGGAGAAGGCACCAAACCAGGCGGCGGTGTCCGTGGTCAGCAGTGTGCCCAGCAGGGAATCCACCAGCGCCTTGAGCACATAGGTGACGATAACGGCATAGCCGATGGCGATGCACAGGGAGCCGGCCAGAGGCAGCCAGCCCAGCAGGCCGCCGACTTTACCAGCAGACTTGCTGCGGGTGTCCCAGGCGTTTTCATAAGCGCCCAGCGTACCAGTGGCGGCACGGCGGCCCATGGCAAACTCCGCCGGAAGGCCCACATAGCTGAAGATAAAGACAAACAGCAGATAGATCAGTAAAAATGCGCCGCCGCCGTTGCTGCCCATTTTGTTGGGGAAGCCCCAGACATTGGCCATGCCCACTGCCGAACCGACGGACGCAAGGATAAAGCCCCAGCGACTCGCGAAGCTCTTGGTGTTTTTCTTGTGTTCCATGATCTTCTCCCATCCAGCCGTAAAAAAACCGCGCGGGATCGGGGCCCGCGCTATCGGCTTCTATCTGATCCCGGACTTCCGGGGGAAAACAAATCTCTCACAGAGAGATTACTTTACTATTTTAAAGCTTTGCTGACAGAAAGTCAAGGGAAGAATGACGGCGCCCACAGTAAAAAAACGCCGCGAGGGGAAAATGACTTCAGATGAAAACAAAAATCCCGCCTGCGTTTATACGCAGGCGGGAGGTCGGTGTATGGTCAGCGCAGGAGCTTTCCCAGATCAGTTTTCATGGTAACGGTGTACCGGGGCAGATCGTGGAGGCCCTTGGATAGATCGGCACATTTGGGCGTGGTCATCAGGGTCACCGGGAACAATTTGTCCACCAATGCTTTGGCATCCGGGTCGGAGCAGCCAAAGGGATAGGCGAAGCAGGTGACGCCGCCCAGCTCCTCGGCGATCCGGTCATGGCTCAACTGGATGTCATCCAGCACACGGGTCTGAAAATCCGCGTCGGACTCATTGGGGCGGCGCTCCACGCCATTGGTCCCGCCGGACTCAAAATTGCCGCCGTAGCCGCCTAAGTTGTGGAGCCGGTAGCTGTGGGAGCCGATCTCCACCAGGCCGGAGGCCGCCATTTCCCGCAGCTGGCCCCAGGTGCAGAAGTTGTCCGAAGGCAGATCCGGCATGAGGACGATGATGGAAATGCAGGCTTTCACGCCGTATTCCTGCAAAATGGGGTACACCAGATCGTAATTGCTGCGGTAGCCGTCATCAAAGGTGATGAGGATGGGCTTTTCCGGCAGGGCGTCCCCGGCGGCCAATTCCCGGGGCAGCACAGGTGTATAGCCCATCGCCAGAACGGTCTCCAAGTCGGAGCGGAATTTGCCGGGGGTCACGGTCATGTCATTGCAGTCCTGCCCATCCGGGACCATGTGGTGATACATGAGGATCGGCAGCGGGTCTGCCACGGATCCCGGCATCCGGTAGACATATACGCAGAGGACGGCGGACAGAAGCAGCATCACTAAGGGAACAACGGCGCGGGAACACAGATGTTTCATTAAGATACTTCCTTTTCTCCCATTGCGGTAGGAGCGTATTTTTGAAAGGCGGCGCACAGGACCTTCCACCGCGGAAAATCACTTTACCATTATAGACGGTTTAAAGAATGGAAATGTTTCGTATTTCTTAAATTTTCCAGGAGAAAAATTTCAGCCCCACAGACGTAAGGAGATCACTGTGCTTTGGCATCATCGTACCATTTCCGCAGATAGGTGAAGGGATGGTCCCCATCGAAGCCTGTGGAGGTGCCTGCCGCCAGGAATACATAGGTTCGGCCCTGATATACGCAGCAGACCTGCGGGCAAGGCCTCCAGACGGTAACGGTGATGTCATCGTTCCGGGAGGATAGGGTCAGCTTCGGCTCTGGCAGAGCGCCGTCCTCGACGGGGGCGGCCTCTGCCCAGAAAAAGCTGTCGGAAAAGGCGGTGGCCCGCAGGGGCGTCACGCCTTGGGTCGGGTCCAGCGCACGTGTGTTCACGGAGCCGTTTTCCCAGTATTCTAATGTGATCGTTCCCTCTGCCACCAGCGCGTCCATGATCGACTGGGCTTGCTGAGCCGCCTGAGACGAGCGGGCGGAATGCTCCAGAAAGTAGTCGTAGGCCTCCCACTGAGCGCCGTCAAAGGAGTGAGAACACCACGCCATGGTCTGCACCGCATCCAGATAGAGGCTCTGCTGCTCCGCCGTTCCCCCTTGCAGGATGGTGTCCAGCTTCTGGCATACGGTTTGCCGGTCTGCCTCGCTCATCTCACTGAGCTGGGTCAGGAATTGGCCGCCCATGCCGTCGTAAAGCTGGTGCAGCAATTCCTCCGGCGTGGTATCCACCACGGAGGACAACCCCAGTTCCACCGCCCAGCGCTGCATCTCCGCGTCAAATACCTTCGAGCCGGGACCGCCGTCATTAATCATCTGTTCCTCAAGGAAGGTGTATTGACCGTCCCGCTCGATGAAAAACAGATAGTGGCAGTAGGGGTAGTCCGGCATGAGCCAGCCGTCCTCGTCCACATAGGCCCCGCCTGCCAGCATAACGTTGGCGGGCTTTTGGGCGTGGTACTCGTAATTCAGGTCATAGGCGATGAGCGACCCGTTGGGATAGGCCCGGCGCCACGACTCTGTCAGATACTCCACCCGCCAGTTATCAAGGTCGGCGCCGGAATCGTATCCGATGGTTTTGTAGTTCTGATAGGCTTTCTGCACGGTGGCCTTGGCTGCGGCCAGAACAGGCTCCGGTACATCGGGCGTTCCGACCGCGTGATCCGCTGTCTGGCCGTCCTTATCGGGCTTGTAGACCAGCAGCTCCCCGTCCTGATAGTAGAGATAGCGGATGAAATCGGCGTTGGGCTGGGGATGCTCCGTCGTGGCCCATTCGGGCATGGACACAGAGCCGCGGACGGTCAGGCGGCGGTAGTTGAGATCCCAGCTGGCGTGATCCCAGTAGTTCATTTCCGGCCAGGCGTTCTGCAAAAGAGCCTTGACGTCGGCTTCGTAATACCGGTTGTCCCGCAGGAAGAAGATCTGCCCGGAAACGCCAGAGGCGGCGCACAGCTCCAACGCACCGTCCCCATTCAGGTCGATGAGCTGGGCATCCCCCTTGGCACGGGCCAGCAGGTAGGGAGTTCCGCTGTTGTCCAGATAGTAGTAATCCGTGACGGTGCCGATGTAACCGCCCCGTCCCGGCCCGCCGGTGAGATAGTCCGAATAGGACACCGTAAAGCCGCTGTGACCCAGCAGATCGTGGAAGAAGAACAGCCGAACATCGTTGGCATCGTTCCAGCCGTCCAGTGCCGGGACGGTGAAAAATACGTCAGCCTCCCACTCCACCATACCGTTCCGACCGGCGGCTTCGGCCTGCATGACCGCCGCGTAGACATTGCCGTCAGCAGAATGGTAGATCCGGATGGAGTGCTCGTCATTGCCATCATCGCTGTCAATGATGAAGCCGGCTCCCCGCTGGGTGCAGTCATCAGAATGGCGGGCAAGCGCCATTTTTTGCGGTTCATAAGCCCGCAGACCATCCAGAGGGATCGTCAGCCACGGTTCCTCCTCCGGGTAGGCAAAGGCGGAGGGCACGTCGCCGTCCAGCAGCAGGTGGGACACGAACCAGTATTGCCCGTCCCCCCGGTCCAGCAGAGTGACGCACTCGTTGGTTTCGCCGCCGTAGTAAAAATCTTTCCAGTAAAGCCGGATATAGCTGCCCTCCCGCTCGCCGCCGGTAAAGGTGACAGAGCGGTAGTTGGTGTCGCCCTTGGTCAGATAGTAGGCGTCATAGTCCGGCAGGTAGTCAAACGCGTCCAGATCCACCTTGTTGGTCTGGGCCAGCGTCAGGCCGGTGTTTTTCAGCAGAAAGGCGTCCATAGCCGCCGTGGTCAGCTTATAAGTAGCGCAGATCTGACTGCCATCCTCCGCTAACACGCCCAGCTGCTCCAGCTCCGCCTGACTGGGCGCTTCCCAGGTATCGACACCGTTGTAGAACAGGTCGAACAGGTTGATGTCCTGTGGGCCGGCATACAGGCAGGTGAGAAATTGGTTGTGGAGCGTGACCTGTACGCCGCCGGATTCGTTGGTAGCCTGACTGTTGAAAAACTGCGTGTTGAAAAAGGCCAGCTCCTCGCCGGTCAAGGGGCGGGAGGACAGCAGAGCGTCCGGCCGGGCGCAAAGCTGGTTGGAGCGGAACTGGAAGCCGCCGTCCGGCTGGGGGGCCACAGTGACCTTGGCCCAGACCTCCTCCCCGGAACCGGCGGTATCCATGAGCTGCGCGCCGCACTGCTCCGGCTGATAGTAGAGGGTCACGGTATCGCCGCTCCGCTCCCCGGCATAGAAGCAGACATCACTGAGGGCGTTGGTGTCTCCGTGGAAGTGGTAATAGGCGTCATAATTTGCAAGATAGGCAAAGCTGCCCATACTCAGCGCGTCGGTTTCTGCCAGAGTCAGATCGACCCAGCGCACCAGAACATGATCCGCCTGCTCCGCGGTGATTTTGATGAGATCCACCTCCGGGTCATAGCCGTCATAGCAGGTGTCCACCAGCTCTTGCCGTTCCGCGGCAGAAATCGGCTGTTCCGGTGAAACGCCGTTGTAAAACAGGTGATACATATCGATCTTCATGGGATCGTCATAGACGGAGGTCAAAAACTGGACGGGACGGAGGGCGCAGTCGTTCCCGGCAGAGTCCTGCCAGCGGTCAGCGGTGTTGAACGCCAGCGCGTACCCGGACAGCTCCTCGCCGGACAGAGGCCGCGCGGCGGGCTTTGCCCCGGTGAAGGTGAGGACGCATACCAGCGCGGCGGCGGTCACCACCGCCAGCAGAGCGACGCCCACGGTGCGGCGGTTTTCCGCGATGCGGGTGACACGATCCTTCAATTCCCGCTTTCCCGCCGTCATGGTGGTGGCGGAGAGCATGGGGCTTTCCGGCCGTCCGGCCACGGGGATCAGCCGCAGCAGCGTTTGACCATAAGGGATGCGCTCCGATTCTCCCAGTTGCCGCAGCGCGCCCTCGTCACAGGCCAGCTCGCAGTCCCGGCGGGAGACGATGGCGGCGACCCACACCAGCGGGTCGAACCAGTACACCACCAGACACACGCACCGCAGCAGGCTCCACAGTGGGTCCAGATGGCGGGCGTGGGTGGTCTCGTGGATCAGAACATGCCGCAGGGTCTCCGGGGACTCCACGGCGGCAGGGGTCAGGTAGACGGCAGGGTGAAACAGGCCGAACAGACAGGGGGAGGGCAGATCCGCCGTCAGATACACCGGATAGGGGCAGTTTTCCACCGGGTAGGGTCTCCGGCTCCGGCGGAGACGGAGCATGAAGCGGAGGTTCGCAAGCAGGAACCACGCCGCCATGACAACCATCCCGGCGTGCCAGACGGCTTTCAGAACGGGGGTCAGAGGGATCTGACTTTTATACTCGATGGAATGGGTGATATTTTTCCCGTCGGTAAACGTCACGGTGCTGTCCTCTGTGGCGGTGTCCACCCGGAAGAACTGATAGGGGGCGGGGGTTTGGAAGACGCCCGGCGGGGCGGAGACAATAGTCTCCCGATAGGGGGTCACATACAGGGCCGGGGCGGTGATCCGGGTCGTCACCGGCTCCGCCGCCGTCAGGACGTTGTGCTCCATGGCGGGCAGGCTGACCGGCACCAGCAGCCGCAGTGCCACCAGCCCCCACAGGGCGTACTGCACCCGGCGGGAGATGGTTTTTCGGAACAGCAGCCGCAAAAGCAGCAGGGCAAGGATCAGAACGGAAGAAGTCAACAGGATCTCTTTCATAGTTTTCCACCCGCTTTCTCCAAAATGGCGGACAGCTCCGCGATGTCGTTTTCTGTCAGGGCGTTTTTTTCCACCATGGCGCTCATCAGCAGGCCCAGCCCGCCGATCTTATCCAAAAAGGTCTCGGTTTCTGATTCAATGGCGTCCTCCCGGTCCACGGCGGGGAAATACAGTTTGGCCCGACGGCCTTCCTCGTGGCGGACAGCCTCCTTGCCCTCCAGACGGGAGAGCATGGTGATGACCGTGTTTTTCGACCAGCCGGTGTCTTCCCGCAAGGCAGCGGTCAGCTCCGTGATGGTCATGGGGGCGGTCTGCCACAGGCGGTTCATCAGCTTCCATTCGCTGTTGGAGAGATCAATTTTCATGGTGCACCTCGCTTGGTATACAGTTGTCTACCTCTTACACCATCAGCGTAGCAAAAAGGTAGACAAATGTCAACCTTGATTTGGTTACAAAACGGATACGGAAAAATCGGCGGTTCCGCCGTTGACCGCGATCGCTTTTTGCCGTAAAATAGAGGTCAGTTTGAGAAAACAGAGAGAACGGAGAACAGTATGACTGATTTTGAACAACGATATGTGACCGCCCGGAAAGCGGTGATCGCCCGGGATCTGGCCCGGCTGAACCCCATGCAGCGTCAGGGAGCTATGACCACCGAGGGCCCCCTCCTGCTGCTGGCGGGCGCCGGGTCTGGCAAGACCACGGTGCTGATCCAGCGGGTCTACAACCTGCTGACTTACGGCCGGGGCAGCGACAGCGACGAGGTCCCCGACTGGGTCACGGAGGAGGATCTGAACTTTTTGGAGCACTTCCCGGACCACCCCGACGGTGACGAGGTCCGCCGGGTCCACCGGCTCTGCGCCGTGGACGCCCCCCGGCCCTGGGAGATCATCGCCATCACCTTCACCAATAAGGCGGCGGGAGAATTGAAGGAGCGGCTGGCGGCCCGTCTTGGCCCCGCCGCCAACGATGTGTGGGCCTCCACCTTCCACTCCGCCTGCGTCCGCATCCTGCGGCGGGACATTGACCGCATTGGCTTTGACAAGGACTTCACCATTTACGATACCGATGACGCCAAGCGGGTCGTCAAGGACATTCTGAAGGAGCAGAATCTGGACGAAAAGACCTTCCCCGTCCGCAGCGTTCTCTCCGCTATCAGCGCCTCCAAGGACCGCTATGAGGGGCCGGAGGTATTCCGTAAAAAGGCGGAAGCCGCAAACGATTGGAAAAATACCCGCATCGCCAAGATCTACGCCGCCTATCAGCAAAAGCTCAGCACCGCCAACGCGCTGGACTTTGACGACATCATTTACCACACCGTCACGCTGCTGCAAACGGAGCCGGAGGTGCTGGACTACTACCAGAAAAAGTTCCGGTATGTGCTGGTGGACGAGTATCAGGACACCAACCACCTGCAATATCTCCTCACCGGCCTGCTGGCCGGGGGACACCGAAACCTCTGCGTGGTGGGTGACGACGACCAGTCCATCTACCGGTTCCGGGGTGCCAACATCGAGAATATTCTGAACTTTGAAAAGCAGTACAAGGACGCACGGGTCATTCGGCTGGAGCAGAATTACCGCTCCACCCAGCACATTCTGGATGCCGCCAACGCCGTCATCAAGAACAACGAGGGACGGAAGGGCAAGACCCTCTGGACGGATAACGGCAGCGGCGACGTGGTGACGGTAAAGACCAGCTTCAACGAGGGAGACGAGGCAAACTTCGTGGCCGGGGACATCCTCATGGGGGTCAACCGGGGACGGAACTTCCGGGATACCGCCATCCTTTACCGGATGAACGCCCAGTCCAACGCACTGGAATACGCCCTGAAGCGCAACGCCATCCCCTATAAAGTTGTGGGCGGCATGAAGTTCTTCGACCGCGCCGAGGTCAAGGATATGCTGGCCTACCTCTGCGTGCTGAATAACCCTATGGACGATCTGCGGCTCCGCCGCATCATCAATACGCCCACGAGGGGCATCGGCGCGACCACTATGGACAAGGTGGCGGAGCTGGCAGCGGAGCAGGGGGCGTCCATCTACGAGATCATCCGCAACGCGGACCTGTTCCCTACGCTGAAAACCGCGGCGGGCAAGCTGACAAAGTTCGCCGACCTGATCGACGGACTGCGTCGGGCCGGAGGGACGCTGGCCCTGCCGGAATTTTACGATGAAGTCCTGAACCAGACCGGCTACGTCCGGGCGCTGGAGGAGAAAAAGGATGTGGAGAGCCGGGGCCGTATTGAAAACGTGCAGGAATTGAAGTCCAACATTCTGGGCTTTTTGGAGCAGGACCCAGAGGATGCCACCCTGTCCGGGTTCCTGAACGAGATCGCCCTGTACACGGATCTGGACAGCGTGGAGGCGGATGACAACTGCGTGACCATGATGACGATTCACTCTGCCAAGGGCTTGGAATTCCCGGTGGTGTATGTAGTGGGCATGGAGGAGGGGATCTTCCCCGGCGCGGCCTCCATGTATGACGAGGAAGAGCTGGAGGAAGAACGGCGGCTGTGCTATGTGGCCATGACCCGCGCGCGGGAAAAGCTGGTGATGACCAACGCCCGCCAGCGGATGCTCTACGGCCGCACCAGTGCTAACAAGTCCAGTCGCTTTTTAGATGAGATCCCGGCGGAGGATATGCGCTGGGAGAGCAAGCCGGAGCCGAAATTCGGCACCTATGACGAGGACGGCTTCGGCGGAAACCGCTGGGGTGATGACTTCGGCGGAGGTTCCTTCGGCGGCAGTGCTTACAGCAGCGGGACAGGACGTTCCGGCGGTTATGTCAGCGGCGGCGTTCATACCTACAAGAGCACCAAACCCGCGGCCCAGACCCTCCGTACCAGCAGCCGGGGCAGCGCTCCCGCCGCTCCGTCAGTGGGACTGATCCAGCTCAGTCAGGGAGACCAGGTGGAGCACACCGCTTTCGGCAAAGGCACTGTGGTGTCTGTGAAACCTATGGGCGGCGACGCCTTGGCGGAGGTAGCCTTTGAGACCGGTACGAAGAAGCTGATGCTGAAGGCCGCCGGAAAGCATCTGAAAAAACTGTAAAACTACCTGCGAAGTGGATTTTTCTGCCAAATAGTTCAAAAACCGTCCCCGGAGGCTTCCGAGCCTCCGGGGACGGTTCATATATCGGTTACGCTTTGGCCTGTTTGGTGGGGAGGCGGCCATAGATCCGGGTCATCTCCCGAATGTCGCCGATCAGTTTCACTGTCAGTTCACCGGGGAGGAGCCGCCACTGCCAGTTGCCCCGGCCTGTGCCGGGGGTATTGATCCGGCTGCCTTCGCCAAGCTCCAGCCAGTCCTGCATCTGAGCCACGAACAGGGATGCGGGGGAGGTCATGCCGCCCCGGAGCACGCCCCGGTTGAAGCCCTCCCGCTCGTTGAGACCCAGATACTGCACGGCAAAGTCGATCTCCTCCGGCTCTGCCTGCTGACGCCACAGGGACAGCGGGGCGTTGTCATGAGTCCCGGCATAGCACACACAGTTCTCCACGCAGTTATGGGGGAGATAGGCGCTGTCCGCTGTGGGGGAAAAGGCAAATTCCAGAACCCGCATTCCTGGCAGACCGGAATCCGCCAGCAGCTTTGTCACGTCGGGAGAAGGCTCTCCCAGGTCCTCCGCAATGAAGCGGATTCCATGGAACCAGCCGGTGAGGACATTCAGCAGATCCAGCCCCGGCCCCTTGACCCAGCGGCCGGTTTTGGCGGTTTGAGAGCCATAGGGTACCGCCCAATAGCTGGCGAAGCCCCGGAAATGGTCAATGCGGATCACGTCATACAGTCTGGCGGCGCCGTCCACCCGGCGGATCCACCAGCCGAAGCCATCCCGCTTCATGGCGGCATAATCGTAGAGGGGGTTGCCCCAAAGCTGTCCGTCCTTGGAGAAGTAGTCCGGTGGGACACCGGCCACCTCTGTGGGAACGCCCCGGCTGTCCAGACGGAACATGGACCGCTCCGCCCAGACGTCGGCGGAGTCCATGGCCACATAAATAGGCAGGTCGCCAATGATACCCATGCCAAGGCTGTTGATATAGGACTTCAAGGCGGTCCACTGACGGAAGAACAGGAATTGGATATAAGTGAACAGTTCCACGTCCTCCCGCAGCAGCTCCCGGTACCGGGCCAGGGCCGCAGGATCGTGGAGCCGGACAGCCTCATCGGGCCACTCCTGCCAGGGCTTCATGTTAAAGTGTCGCTTGAGGGCCATGAACAGAGCGTAGTCCGGCAGCCAGGAGGCGTTCTTCTCAGTAAAGGCCGCCACCGCGCCGCTATCCCGCGTCCAACCTCGTTCCGTTGCCTTTTTCAGCAGGTCCAGACGGTTTTCATAGAGCTTGCCGTAATCCACATGGCGGGGATCCTCACCCCAGTTCCGGTCGCGGACCTCCTGCTCTGTCAGAAGTCCATCCTCGATCAGCAGATCCAGATCAATGAGATATGGATTGCCCGCATAGGAGGAAAAACTCTGGTAGGGGGAATCACCGTAGCTGGTGGGACCGAGGGGGAGCATCTGCCAGTACCGCTGACCGGCGGCGTGGAGCAGATCGGCAAAGTCATAGGCCGCGAGGCCCATGGTGCCGATACCGTAAGGGGAGGGCAGAGAAAACAGGGGCAGCAGAATACCGGAGGAACGTTCCATAGGATCAGCCTTTCCCAGCGTCGGAGACGCCTGTACACACAAATTTTCCCTTATTGTAAAGCTTTTTGTAAAAATTGTCAAAGGGAGGACCGGATGCCTTGACGGATACGGTATTCTGGTATAAAATCGGCAAAAAAGAAGGCGGCGCCAAAGCCTCTTGACAGCGGCGCTGAATCCTGAAGAAACCGAGTGCGGCGGATGGAAAGGGGAACGATCTATGAGAATCGTAGTCAAGGTGGGAACCTCCACACTGGCCTATGCCACCGGGCGGCTGAACATTCAGCGGGTGGAGCGGATGTGCAGAGTGCTCAGTGACCTGAAAAACGCGGGCCACGAGATCATTTTAGTGTCCTCCGGTGCTATCGCCATGGGTTTCGGCAAGCTGAACCTCCGGGAGCGGCCCCACGATATGCCAACCAAACAGGCGTCGGCGGCGGTGGGACAGTGCGAGCTGATGTATGTGTATGACAAGCTGTTCACCGAATACAATCATACGGTGGCCCAGCTTCTGATCACCGCGCCGGACATTGCCGACGGCGGCAGCCGGAAGGAGAACTTCCACAACACCCTGGATCGCCTGTTGGAGCTGGGAGCCTTGCCCATCATCAACGAGAATGACACGATTTCCACGGAGGAGATCGCCGTGGGCGATAATGACACCCTTTCCGCTGTGGTGGCCGCCACAACACGGGCGGAGTTGCTGATCCTCCTGTCGGATATTGACGGTCTGTACGACAGTGATCCCCATAAGAACCCGGATGCGAAGCTGATCCATGAAGTGTCGGAGATCGACGAGAAAATTCTCTCTCTGGCGGGGGGGAGCGGCTCCGAACTGGGTACCGGCGGCATGGTAACGAAGCTCCATGCAGCGCAGATCGCCACAGAAGCAGGCTGCGAAATGGTGATCGCCAACGGCTGGAACCCGGATCTGCTGTACGACATCGTAGAGGGAGGACCTATCGGCACCCGATTTTTGGCAAAGAAGGTGAGCAAATGACCACATTGGATATCATTCGGAAAACGAAAGCCGCTTGGAGCGTCCTCCGCGACGCGGACGCGGAAACGAAAAACCGCCTCCTGACCGCCATGGCGGACAGCCTCGTGGAACACACGGCGGAGATCCTGACCTGCAACGAAGCGGATCTGGAAGCGGCCCGGGGCCACATTTCCGATGTGATGCTGGACCGGCTGCGGCTGGATGAGGGCCGCATCGCTGCCATGGCGGAGGGCATCCGGGCCACGGTGAAGCTGCCGGATCACACCGGGCGGATTTTGTCGGAGACACACCACGCCAACGGTATGACCATCTATAAAAAGCAGGTGCCCTTGGGACTGGTTGCAATCATTTACGAGAGCCGTCCCAACGTCACCTCCGATGCGGCGGCACTGACAGTGAAAAGCGGCAACGTCTGCGTTCTCCGCAGCGGGAAAGAGGCCGTCCGTACCTCCACTGCCATCGTAAAGGCGCTGAAGCAGGGAATTTCCGCCGTGGGCGGCGACCCGGACATTGTGAATATTCTGGAGGATACCAGCCATGAGAGCGCCCGCGTTTTGATGACGGCGGACGGATTGGTAGATCTGCTGATCCCCCGGGGCGGGGCGGGGCTGATCCGGGCCTGCGTGGAGCAGGCGACGGTGCCCTGCATCCAGACCGGCACCGGTATCTGCCATGTGTATGTGGACGAATACGCCGATTTGGACAAGGCAGTGAAGATCATTGTCAACGCCAAGACCAGCCGCCCCTCCGTGTGCAACGCCGAGGAGGTGTGTCTGGTCCACAGCGCCGTGGCGGAGCGGTTTCTGCCCATGCTGCGGAAAGCGCTGACGGAGGATCGTCAAGCGGCGGGGCAGATTCCCGTGGAACTGCGGCTGGATCTAAGGGCTGCCGCCGTGATTCCCGGAACACCGGCAGGTCCGGCGGATTTCGATACGGAATTTTTGGACTACATTCTGGCGGTCAAGGTGGTGGACAGCGTGGACGAGGCGATCGAGCACATTCAGGCCCACTCCACCCACCACAGCGAGGCCATCGTGACGGAGAACGATGCCAACGCGGGGAAATTCGTCAATGGAGTGGACAGCGCGGCGGTATATGTCAACGTCTCCACCCGATTTACCGACGGCGGCGAGTTCGGCCTTGGTTGCGAGATGGGAATTTCCACCCAGAAGCTCCATGCCCGCGGCCCGATGGGGTTGGATGAACTGAGCACCTATCAATACATCATTCGGGGCAACGGACAGACCCGGTAAGGAGAAGATTATGAACAAGAAATACGAGGCCGGTTTTATCGGCGCTGGGAATATGGGCGGCGCACTGGCGCAGGCAGCGGTGAAAACCGTGGGTGTGGCGGCAGTGGCCGTGGCTTGCTCCACGGCGGAGCACTCCGCAAAGGTAGCAGCATCCATCGGCTGTGCCGCGGAGACGGCGGAAACGATCCTGCGGGAGAGCAGATTCGTATTTTTAGGAGTGAAGCCCCAGATGTTTGCCAGTGTGACGGCAAAGCTGGCGGAGGATATTGCGGCGTCTGACGCTATTTTTGTCTCTATGCTGGCGGGCACCAGCTTGGACCGCTTGGCGGAGGTGCTGGGCGGAGAGAAGAAGATCATCCGCATTATGCCCAATACCCCCTGTGCTGTGGGGCAAGGGCTGATGCTGGTGTCGGCCAATGACCGTGTAACGGCGGAGGAACTGGCGGCCTTCAAAACTCTGATGGCGAGATCCGGTCTGATAGACGACCTGCCGGAGCACCTGATCGATGCGGCCAGCACTGTGTCCGGTTGCGGTTCCGCCTATGCCTACATGTTTATGGAGGCGCTGGCGGACGGGGCGGTGAAGTGCGGTGTGCCCCGCGCCAAGGCTATGCGGTACACCGCCCAGATGCTGTTGGGTAGCGTGTCATTGATGCTGGAAACGGGAGAACATCCCAGTGTTTTGAAGGATGCCGTGTGCAGTCCCGGCGGCAGTACCATCGCCGGCGTAGCGGCGCTGGAGGATCGGGGATTCCGGGGTGCGGCGATCGCCGCCGTAGAAGCGGCCTACCGCCGGACAGAGGAATTAGGATAAAAAACTTCCGGGTGCAGCGCACAATGTCAGGATGCCGTGGTCAAAAGTATAGGAAATTTCTGAAAATGGAATAATTCGCAGCCAACCTTACCACCCCCAAATCTATTGTGCTATAATGGTTATAGATTTGAAGGGTGGCAAGGTTTATGTCATTTAAAGTAAACAGCAGCCAGCAAATATCTTTCAATGACAGTGTATTTTCACTTACTGCTCGCGAAAAAAAGGCACTTGATAATAATCGAGAAAATCGAGAATTAGACGCTTCTAAATATCTGTTGAAAAAATCTCAAGGCTTTCGTCGATCTCAAAAATGTTGATGGCATTGGCACGCATCGCCTGAGCAATATAGGTTTTCACCTTTGCCATCAGGATACTGCGAAAATAGGTCGTTAGCTGCTGACGATCCAGCATACGCTCTGTGCCAACCAATTTGACAAGCAGCTTGCGAGAATTATCTACGCAAAGAGACATTTCGCCGCTCGCGCCGATGGAAAGAGGAAATTTGTATGTAGACTCTACATACTGCACTTTGCTATCCGTTCCCCAACGAATTGCCATTTGCTCAGTTTTGTTGATGAAATAGACCTCGCAGTGGAATGCGCTTTCGCCGCCTGCTGGAATGTTAATCAGACGGCGCAGAATGGGAATGTTCTCCGTTTCCAGTGTATGACGTCCCGGGCCGAACAAATCAAGCGCCTGTCCGTTCAGAAAAAAGATTGCTTCCTGCGATTCGTGGACAATCAACTGGGATGAGGTGTTGAAGTCCTCACAGGGATGCTTCCAGATGAAGGTGCTGTTATCGCCTTCGTATTTGATTACAGAAGCGATTGCCGCCATAGTTTGTCCCTCGCTTTCTAAAAAAGTGTACTTTGTTGTCGGACAATTCTTCGGATAGGCAGTGGAATGAACTATGCTATTTTCTGTGATTCTTTGGTGGAAATTGCTCCAAAGCAGTGGTATAATTAAGTTGCATATTAAAAAGATGTTTTTGCAGGAAGTACACATTCCTGCAAAAATACTGTGCTTACGATAACTTCGCTTTTTGGTAAATCTCCGCCCGGTAGCGAAACGTAGACAGCGGCATTTCACACTCTTTTGCCGCCGCAGTTCCCGTGATTTCGCCGCTTTTCCATCGCTGATAGACGGCGTGGAAGTTCTCCGGCACCGGTTTGGGAACCCGCCCAAAGCGAATTCCCTTGGCTTTCGCCGCCGCGATGCCCTCCGCCTGCCGCTGGCGGATATTGGTACGCTCATTCTCCGCAACAAAGGAAAGCACCTGCAAAACAATGTCGCTGAGGAACGTTCCCATCAGATCCTTGCCCCGCCGGATATCCAGCAAAGGCATATCCAGCACCACAATGTCGATGCCCGTTTCCTTGGTGAGCATCCGCCATTGTTTCAATATTTCCTCATAATTGCGTCCCAGACGGTCAATGCTCTTGATGTAGAGCAGATCGTCTTTTTTCATTTTCCGCAGCAGCTTTTGATATTGCGGACGGTCAAAATCCTTGCCGGACTGCTTGTCTATGAAAAGATTTGCTTGCGGCACCGCCATTTCCCGGAGAGCGATCAGCTGGCGATCCTCGTTCTGTTCTCTTGTGCTCACCCTGATGTAGCCATAAATCATAACGCATACCTCCCTGAAGTGAAAAAGGGCCAGTCTGTACGATAAATACAGACTGGCTCCTATATAAAGAGGTATCGTATTTGAAAATCCGTGCCCAGCACTCCAGAACGCCTTACGGCGGCATTCTGTGAATATGTATTGCAAGTCTACTTGTCCCCGACGCCCCGGCTTGCAAAGGAAAGTCATCAAGCGGCGGTGTGCTGCACCGCCTCACGGGAGTTTCACCCCAGCTGCCGTTCTGACAGAGCCGCCCCCATTGTGTG
>UQUC01000016.1 GCA_900544105.1 uncultured Oscillibacter sp. | reverse complement strand
CACAAACTAATCATAAAGCAAAAAGACGAGCAGGCAACCCCTTTTTTTCGGGGAGACCTGCTCATCTTTTTTATTCAGCTTCCGTGCGCTATTTTGCAACGCGCCCTTTCCGCCATCGGGCGTATCCACTCCACCCGCCGCCTGTTTTCACAAGATTTCAGTAGAAATACCATTGTGTATTTGCCGGCAAACTGATATAATAAGAAAACCTATCGGATGAATTTTACGATTTCCGGGGGACAGGCCAGCCTGCCCCATCGGAGAATGAGGTAAGGAATGAGCAATAAGAAACTCTCCCGCCTGTTGGAGCCGAATTTAAAATTTTATTTCGCCGTTATGTTGCTGTTCGCCGTGGCGGCCATCCCTGTCAACTGGCAGCTGGCCTTGGCTGAGGGAGCGCTGACCATTCTGCTGTACTTCTATTTCCGGCAGAGCAATCAGAAGCGGCGGCAGGGCGTTTTGCAGTACATCGACTCTGTCACCGGCAGTGTGGATACCGCCAGTAAGTCCACCCTCATTAACTCTCCCCTGCCCACGCTGGTGTTCCGGCCGGACACCGGAGAGATCATCTGGAGCAATGAGAGCTTTTTGCAGCTGGCCGGCGTCCGGGAGCATCTCTTTGAGATGCGGCTTTCCGAGGCTGTACCGGATTTTCAGGTCCAGTGGCTGCTGAGCGGAAAGCAGGAAAGCCCGGAGCGGGTGGAGCTGAACAATCACCGTTTTCGGGTCTACGGTAGCCTGGTGCGCTCTCGAAACCGCACCGGCGTGCAGAGCCTGGTGGCTACCACTTACTGGGTGGAGACTACGGAGGCCGATCATCTGAGAGAGGTCTACGAGGCCAGCCGCCCGGTGGCGGCGATCCTGATGCTGGACAACTACGAGGATCTGATGAAAGCCTGCGAGGATACCCAGCGCAGCGCGGTTCTGGCGCAGATCGACGAAAAATTGCAGACCTGGGCCAACGCGGGCCATGGAATTCTGCTGAAAACGGACCGGAATCATTATCTGTTTCTGTTTGAGGAACAGTATTTCCAGCATTTTGTGGATGAAAAGTTTTCTATTCTGGACACTGTCCGGGCGATCCGCGTGGCGGAGAATATCCACCCTACCCTGTCCATCGGCATCGGTAAGGATTCTCCCAGCATCCCGGAGCTGTATAAAAACGCCAAGCTCTCGCTGGAAATGGCTTTGAGTCGCGGCGGCGATCAGGCGGTGGTGCGGAATCAGGTGGACTTCGCCTTCTACGGCGGCCGCACCAAGGCCACGGAGAAGCGGACCAAAGTGAAATCCCGTGTGATGGCCAACGCTTTCCGAGAGCTGGTCGCAGACGCGGGAGAGGTCTACATCATGGGCCACTCCTTCGCGGATATGGACGCCGTGGGTGCTGCCGCGGGTATTTGCTGCGCCGCCCGGAAACGGGGAAAGCAGGCCCGGATCGTCATTGACCGGGAGCACACCGCGGCCGAGACCCTGATCGCCCGGCTGGATGCGCTGCCGGAGTACAGCGGCGTGTTCCTTACCCCTGCTGAGGCATTTTTGCAGATGCGGGCCGACACGCTTCTGGTAGTGGTGGATACCAACCGTCCGGACATGGTGGAAAATCCTCAGCTTTTGGAATCCTGCAACCGGGTGGCGGTCATTGACCATCACCGCCGGGCGGCAACTTATATCGAAAACGCCGCCTTCAACTTCCATGAGCCTTACGCCTCGTCCGCCAGCGAGCTGGTGACGGAACTGCTGCAATATCTGGTGGAGCCTACCGACCTTCTGCGGGAGGAAGCGGGGGCGCTGCTGGCGGGTATCGTGCTGGATACCAAGCACTTCACCCAGCGGACCGGTGGCCGCACCTTTGAGGCGGCGGCCTTCCTGCGGCGTTCCGGCGCGGACACGGCGGAGGTCCAGCGGCTGTTCCAGGGCGATTTGAAGGATATGGTCACGAAATACGACATCATCCGCCGCGCGGAGATGTACCGGAGCAACATCGCGGTCTCCGTGGTGGAGGAGCCGGGTGTGGACCGCGTTGCGGCGGCTCAGGCGGCGGACGATCTGCTGACCCTGAAGGGCGTTCAGGCTTCCTTCGTGATCTACGCCGCCGAGGGAGCGGTGCTGATGTCAGCCCGGTCTCTGGGCGAGATCAACGTGCAGGTGATCCTGGAGGCCTTGGGCGGCGGCGGCAATTCCACCACCGCAGGCGCACGGATCGAGGACGCGGACCCGGAAAGCGTCCGTCAGCAGTTGATCGGGGTCCTGGACGCATACTTTGAAAAATAATCAATGATCCAAAGGAGAATATTGACATGAAAGTGATTTTACAGCAGGACGTGAAGGGTCAGGGCAAGAAGGGCGAGATGATCGAGGTTTCCGAGGGCTACGGCCGGAACTTCCTCCTGCCCAGAAAGCTGGCGGTGCCTGCCACGGCGGACGCCATCAACACCATGAACCTGAAGGAGAAGGCACGCAAGGCTGAGGAAGCCCGGCTGAAGGCTGAGGCACAGGAGATCGCCGAGAAGCTCCAGAACTGCCCCGTGAAGCTCAGCGCCAAGGCCGGCAACGGTGGCAAGCTGTTCGGCGCCGTGACCAACAAGGAGATCTCCGAGGGCCTGAAGGCCCAGTACGGCGTGGATATTCCCAAGCAGAAGATCGTACTGGATGAGCCGATCAAGGCCTACGGCAGCTATCAGGTGAAGGCCAAGCTGGGCTTCGAGATCAGCGGTACCGTGTACGTCACCGTCTGCGAGGAGAAGTAAGACTCATTCAAGGGGGTCAGGATACACCGTCGCGGCAATACGATTTGCAGTCTCTATGATAAGACTGCAAATCGTGCCGCATCCTCGAAACAGCCTTGCGTATTCCGCCACTGGCGGCGCTGCGGCGGTTTCCCCTTGAGCAACCCCCGCACCAGTGCGATCCGCTCACTGGTGAACGCTGCCCAAGGCATCTGAGTCAATGTGTTTTTGCCAGGTACAGAAGGTGAATTGCCCCGCAGGGGCAAGAGAGACTCCCCTGGGGGACGCCCTGACAAAAATGATTGTATGTCTAAATGTCTAACTTGCGCTTCCGGAGAAGCGGGAAGGAGAGTTCCATGGCTAACGAAGATCTTCTGCTGCGGCAGATGCCCCATTCGTTGGAGGCCGAGCAGGCTGTTTTAGGCTCCATGCTCATCGACGAGGGCTGCGTCAAGGACGTGATGGATAAGCTGGTGCCTTCGGACTTCTACCTGCGGCAGAACCGGGAGATTTTTGAGACCATCTACACCATGTTCACCTACGCCCGGCCTATTGACGGCATCACCGTCTGTGAGGAGATGCAAAAGGCCGGGACTTATGACGAAAATACCACCCGCTCCTATCTGGCGCAGCTGATGGAGATCACTCCCACCAGCGCCAACGTGATGGAGTATGTGGCCATCGTCCGGGATAAGGCCCTGCTGCGGGGCGTTGCTCAGGCAGCGGGAGAGATCACGGTGCTGGTGCAGGAGGGCATCGGAGAAGCCGCTGCCATTCTGGAAGCTGCCGAGCAGAAGATCTACGCCGTCCGCCGCGGCCAGAGCGCGCAGGATATGGTGCCTTTGCGGATGGTGCTGCCGGATGTGCTGGACCGGCTCAACGAGATGAGCGAGAGCGAAAGCCGACTTCCGGGCCTGTCCACCGGCTTGTCCGCTGTGGACCGGAAGATCAGCGGCCTGAATAAATCGGACCTGATCCTGCTGGCGGCCCGTCCCGGTATGGGCAAAACCTCCTTTGCGCTGAACGTGGCATTGAATGTGGCGAAGTCTGAGAAAAAGACCGTGGCCATGTTTTCATTGGAAATGTCCCGGGAGCAGCTGGCGACCCGGCTTCTCAGCTCCGAAGCCTGTGTGGAGAACACCCGGCTTGTTACCGGCTCTCTGCGGGAGACGGACTGGGAGAAGATCGCCGCCGCTGCCGGCGTATTGAATAGAGTGGATATCCGTATTGACGATAACCCCATGCTGAGCGTGGCGGATATGAACGCAAAATGCCGCCGGATCGACAGCCTGGGTCTGGTGGTCATCGACTATTTACAGTTGATGACCTCCGCATCCGGTGGACGCAGCGGCGAGAACCGTCAGCAGGTGGTCAGCGAAATGTCCCGTATGCTGAAGGTCATGGCTAAGGAACTGAATGTGCCGGTGATCTGCCTGAGCCAGTTGTCCCGTGCCAACGAGAAGCGGGACGATAAACGGCCCATGCTGTCGGATCTCCGTGAATCCGGTGCCATCGAGCAGGATGCCGATATCGTAATGTTCCTGTACCGTGACGATTACTATAACGAAGATTCCGAAAAGCGGAATATTGCCGAGTGTATCGTGGCAAAAAACCGTCACGGCGAGACCGGCAAGGTGGAGCTGCGGTGGATGCCGGAGTACACCACCTTTGCCACGCTGGAAAACCGCTATGATGAGGGTGATTGATCCTTTGACGGCGGTGGATCTGCCGGAGGGCGGCGCACTGTGCGCCGTGTCCGGCGGACTGGACTCCATGTGCCTGCTGGAAATGACGGTCCGGCAGGGGCAGAAGCAGGGACGGCGGGTAGCCGCTGCCCATTTCAATCACCAGCTTCGGGGCACGGAGGCGGATCGGGACGAGGCGTTCGTCCGGGACTGGTGCGCCGCCCGTGAAATTCCTTTTTTCGCGGGCCGGGGCAATGTCCGGGCCTTTGCGGAGGAAAACGGGCACACCGTTGAGGAAGCTGCCCGGCTATTGCGCTATGAATTTTTGGAGGAGACCCGGCGGCGGGAGGGCTTTGGCTGCATTTTGACCGCCCATCACGCCGATGACAGCGCAGAGACCATGCTTTTAAATCTGCTGCGGGGCACGGGCCTGAAGGGGCTGACCGGCATTCCGGAAAAGCGGGACTGCATCCTGCGTCCGCTGCTGGGCGTGACCCGGGCAGAGCTGGCGGCCTACGCCGCGGAACACCGCATCCCCTTTGTGGAGGATTCCACCAATGGGACGGACGATGTGGCCCGGAACGTGCTGCGTCATCAGGTGCTCCCGGTTTTGAAGAAGCTGAATCCCAGAGTTGTGGAGAACATGAGCCGCACGGCGGAATTGTTGACGGCGGATGAAGCGGCTCTGGACGCTGCGTGTCGAAAACTGCTGGCCCAATGCGCCGTGACTCCAAATGTCTCCGGGGCAGTTCCTCTTGCCGTGCTGCAAGGCGCGCCGGAGGCCCTGCGGGGACGGCTGGTGCTGGCGGTGCTGGCGGCGGTGGCAGGCCATGAAAAGGACTTGACCGCCGCTCATATCCGGGCGGTTTTGACGTTGGACCGAGGCCAGCTTTCCATGCCCCACGGCGTCACGGTCCTCAGGGAGCCGGCGGCGCTGCGCTTTTTCAAGGCGGCGCCTGCGCCTGCGGCGCAGGCCGTTACCATGGGAGAAGCCGTCACATTCGGTCAGTGGCGGATCAGTTTGGTAGAGCCAGACGGTGAGGGTGTTTCCATTTCCATCCCGGAGGACGCCGCCCTGACTGTGGCGGCCTGGGACCCCAAGGACCGACTGAACGGCCGCACTGTCAAGCGCCTGTGCGGAGAGCGGGGAATTTCCCCACAGGAGCGGGACCGGCTTCCGGTCCTGCGGGTGAACGGCATCGCGGCGGCGGTGCCGGGGCTGCCTATTCAGGAAAATTTCGCACTGGACCGATATGAGCGGGCGGTGCGGGTGATATTTTTAAAAGTGACAGAGGAGAACAGCAATGAATAGTGAGATGGAGAAAGACATTCTCAAGGTTCTGGTAACGGAAGAGGAGCTGAAGACCCGGATCGCGGAACTGGGAGAGGCGTTGTACAAGCGGTATGAGGGGCATCGGCCTCTGTTTCTGGGGGTGCTGAAGGGTTCCTTCATCTTCATGGCGGACCTGATGCGGGCCTCCCAGTTGATGTGCGATATGGAGTTCATCGCGGTCAGTTCTTACCAGAACGGCACCGTGTCCAGTGGCCGGGTGCAGATCACCCACGATCTTCAGCAGGACATCACGGGCCGGGAGATCGTCATTGTGGAAGATATTCTGGACTCCGGCAATACCCTGGCCTTCCTGAAAAGCTACCTGATGGCAAAGGGCGCCAAGAGCATCTCTATCGTGACGCTGCTGGATAAGCCCTCCCGCCGGGAAAAGGCGGTGGAAGCGGATCTGTCCGGCTTTGTGGTGCCGGACGAATTCGTGGTGGGCTACGGCCTGGATTATGCCCAGCTTTACCGGAATCTGCCCTATATCGGCGTGCTGAAGCCCGCTGTTTACGAAAATACCTGAGCATGACCGGCGTTTCCCGGCAGGTGCGGGAACCGCCGCAGCCGCATGTATGCGGCGATAATACAGAAAGGGGGGATCCCCCGTATGGTAAAAAGAAAACCCGGCGTCAGCATCCTACCGCTGATGCTGATCGTGATTTTATGCGTCAGTTGGCTGACCCAGCTCAATCAGCGGGACGAGATGACCTATGATGAGATGGTGCAGCTTTTTGAGCAGCAGAAAGTGGAAGCCTTCCGCTTTACGGATTCCAGTACGTTGATGCTGCAAATCAAGGGCAGCGACCAGCCGGTCCGCTGCCGGATCCATGACTATACCCTCTTTTACAGCGATCTCAATGATCTGGTAAAGGAGCAGAAAGCGGCGGGGATCATCAAATCTTACAGCTATCCCCCACCGGAGGGGACTGACTGGCTGGGGATCATGCTCCCCTATTTGATGATGGCGCTGATGTTCGGCGGTATGTGGTATCTCATGAGCATCCGGGCGCAGGGAAGCATGGGACCGGACCGGATGGCAAAGTTTGGCTCCGCACAGATCCGAGGCCTCAGCGAAAAGGATAAACAGGTCACCTTTGCTGATGTGGCGGGGGCCGACGAGGAAAAGGAGGAGCTCCGGGAGATCGTGGAGTTCCTGAAAAATCCCAAGAAGTATATCGACCTGGGCGCCCGGATCCCCAAGGGCGTGCTGCTGGTGGGCCCTCCGGGTACCGGCAAGACGCTGCTTGCCAAGGCGGTAGCTGGCGAGGCTGGTGTGGGCTTTCTGTCCATTTCCGGTTCCGACTTTGTGGAGCTGTATGTGGGCGTAGGCGCCAGCCGTGTCCGGGACCTGTTTGAGCAGGCAAAAAAGCAGTCCCCCGCCATTGTGTTCATTGACGAGATCGACGCCGTAGGCCGTCAGCGCGGTACCGGTCTGGGCGGCGGTCACGACGAACGTGAGCAGACGCTGAACCAGCTTTTGGTAGAGATGGACGGCTTTGCCGCCAACGAGGGCGTGGTGGTTCTGGCCGCCACCAACCGGGCGGACGTGCTGGACCCCGCATTGCTGCGGCCCGGCCGGTTTGACCGTCAGGTGTATGTAGGCCTGCCGGACATCAAGGGCCGGGAGGAGATCCTGAAGGTCCACGCCAAGGGGAAACCCCTTGCGGAGGATGTGAGTCTCCGGAAGCTGGCTCAAGGCACTGCGGGCTTCACCGGCGCGGATCTGGAGAACCTCATCAACGAGGGTGCGCTGTTGGCAGCCCGAAAGGATCAGCACTTCATCACCATGCAGGATCTGAAGGATGCGGAGATCAAGGTCATCGCCGGTCCGGAGAAAAAGAGCCGGGTGATCCCACAGCACGAACGGGAGCTTACCGCTTATCACGAGGCGGGCCACGCGGTGGTCATGCACATGCTGCCGGGACAGGACCCGGTGAGCCAGATCACCATTGTCCCCAGAGGTATGGCCGGCGGTATGACCATTTCCCTGCCGGAGGAGGACCGCTCTTACCTTTCCAAGCACTACATGGAGGATCAGATCGTGGGTCTGCTGGGCGGCCGTGTGGCTGAAAAGCTTTGTCTCAACGATATTTCCACCGGCGCCAGCAACGACATCCAGCGCGCCACCGCTATCGCCCGGAAGATGGTGACGGTGTACGGTATGAGCGAGCGGCTGGGAACCGTGTCCTTTGACAGCGGCAATGATGAGGTGTTCATCGGTCGCACCATGGGACACAGCCGGGGCTATTCCGAGGCTGTGGCCGCACAGATCGACCAAGAGGTCAAAGACCTGGTGGACGGCGCCTACCGCCGCTGCCAGGATATTCTCGAAGCGCAGCGGGATAAGCTGGAGCAGGTGGCCCAATACCTGCTGGAGCACGAGACCATGGAGCGGGATGCTTTCCTGACGGTGTTCGGTGAGAAAGTCCACGAACAGCCGGAGACCGTCCAGACTGCGGACGCCGAGGATCGAGGCTAAAGTACACGCCGGGGGAGCATAGCTCCCCCGGCGTTGCATTTTGGGTGGACTTCGTGTATACTGGTAGCAATTTCTGAAACCGAGGCGAGGCTTAGAAAAGCGCCCGCAAAAGGAGCATTTATGTACTATGTGATTTTCGGTCTGCTGGGGGCGGCGTTACTGGGAGCCGACCAATGGATCAAGGCCTGGGTCGTGGGCCATTTGCAGCTGGGGGAGACCACTTCTCTGTTCCCCGGATTTTTAGAGCTGATGCGGGTCCACAACTATGGCGCGGCCTGGTCCAGTTTTGCCGGGCAGAAGTGGCTGCTGCTGGGTGTCACCGGCGTCATTTTGGCGGTGGTACTGTGGGTGCTGGCCCGGAAGGTCGTCCGGCACCCGCTGGGGATCTGCGCCTGCTGCCTGATCCTCTCCGGCGGCATCGGCAATATCATCGACCGGCTCCGGCTGGGCTATGTGGTGGATATGCTTCACTTCCAATTCTGGCCCAGCTATCCCACGTTCAACGTGGCGGATGTGTGCATCGTGTCCGGGGCCATTCTGGGCGCGATCTACTATGTGTTGATCTATGAAAAACATGACAGGAGGAAAACGGATGGAGCCTCTGATCCTGCAAACGGCCAGTGAGGATGCCGGGAAACGGCTGGATGCATGGCTGGCAGAGCAAACGAAGCTGACCCGTTCCGCCGTTCAAAAGCTGATGGGGGAAGGCCGGGTGACTGTGGAGGGAAAAACCCTCGCTAAAAACACCAGGCTGACCGGCGGGGAGGCGGTGTCCGTGGAACTGCCGGAGCCGGAGGCGGTGGACATTGTGCCGCAAAATATCCCACTGGATGTGGTGTACGAGGACGAGGATGTCATCGTGGTGAACAAACCGAAGGGGCTGGTGGTCCACCCCGCGCCGGGGCACTCGGACGGGACACTGGTGAACGCCCTGCTGTATCACTGCGGGGACAGTCTTTCCGGGATCAACGGAGAACTGCGGCCCGGCATTGTCCACCGTATTGACCGGGATACCTCCGGTCTCATCATCGCCGCAAAAAACGACTTCGCCCATGTGAAGCTGGCGGAGCAGCTTCAGGATCACACACTGGCCCGGACCTACCGCTGCATCGTCACCGGCAATCTCCGGGAAGATAACGGGACGGTGAACGCCCCCATTGGCCGCTGCCCCGCAGACCGGAAGAAAATGGCTGTGGTGGCCGGAGGACGGAATGCCGTGACCCGTTGGACGGTGCTGGAGCGCTATCCCGGCGTGAACTATGTAGAGTGCCGTCTGGAAACGGGCCGTACCCACCAGATCCGGGTGCACATGGCCTACATCGGCCATCCGATCTTGGGAGATACCGTATACGGCAACAAAAAGCCAGTCTCCGGTTTGCAGGGACAGTGCCTTCACGCCATAGGGCTGAAATTTATCCACCCCCGCACGGGGGAATTGGTGGAGTTGTCCTGCGGCCTGCCGGAGGAATTTGAAAAGCAGCTGAAAAAGTACCGGAATATGGCATAAGTAAGGGGCCTCGCTGAAAGCGAGGCCCCTTCTTTTGTTCCGCATGGTTTTTCGTGTTGTTTCGCAAATCAGGAATGGACGGCGGCGATCCGGTCTGCGATATAAGGCTGGACCGCCTCATAGGGAATTTCCAGCGCGGCGGCCAATTCACCGAATAGAAGTTGCTCCGCCTGCTTGAGATAGCGCTCGTCCACCATGCCGAGGCGACGGTTCTGGGATTCTGCCTGATGGCGCTTGGCGTAAATGGACATGGCGAGCTCTACCAGACTGCGGCAGTTATGCTGCCGGAGACTGGCCTGATACTGCTGGGTCAGCGCCTGGGTGGTGGAAGCTCGGCAGGCAGCGGGATGCAGAGTGGGAATTTCACTGATAAGATCTTCCGCCTCCTGCCGGGAGATAATGGGTCGCATGGACACTTTGTCATTGTCTACCGGGGTATAGATCAGACCGCCCTGATAGATGGGTTTGAGTTGATAGTAAAGCCGCTCCTGACGGGTGCTGCCCACCCGCTCCTGCCGCCGGTCAATGGAAAGCACCCGACAGACGCCGGTGGAGCCATAGACCATCAGATCTCCTGCCTGAAACATGGGAAGTGCCTCCTTTCCAAAAACTGCAAAGATTTCAGATTCATAACCATTCTAACATTATTTTGGCAAAAATGTCAGAGAATATACGAAAAAAGTAAAAAATCTCTGTTTTTCCGAAAAGACGGCGCCCTTTTTTGTGGAAAATATAGGGATTTGGCGCATGATATACACGCGGACAGGAAAAAGCGTCCGAAAGTGAGAACTTTCGAACGCTTTTTTTACAAATGGGAAACCAGATCCCGCACGATCCGGGCGGTCATGCCCCAGATGGCGTGGCCCTCGTAGAGCCACACAGGGACCTCTACCTTACCGCGGTTCCAAGGGTAATCCCGGGGGATCCCAACCGCTTCGTAGGGGAAAGACTCCGGGACACGGGGGATCAGGTCATAGGCACATGGCTGGGGCAGGGTGGCCCTGAAAAATTCCACCGGTACAGTGAACACCTCCGCTACCTCAGCGGGGGCGGGACGCAGGGCTGCGAGACCGGCAGGGGAGACCAGACCCGGCAGCGGCCGCAGCAGAAAGCCCCGCTGATTGCAGATAAAGTCCCCTTGGCCCAGAAGCCGGATCTCGGCGCGGGGGATGGATAATTCCTCCTCCGTCTCCCGGAGAGCGCAGTCTGCCGGGGTCTCTCCCGGTTCCATCTGCCCGCCGGGAAAGCAGGTCTCTCCGCTCTGACTGACTCCGGCAGACCGGACCTCAAACAGCAGGTGCAGCCCATCCGGACGCTCCACCAGGGGACACAAAACAGCATATTCGTGTCTGGCTTCCAGCAGCGTAGGAACATGATCGCCGTAAAACCGGCGCAAATTTGTCAATTCTTCTCTCATAGCAGCATCGTCAAAGCCCGCTGACAGTTGGTGATGTCCACCGTCGGCTGGCTGGGTTCGTACTCTCCGTCCAGGGACCAGGGCAGATCCTCGTCCGTTTCCACATGAAGGGCCGACACATGGCGGAAAATGAGACCGCCGCTGTTATACTGCTGATTCAGCAAGGCCCAGATCAGATTTTGCAACTCCGCTGCATTTTGAGGATGGGGCACCAGCAGCAACTCAAAGAGGCCGTCATCCAGAATGACCTCCTCCCGCTCCAGCTTCATCATACCGGCGATGGAGGTGGAATTGGCAACGGCGCCGAACAGGTATTCACCGTCCAGCGTCTCCCCGTCAGCGGTGATGCGGACCTTATAGGGGCGCAGCGTATCCAGATCCCGGAGGCTTTCCAGCAGGTAGCCGAAATGCCCCAGGGCATTTTTCACATCCTGGGAGGCTGTGTAGGACGTCCGGGTGAAGGCTCCGAAGGAGGCTACATATACGAAAATACGTTCACCGAAGCGGCCGATGTCAAGTTGACGGCGCTGTCCTCGGATGATGGCCTCCGTCGCCTGAACGGGATCTGAGGGGATCTCCAGACTGGCGGCAAAATCATTGGTGCTTCCCTGGGGAAGATAGCCTACCGCCGGGGGAGTTTTCAGCGTTTGGATGCCGGAGATGACTTCATTGAGCGTGCCGTCGCCGCCCACGGCCACCACGGTGTCGTAATCCCCACCCTCTTGGGCGGCAATGCGGACCGCGTCCCCGGCGGCGGTGGTGCGGCGGATGCGAAGCAGGTATCCGGCATCGCTCAGGGCGGCAGCCGCGTCATATAACGGTCCCCGGGGCTTGCTGCGTCCCGCCCGGGGATTGACGATCATCAGGAGCTTCTTTTGAGGTTCCATGTCCATGCCTCCGAAAATGATTATAAATGTTAACAGACGGTTAAAGTAGTATAGCATGGGGAATTGAGGATTGCAATTCCCCTGGGCGGCGTGTAAAATAAAGTTTATATGAAGGTTTCGGAAGAAGCCTGCCGCGGGCAGGCGGATCCTGTCGGCAGGAGGCGGTTGGATGAAGAAAAAAGACAGCGCGGTGCGGTGGGGACTTGCCCTCTTTTTGACCGTGGGCGCGATCCTGCTTTTTTACGATACCCTCTTTGGTCGCCGGGTACTGCCATCCTTCGGCGGTCAACTGCTGAAAGCACTACAACCGGTATTGATCGGCGCGGTGTTGGCGTACCTGCTGGCGCCGGTCATCGACTTTATTGAAAACCTGTTTTTCCAGGAGCAGATGAAAAAGGCCCACGCAGAGGGACGCATGACCTCTCGGAGCGCCCGAGCCGTCAGTTTGGTGGTGACCTGGGCCATCATCGGCCTGCTCTGCTATCTGCTGGGCCATGTGCTGATCCCGCAGCTGTATCGGAGCGTGGTGCAGTTGGTTTCCAGCGTGGAAGGCTACTACAATACCATCAGCGGCTGGGTGAAGCACCTGCTGGAAAGCAACCCCACCGTGGAGGTTTGGGTAGCCGGCCAGATGGACAAGTTCTACGAGTCCGCAACGGAGTGGTTGAAAAATCAGGTCTTTACCCGGACGCAGATGCTGATGATCGCCGTCTCCGGCGGTGTGCTCAGTACGCTGGTGTTTTTGAAAAACCTGCTGGTGGGCATGATCGTCTCCGTTTACTTCATGGCTACCAAGGAGCGCTGCGCCGCCCATGCCCGGAAGCTGACTTACAGCCTGTTTTCCGAGGAGGCGGTCTATTGGGTCTTTCGGGGCAGCGCCAAGGTCGACCGCATCTTTTCCGGCTTTGTCCGGGGCAAACTGCTGGATTCCCTCATCATCGGCGTACTGTGCTTCATCGGCTGCTCGCTGCTGGATATGCCGTATACGCCGCTGGTGTCCGTTTTTGTGGGCGTCACCAATGTGATCCCCTTCTTCGGACCCTTCCTGGGAGCGATCCCCAGCTTCTTCCTGATTTTGTTGGTCGATCCCATTCAGTCTTTGTATTTCCTGCTGTTCGTGCTGGCCCTTCAGCAGCTGGACGGCAACGTGATCGGCCCCAAGATCCTGGGAGAGAGCACGGGCCTTTCCAGCCTGTGGGTCATCATCGCCATCCTGGTGGGCGGCAGCTTTTTCGGTGTGGCGGGTATGTTTTTCGGCGTGCCGGTGTGTGCCTGCCTGTACAGCCTGGTGGCGTTCCTGGTGGACCGGCGTCTGGCGGAAAAGGATCTCCCCGTGGAAACGGAGCATTACACCGCTCCACTGCCAGAGCAGGAAACGGAGTCTGAAAAACCGGAGAAAACGTCGGAAAACTTGTAAAAAAGGCTTGCAATCAGCCGCAGTATCCTGTACAATACAGCCTTGCGGGTATATCGTTATAAAAATAACAAACGATGTGCCCCAGGGCTGTTTTTGCGGATCGGCCACCGCATATTCCCTCATGGATTTTCAGTGCCCGCAAGGGAACTGGGAATTTGCGGAACGGAGAAAAACCGCTCCGCGAATACACTGACTCCCCGGAGCAGTGATATAAAAAGGAGAATTGCATATGAAGAAGAGAATCCTGACGCTTTTGGCGGCGGTCTGCCTCCTGAGCGCCGTACTCAGCGGATGCGGAGGCGGCAGCCAGAACGGGACGACCGGAACTACGGACCAGAGCACCGCGAACACTCAGACGGAAGGCCCCGCGGCTCGCGCTGCGGCCGGCGAACTGAACGTGGGCATCGCCCAGGACCTGGACAGCAGTCTTGACCCTCACAAAACCGTGAAGGCAGGAACTCGTGAGGTCATGTTCAACGTATTTGAAGGACTTTTGAAGCCCGACGCCAGCGGCAACCTGAATCCCGCTGTGGCAGAGAGCTATACCGTTTCCGAAGACCATCTGCTGTATACCTTTAAGCTCCGCACCGGTGTGAAGTTCCACAACGGCCAGGAGGTGACGCCGGAGGATGTGATCTGGTCCTACCAGCGCTGCGGCGATGTCAATGCTCCGGCAGACATCATCCAGGTGGCGGCTTTTGCCAACGTGGAGATGTATCAGGAGGGGGATGACACCGTCTGCTTCCAGCTTCAGGAACCCAATAATGAGTTTGCTTCTTACCTGACCACCGCTGTGCTGCCCAAGGACTACACGGAGCAGGATACCGCCCCCGTGGGCACCGGCCCGTTCAAGTTCGTTTCCCGGACGGCTCAGGAGTCCGTGGTGCTGGAGCGGTTTGATGATTACTGGGGCGAGAAGCCCGACCTGACCAAGGTCACCTATAAGATCATTGAGAATGCCGACAGCATCCTTCTCAGCCTCCAGAGCGGCGCTGTGGATGTATTTGCCCATCTGACCACCACCCAGATCCAGCAGCTTGGCGACGGCTTCCATGTGGAGGAGGGCACCATGAACCTGGTGCAGGCCCTGTACCTCAACAACGCCGAGAAGCCCTTTGACGATGTGCGGGTGCGGCAGGCTCTCTGCTACGCCATTGACCGTCAGCAGATCCTGGACCTGGCTTTCAACGGCTACGGCACCCTGCTGGGCTCCAGCATGTACCCCGCTTTCAGCAAGTATTTTGATGATGAGCTGACCAACTACTATACCTATAACACCGAAAAGGCCAAGGAGCTGCTGACGGAGGCCGGTTATTCCAACGGCTTCGACATGACCATCACTGTCCCCAGCAACTACCAGTCTCACATGGATACCGCACAGGTCATCGTAGAGCAGCTGAAGGCTGTGGGCATCAATGCCACCATTCAGCCCGTCACCTGGGAGAGCTGGGTGCAGGATACCTATTCCAACCGGCAGTTCCAGTCCACCGTGGTGGGCGTGGACGCTTCCAACATGACCGCACGGGCTATGCTGGAGCGCTTCGTCTCTACCGCCAGCCGCGACTTTATCAACTACAACAACGCGGACTATGACGCTCTGTTCGCCCAGGCTCAGGCCTGCTATGACGATGAGGAACAGACCGCTATTTACAGAGCGATGGAAAAGAACCTGGCGGAGAACGCTGCCAACGTCTATATTCAGGATATGGCAGACTTCGTGGCAGTACGGGACGGTCTTGAGGGTCCCTCCTTCTACCCCATCTATGTCCTGGATCTTTCTACTATCCACTATACGAAATAAGTGATGAACAGCGGACGTTTTGACGCCGCTGACCCGGAAGGGAGATGACAGTCATGCGATACACGGCGCGGAAAATTCTGACGCTGCTTGTCACCATGCTCGTCGTCTCCCTTCTGACGTTCGCGGCTTTTGACATGATCTCCGGAGACCCCGCCGCCACCCTGCTGGGGACGCAGGCCACGCCGGAAAAAGTGGAGGCTCTCCGGACGGAAATGGGATTGAACCGCCCCATGCTGGTGCGGTACGGGGAATGGCTGGCCGGTTTCTTCACCGGAAACCTGGGCGTTTCCTTCCAGTACCGCCAGCCGGTGCAGGCACTATTAGGCCCGAAAATGCTGGTGACGCTGTGCCTGAGCCTGGTGAGCTTTGTGCTGATCGTCGTGGTATCGCTGCCCTTGGGATTGTTGTCTGCCAACGGAAAGCTGGACGGACTCCACACGTTCCTGAATCAGTTCTGCATGGCGGTGCCGCCATTCTTTACCGGTATCCTCATTTCCTGGTGCTTCGGCATTTTCCTTCGGGTGTTTGTCCCCGGTGACTTTCCAGGACTGGACCGGAACCTCGGCAAGTCTCTGGTGTACTTATTCTTTGCCGCCGTGTCCATCGCCATCCCCCGGGTCGCTATGACGGTGCGGATGCTGCGCAGCACGGTCATCAGCGAGATGAACAAGCCCTATGTCCGCACGGCCATTGCCCGTGGCAATGACCGGCGGCAGGTGCTGTGGGGCCATGTGCTGAAAAATTCCCTGGTGCCCACCGTCACGTTCCTGGGGCAGACTATGGCGGAGATCGTAGCGGGCAGCATCGTGGTGGAGCAGGTGTTCTCCGTTCCGGGCCTGGGGCGGATGCTGGTGGCCTCCATTTCCAGTCAGGACTACCCGGTGGTGGAGGCCATCGTGGTGATCCTGGCCTTCTGGGTGGTGCTTTCCGGCACTCTGGCGGATCTGGTCAATCGCTGCATCGACCCCCGGATGGGAGGGATCGGCAAATGAAAAAGAGAAATCCTTACCTGACCGTGGGACTGGTGATGACCGGCATCCTGACGGCACTGATCGTTCTCGGCTTTTTCTGGACGCCTTATGACCCCAACGCCATGGCAGCGGGGCCGAAGCTGACGGGGCCGTCTCTGGCCCACCTGATGGGAACGGACAGCTTTGGCCGGGATATTTTCAGCCGGGTGCTGAAGGGGGCCGGGACCACCTACGGCATCGCGCTGTGCACCGTAGCCGTGGGTGCGGTGTGCGGCACGGTGCTGGGCGCCGTTACCGGCTATTTCGGCGGCATCGTGGACGATGTGCTGATGCGCCTTGGCGATGTGCTGACGGCATTTCCCAGTATTCTGCTGGCGCTGGTGGTCATCAGCTTGCTTGGCCCCGGCAAGACGCGGAATGTGATCCTCGCTCTGGGCCTGGTGTTCATCCCCAGTTTTGCTCGGATGGCCCGTGGTACCTACGCCGGGCTGCGGGAGGTCAACTATGTAAAAAGCGCCCGGCTCATGGGGGCTTCCAGCAGTCGCATCCTGTGGCGGCATATCCTGCCTAATACTTGGAGCGTGCTGCTGCCGGCGCTGACCATCGGCTTCAACAACGCTGTGCTGGCGGAGGCATCCATGAGCTATCTCTGCATTGGCGTAACGCCGCCGGACGCCTCTCTTGGCTATATGCTCTCGGAGAGTCAGGGCATGTTTATGAGCGCGCCCTGGTACGCGCTGGGAACGGGCCTGACCCTTGTGTGGATGGTATTCGGCGTGGGACTGATCGGCGAAGGACTGCAACGCCGGGGCGGAGGTGAGGTCTGATGCTGGAAATTCAGGATCTGCATGTGAAATTTCATAACCGGGACCGGGAAGCGGTCAGCGGTGTGAGCCTGACCATTCAGGACGGCGAAATTCTGGGTCTGGTGGGTGAATCTGGCTCCGGAAAATCCGTCACCGCCATGAGCGTGGCGGGTCTGCTGCCCCGGAAACGGTGCGACTATACCGGACGCATCCTGCTGGACGGACAGGAACTGCTCCACGCGGACCGGTCTGTTTTGCGGGAGATTCAGGGAGCGGAGATCGGCGTGGTGTTTCAGGAGCCGCAAAGCTGCATGGATCCCCTGATGAAGATTGGGCCTCAAGTAGAGGAGACCCTGCGGATACACACCCAATTATCGAAAGAAGAACGGCACCGGCGGGCGGTGGCGGCGATGGCGGCGGCAGAGCTGCCGGACCCGGAGGGAATCTGCGACAAATATCCCCACGAGCTTTCCGGCGGTATGCTCCAGCGGGCTATGATCGCCGCGGCTATCGTGAACCGGCCCAAGCTGCTGCTGCTGGACGAGCCTACCACAGCACTGGACGTGACCATTCAGGCCCAAATTCTGGAAATGCTGAAAAAACTGAACCGGGAGAGCGGCGTGTCCATGCTGTTTATCTCCCATAACCTGAATGTGGTGCGGAAGCTGTGCCGCCGGGTGGCGGTGATGCAGCGGGGCGTTCTGGTGGAGGAGGGAGATACCGATCAGGTATTCTACCATCCTCAGCACCCCTACACCCAAAAGCTCATCGACGTCATCCCCACCCGGAACCGAAAGGAGGAGCGGCCATGACGGACGAATTGGTACTCTCCCTTCAACATGTTACCGCCGGGTATCGGGAAGGCGGCGTGCTGGGCCGCAAGTACTTTCACGAGGTGCTCCACGATGTTTCCTTCGATGTGCACCGGGGCGAAATTTTAGGATTAGTAGGCGAGTCCGGAACAGGAAAATCCACGCTGGCCAAGACGATCTTGGGCATGGTGCGGCCGGAGGTCGGGCAGGTCATCCACTATACGAAACGGCCTCAGATGATCTTTCAGGACCCGTACAGCTCTCTGAACCCGGCGTACCCGGTGGAGTGGCTGTTAGAGGAGCCGCTGCGGATCTACGGAAAATATGACGGCCCGGAGCGGAAGCGCCGGGTCCGGGAGATGCTGGAGCGGGTGGAGCTGCCGGAGGAAGTGCTGAAGGCGAAGCCATCGGAGCTTTCCGGCGGACAGCGGCAGCGGGTGTCCATCGCCGTGGCCCTGATCCAGCGGCCCCGCTTCCTCATTGCTGACGAGCCGGTCAGCGCCCTGGACGTGACCATCCAAGCCCAGATCCTAAAGCTCCTGCGGGAGCTGCGGGATGAGCTGGACCTCAGCTACCTGTTCATTTCCCACGATCTGAACGTGGTCTACCAGCTTTGCGATTCCGCCCTGGTGATGAAACAGGGGCGCATTGTGGAACAGGGAACGGTGGACGAGCTGTTCGACCATCCCAAGGACCCGTACACAAAGCAGCTGCTGGCGGCGGCGGAATAACCGCATAGCCGAACAACTGGATATAAGGACAGCAGGCGAATTTCGCCTGCTGTTTCCAAATTCTGAGCTAAAAAAACGACAGATGAGGCATTGCTATGAGCTTCTGGAAAAAACATCGAAAACTGCATATCTGGCTGGCTGTCGATCTGGCGGTGTTGGGCCTGTATCTGGCCCTGCGGCAGAACCGGCAGATGATGAACAGCTTTGCGAATCATGTCACCACACCGCTGAAGGCGGCGCTGGGGCGGCTGTGCGCGCTTACCAGCCTGTCCGTCATGGAGGTTTTATATATCCTGGCGGCGGTGGTGGCTGTGGCCTATACTGTCTGGTCTGTGATCGCCGTGGTGAAGGCCAGGGGTCACCGGGGACGGCGGGTATACAGCGCCCTTTTGGGGGCGGCGGACGGCGTTTTGACAGTTTACGTCCTGTTCTGTCTCATGTGGGGCGTGAACTACTGGACAGACAGTTTTCAGGACCGTTCCGGCATCACAGCCCAGCCGGTGGCTGCGGAGGATCTGAAAAACGTGACCGCTTATTTCGCGGAACAGCTGTCCGAAACGGCGGACACGGTGCCACGGGACGAAAACGGCGTGTACGCGGTGTCGAAAGAGCAAATCCTCTCAGAGAGCCGGTCGGTCTACGGCGGCGTGACGGAGCGGTTTCCCTTTCTCAAATTTCCGGATACCGGGGTCAAGGCGGTACGCTGTTCCCGGATTATGAGCGTCATGGGCTTTACCGGGGTGTATTTTGCCTGCGTGGGGGAGTCCAATGTGAATGTGGACAGCCCCGCCTGCCTGCTGCCCTCCACCATCGCCCACGAGCTGGCCCACCAGCGGGGCGTCGCGTGGGAGCAGGAGTGTAACTTCTTGGGCGTGCTGGCCTCTGTCACCAGCGGGATGCCGGACTACATATATTCCGGCTGGCTGCTGGGGTTCATCCACCTTGGAAACGCCTTGTACGAAACGGATCCGGAGGCTTACTGGGCCATTCGAGGCACCCTTCCGGCAGCGGTGGAAGCAGACCTCCGGGACAACAGCGCCTATTGGGATCAGTTCCGGGACAACGTGGTGGAAAAGGTATCCGATACGGTGTATGACGCCGCGCTGAAATCCTACGGTGACGCCAACGGCATGAAGTCTTACAGTATGGTGGTGGAGCTGCTGGTGGCGTATTATAAGGATCTGGTATAAAACTTCATGCATGAACAGCACGTACACGAACATACACAAATGCCAGTGCATGAAGTTTTCGCGCATCATTTCCGGTTGCCCCGCAGGGGCGAGAAAATGGCGCATTTCTTAATTTTGCTATGCTTTTGCATAGCAAAATCTCATGCATGAGCGGCGCACTACGAAAACGCGCAAATGCCAGTGCATGAAGTTTTCACGCATCATTTCCGGTTGCCCCGCAGGGGCGAGGAAATGGCACATTTCGTATGTTGTGATGCTTTTACATAGCAAAAAGGACTTCCGCTTTGCAGTGGAAGTCCTTTTTGAATCATTGGGGAAGTTCGTTTTCCTTGGGCCAGGGGTGCAGCGCATAGGACTGCTCCGGGGTCATAGCGAAATACTGCTTTGTGCCGGTGTTTCCCTGATCACCCCAGGTGGTATCGATATGGACGGTCTTACCGTCCAGTGTGGCCACGGTCCAGATGTGGGTGGCATTGGGCAGAGCGTAGCAGTCGATGCCCTCCAGCTTCAAAAGCAGATTGTAAGCGCCGGTATACCCGTCGCAGACGGCCTTGCCGTTGTGAAACAGGCTGTATGGCAGGTGGCTGATGGAGGCGTTGCCCCCGGCGCCATCATAGGTACAGTTGGCGGCGATCCATTGATAATAGGCCCAGGCGATCTCCCGCTGGGTGGAGGCGGGGGTAATGGTCCCATGCTGCCATAGCGCATCGTGGACGGCGATGGCGGCAGACAGCGTTTCCGACCGGTATTCCTCGGTGCGGTCGCCGGCGATGGAGCTGAATTTCAGGATCATGGTCCCGGCGGCGTTATAGGAGCAGGAGGCGTTGTTATATCCTTGCTCGCAGTACCGCTTGACCGACAGCAGGGCATTGTTCAGAGTTTCCTGAGCACTGGAAACGGTAAAGCCTTGATCGTACTTCAGGGACAGAGTGTTTTCGCCCTGAGAGAGCATATAGCGGACGGCCTGGTCATAGTCCACTGCTGTCTCCGGGGCGGCTATGTAGGTCCCTGCCGTGACCAGATCTTCATAGGCGGCCCCCTCAGCGCTGTAAAGCTCCGGCAGGTGCCAGTCCGGTGTCAGCCGAAGGGAGGGATCTACCATCCGGGTCAGCATGGCTGCGGCGGCCCCTCTGGTGATGGGGGCGTCCGGCAGGAAAGAACCAATTTCGTCACTGCCTACGCTGATCCCGCAGCGATAGAGCTTGAGAATGTTATTATAATAGGGAGTGTATTCCGTTACGTCGGTGATCCGCCGGCGGCTGGCGTAGGCCTGAGTGATGAGGGAATCGTTGACCAGGGGCAGTACTGTTTCCGGCAGAAGATTTGCCAGCGCATGAGCCATCTGAGCACGGGTAGCCATGTCGGAGAGCTGCTCATCCAGAGCCTTGTCTAAAACGCCCTCCGCTTGTAAGTACCAGAGGTAGGGGGCATAGACCCGCTGGGCGTCCTTCAATCCGATGGCAGCGGCAGTGAAGGCGGCAGGACCGGCCTCCGGGTCTCCGGTGCGGTACAGGCTGCGGATGCGCCCGGCGAAGATCACCGCCTGCCCCACGGTCATGGGGGCCGTCAGGCCGTAGGTGCCGTCGGTCTGACCGACAGACAGGCCGTATTCATACAGGGCGGCTACATTTTCATAAAAGGTATGGCCCTCTGGCAGATCGGAGAACTGGCCGGCATAGGTTTTGCCGCGGACAAAGTTGTCTGCGCTGTTCTCCTTGGCCAGAGCAGGAACACTCATCAGAGACAGCGCCAGCAGCAGGGACAGCACTTGCTTTTTCATAGAGTGCCACTCCTTTCCGGAGGTCAGGACGGAAGATGCAGGTCCTCCGCCGTCCGATCCTCCACATAGGGGTTGAGATAGGTATTCACCAGAGTCAGAGTATCGTCCGGGATCAGATAGATATACGGTGATCTCCACTCGTTAGGCAGGGTGGAGAAGTCGATCTTGTCCACGCCCATTTTCAAAACCTCCGTGCCCAGCCAGACCAGGTTGCCCACGGACAGGTCGGTGTCTACATACTGATTGAAAATTTTGGCGTAATCATCGATTTTTGTCAGGATATTGCTGGCGGTGAGCATTTTCTTCGCCACGGCCTTCAAAAACTTCTGCTGGGTCTGCATCCGGCCCAAGTCCTCGCTGCCGTAGCCGGTGCCATCATTGTTGTGGCGGAAACGGACCACCCGCATGGCGTCCGCGCCGTTGAGGTATTGAACGCCCTTCTGGAAATGGATGCTGAGATTTTGGAGGGGATCGTCGTAGTCCATGTCGATGGGGACGTCGAAATTCACGCCGCCGATGGCCTCCACCAGCGCCTCAAAGCCGGCCAGGTCTACGGAAACGGTGTAGTCCACAGGGATGCCCAGCTGGTCAGACACCACCTCTGCCAGTTTGGTCATACCGCCCTTGCCGAAGGCGGCGTTGAGCTTGTGGGACTTACCGTCCCACACGGCTTTGGAGTCACGGGGGATGCTGACGCCGTAGACATAGTCATTCACAGTGTCCACGGCTACCAGAATATTGGTGTCGCTGTTGCCGTTGCCGTCATCGGAGCCGGAGACCAGGATGGTGTAGAAGCCGCCCTTGCGCTCCAGGTGGGATCGCAGGGCCTCCTGAGCCGCCTGTTCCTCCTTGGATAGCTGGGAATCCCCCGCGGAGGCGGGCTGAGACGGCAGTTTGTCCACCTTTTGCTCCGGAGCCTTCAGAAAAAATGCCTTCACAGCTACGCAGACGGTGAGCAGGATCAGGACAATGGACAGGAAAACTTGCAGGGTAGTGAGATGCTTTCTATGGTGGACTGCTCTGGACATGTGAACGGACGCTCCTTTAACGCGCGGCAAAGGCCGCTTCTCTTTTTCGACAGATTTACATAATATTCTATAAGGATATGGCACAAATTACAAGGGGTTCCGGGAAATTTCCAGTTTATTCACAAACAGCCTGTCCGGAAAACGCTGACCTACGGAAATCGGCTTCTCTTAAAGGAGGCGGGGAACCCTCCGAAGGTCCCCCGCAGCGCGCTATTTGGTTCCGGCGCCGTCTGCCAGTTTTTTCAGCAGGCTCCGGATCTCATCCAGCTGCCGGGTCTGCTGGGAAAGGGCGCAGCTGATATAGTGAAGCTCCGCTGTCAGTCCTTCCGACGTGGGATGGACCGCTACCGGGTGGGGCCAGCGGCGCATGGCGGGCTGGACTGCCGGTGCTGCGGGCAGCTCCGGGACGGCCTCGGACTTGGGACGTCCGTTTTGGCGGCGACAACCGCCGGGATCGCGTACAGCCATGGAAACTTCCTCCTTTTATGTACCCTTGTATTTTTTTCGGGTGGCAATGCCGCCCCGGATGTGCCGCTGGGCCTTGTTCACGTCCAGTATCTCCTTGACCTGTAAGTACAGCGCCCGGTTAAAGAGAGGCAGCCGTTCTGAAATGTCCTTGTGGACCGTGGATTTGCTGATGCCGAATTTGGCAGCGGCGGCGCGGACCGTGGTCCGGTTCTCTATGATGTAAAGAGCAAGGCGCTCCGCCCGCTCCTCCATATTTCCCTTCAAAGCACAACACTCCCCGCCTTTTGTTGCTTTATCCTATGCGGAGGAGAACAGGCTTATGCACGGGGAAAACTTGGCCGCTTCCCATGAAAAATTATTGGAGAATCCAAAATTCCGTGATAGAATAACCGTAATGATCTTATTACAAAAGGAGCGTTGACCATGAATGAGGTTTTAAAGGTTCTGAAAGAGCGCCGCAGTATCCGCACTTTCCGCCCGGAGCCGCTGAAAAAGGAGGATCTGGACGCCATTGTGGAAGCCGGCCTTTACGCGCCTTCCGCCAAGAATCTTCAGAGCACCAAACTGGTGGTGGTACGGGACGCCGCCGTGCTTGCCAGACTGGAACGGCTGAACAACCAGATTTTAGGAACACCGGAGGGGACGCCCTTTTACGGCGCGCCGGAGGCCATTGTGGTGCTGTCCGACAGCGACCATCCCAACTGGCTCCAGGACGGTTCACTGGTGATGGGCAATCTGATGAACGCTGCTGCCGCATTGGGCGTCGGCTCCTGCTGGATCAACCGGGCCATGGAGACCTTTGAGCTGTCGGAGGGCAAGGCTCTGCTGGCGGAGTGGGGCCTGGGCGAAAACTGGAAGGGCGTCGGCAACTGCATTTTAGGCTATACGGATCAGGCTATCCTGGGGGACAAGGCCCGGAAAGAGGACCGTGTCCTGTATGTGTGAGGGGGGCGGACTATGAATGAAGCGATCCGACAGGTGACCCACGTTCAGAACATCCGCTATGACAAGACCGCGGAGCGGCTGTACATCATCGACCAGACGTTGCTGCCCAACGATGAAAAAGAGATCGAGCTGCGCACCGTGGAGGAGATGATCGAGGCCATCAAAAAACTCCGCATCCGGGGCGCTCCGGCCATCGGTATCTGCGCGGCCTACTGCATGTACGCACTGGCCAGGGATATTGACGCCAAGGACAACGAGACCTTTTATCGGAAATTGCAGATCGACGGCGAACTGCTGGGGGCGGCCCGGCCCACGGCGGTGAACCTCCGCTGGGCGGTGGGGGAGATGCTGGATACCGCCAAGGCTCATCTGAAGGATGACAGGGCGGAACTGTTGGAGGCCCTGTACCGCAAGGCGGTGGACATTCACGAGGATGACATTGCAAAATGCGCCGCTATTTCCGAATACGGTCTGAGCCTGCTGAAGGACGGTGACGGCGTTCTGACCCACTGCAACGCCGGTCCGCTGGCCACCTCCCGGTACGGCACCGCCCAAGGGCCCTTTCTGCTGGCGGCAGAGCGGGGCATCCACATTCGCGTGTTTGCCGATGAGACCCGCCCGCTCCTGCAAGGGGCGCGGCTCACCAGCTATGAGATGCAGCGGGCGGGGGTAGATGTGACCCTCATCTGCGACAACATGGCGTCTATGGTGATGAAAAACGGCTGGGCGCAGGCCTGCTTTGTGGGCTGTGACCGCATTGCCGCCAACGGCGACTTCGCCAACAAGATCGGCACCAGCGGCGTAGCGATCTTGGCCAAGCATTACGGTATCCCCGTGTATACGCTGGGGCCTACCTCCACCATCGACATGAATTGCCCCGATGGGGCGCACATCCCCATCGAGCTGCGGGACGGCGACGAGATCAAAAACCTCTGGTACGAAAAGCCCATGGCTCTGCCGGAGGTGAAGTGCTTCAACCCGTCCTTCGATGTGACGGACCATGAGCTGCTCACCGGCATCGTGACGGAGAAGGGCATCTGCTACCCGCCCTTTACCGAGAGCCTTGCGGCGCTGTTCAAGGACAAAAAATAGGAAGGATCCGATATGTTCTCCCGGAACCTCCCGCGGTATAATGGAAACGCGGGGGGCGATGATGGACCGAGGACCCATTTTTACAATGGCAATCGGGAAGCAAGATCCGCCGGGAATGACATTTCGACGGTAGAGAAAAACCGTCTGAAAAGTTGCAAAATAACAAAGGAAGGCATTGTATATGTATCGCACAGTGATTTTTGATTTGGACGGCACGCTGCTGGATACCATCGGGGATCTGGCTGCCGCTGCCAACGCCGTCTGCCGGGAAAACGGCTGGCCGGAGCACACCGTACAGGCCATCGAGGATATGGTGGGCCACGGCATCCCCAATCTGGTGAGCCGGTTTTCCCCGGCGGAGGCCCAGGAGCCGCAGACGCTGGAACGGACCCTTGCCCAGTTCAATCGGGTCTACGGCGCTCACAATATGGAGCTGACCGCACCCTACGCCGGGATGCCGGAGCTGCTGAAAAAGCTGAAAGCCGCCGGAGTGCGTCTGGCAGTTTGCTCCAACAAGGCGGACGAATTCAGCCAAGTGATCGTGGCCCACTACTTTCCCGGTATTTTTGAGGTGATCCGGGGAAATCTTCCCGGTGCGCCGGTGAAGCCGGATCCCGGCGTGGCCTGCGGGATCCTGGAAAAGCTGAATGCCCGGCCGGAGGAGACGCTGATGGTGGGAGACAGCGATGTGGATATCCACACAGGACACAACGCGGGATTGAAGGCCTGCGGCGTGACGTGGGGCTTCCGCAGTCGGGAAAATCTGGTAAGCGCGGGAGCGGATTTTCTGGCAGATACCCCGGCGGAATTGGAAAAACTTCTGATGAACTGAAAATCGAGGCGGTCCCGCAAGGGGACCGCCTCGATTTTTACTGTTTTGAAAAGTTACTGAGGAGGACTGAACGTGCTTAAAAGTGCATAAAATGGAGCAGCGGAACGACAGGAAAACGGTTAACAAAAAAAGCTTCAATTGCTATCGATAGAGCGATAACCAATTATAGAAAAAAAGCATTAACAATCCGTTCACAATTATGGTATACTTGACGATAGAGGAGAGAGGCAATCCCACTTTAATTGTGTAAAAACACAATAAGCAGTCCCAAGAACCTATCAACAAGCTTTGGAAGAAAAAAGGAGGAACCCTATATGGGCAATACCCTGAACAACAAAAAAGCGAATGGTCTCGCACTGCTCCCGTTCCTGGTATTCATCGTTGTCTACATGGGCGCCGGTCTGTATTACCAGTCCAAGGGCGTCGACATGGCATTCTATCAGTTCCCCTCTGTTACCGCAATGTTCCTGGCCGTTCTGGTGGCCTTCATCATGTTCAAGGGCAGCATCAACGAAAAGTTTGATACGTTCGCCAAGGGCGCTGCCAACGTGGACGTTCTGACCATGCTGATCATCTACATCCTGGCCGGCGCGTTCGCTACCGTGGCTGCTGAGATGGGCGGCCGTGACGCTACCGTCAACCTGGGCCTGAGCCTGGTTCCCGTCCAGTTCCTGGCCGCTGGTCTGTTCATCATCGGCGCTTTCATGGGCACCGCTACCGGTACCTCCATGGGCACCATCTCCGCCATCACTCCCATCGCTGTCGGCGTTGCGGAAAAGGGCGGCCTGAATATGATGGTCGTTCTGGGCGCAGTTATCGGCGGCGCTATGTTCGGCGATAACCTGTCCATGATCTCCGATACCACCATCGCCGCTACCCGCAGCCAGCACTGCGAGATGCGTGATAAGTTCCGCGTGAACTTCCTCACCGCTCTGCCTGCCGCTCTGATCACCATCGTGGTGCTGCTGATCGTGGGCCGTCCCGAGACCGTTACCGAGATCGGCGACCTGTCCTACAGCTTCATCAAGGTTATCCCCTATCTGCTGGTTCTGATCCTGGCTCTGGTCGGCATGAACGTGTTCCTGGTGCTGACCATCGGCACCTTCGCTGCCGGTATCGTGGGCATCGCCACCGGCGCTATCAATCTGGCCGGTTTCGCTCAGGCTGTTTACAACGGCTTCTGTGGCATGAACGAGGTCTTCTTCCTGACCCTGCTGTGCGGCGGTATGTCTGAGCTGATCGCCAAGAACGGCGGTATCGAGTGGATCATCCAGAAGTTGGGCAAGGTCATGAAGGGCAACAAGTCCGCTCAGGTGGGCATTGCCGCTATGGTCTCTCTCTGCGACTGCGCTACCGCTAACAACACCGTGGCTATCATCGTGGCTGGCGACATGGCCCGTGAGGTCTCTCACGAGTACAAGGTTGACCCCCGCCGCACCGCTTCTCTGTTGGATATGTTCTCCTGCGTGTTCCAGGGCATCATCCCCTACGGCGCGCAGCTCCTGGTAGCTTGCTCCCTGTGCAACGCTACCGTTACCAACGGCACCATCATCAGCCCCGCCAACATCCTTGGCTCCCTGTGGTATTGCTGGTTCCTGGCCGCTTTCGGCATCCTGTCCATCTTCATCCCCTTCGCCGATGGTGTCTGCCGCAAGGATCCCTGGAACTGGGAGTATGACTGCGCTGAGTCCAACGTGGCCGCGAAGAAGGCCCTGCTGGAGAAGGAAGCCGCTGAGGCACAGCAGTAATCAAACATCGGATCTCTCCTACTCTCGCACTCTCCTAACGGAAAACGCCGGCCAATGGCCGGCGTTTTCCTGTTGTCTGCGCGGCGTTGCTTCAGGAGAGAAGAATTTGCGCAAAAAATAAACCGGACGAAACCGTCCGGTTTGTTTATATGTTTATTTGCCGACAATCTGACGATGCAGGGAAGAGGTATATGCAATAGAACGCTGAATAGACTGTTCCAGAAGGCGGACAAATCCTTCGGCGTGAGAGGAGAGCTTGGCGTTCTGCGGATAGATCCAGCCCAGCCGCACCGGATCCTTGTCTGCCAGAGGGATGGTGACCACATTGGCAGGGGAGAGATGCTCTGCAAGAAGGCCGCTGCCAGTGCTGTAAGCGTCCGTATTGGCCAGAACATTCATGGCGGTGGAGCGGTTGTTGACAATGATGGCCTTGGAGGGCTTACGCATGGATACCATGGGAAGCTCTTCAGAAAAGTCCACGGCTACGCCCTGAGCCTGTTCAAAGGAACTGTAAGGATAGCCCTCCAGATCCGCCTCCGACACGTGTTCCAGCTGGGTGAGGGGATGTCCTTTTCGGACGTATACACAGGGAGGCACCGCCGCCAGCTCGTGGAAGGTCAGCTCCCGGGCGTCCAGCAGACGGCAGACGATCTTTTCCGTTAATTTGGTCAGGAAGATGACGCCGATGTCCGCCCGGTGGTCATACACATCGTCGATCACGCCGTCCATGCTGGTCTCCTTTAATGTATATTGGTAGCGGTTTTCCTGGTTTTGCTGGAGCATTTCCAGGAAAGCGTCCTCTGTAAAGGGATACCGCTGGGTGGAAACGCTGAAATGCACCGGTGCAATGGTGCTGCGGGATTCGCCGTACAGACTTTCGATCCGTTGTTTCTGTTCCAGTAGTGAGACTGCATAGCCCAGGAACTCTTTGCCTCCCGGGGTAAACTCCACGCCCCGGTTGCTGCGGACGAAGAATTTGATGCCCAATTCCTCCTCCAGTTCCCGCACGGCGGTGGAAATGCCGGATTGGGACAAGAACAGCTTGTGGGCGGCCTTGTTGATAGAACCGCATTTGGAGATCTCCACCACATATGTCAGCTGCTGAAAGGTCATTGGATCGTCTCCTTTTTATAAAATTCATAAAATTTTCCGCAGGATACCGCAGAGGACTGCAAGTCCGTCCACCTGGCTCCCATGGATATAGTTACGCATCGTTTGTTGAACCACATTATACGGAGCCTATCACGAAAAGTCAATCCATTATTAAAATAACTGTGAATGAATTGCGAAAAAGAGATACTAACACCTTTCCGCGGAACGTGATAGTATAATAGGTGAAATCCAATAAAAGTATCCGATGAGACTTTCTGGTTTACGGCAAATGTTTACATAAATTTTGCGTGTAAACACCTCTCTGCTCGACTCGCTCTCTCCTTTTGCCAGAAACGCGGAAAGTTCTTACAGATAACTGAAAAACGATAACAACAAAATTTGCCGGTCTCACCGGCCCCGGAACAAGGAAAGGAAGGCATTTATTATGGATTGCAAGAACATGGGTTTTGCTACTCGTCAGATTCACGCCGGTAAGCACGACAACGGTGTCGGCGCACTGTGCACCCCGATTTATCAGACCTCTACTTTCGAGTTTGAGTCTGTTCAGCAGGGCGGCGCCCGCTTTGCCGGTCAGGAAGAGGGCTATATCTACTCCCGTCTGGCCAACCCCTCTTTGACTCAGGTCGAGGAGAAGCTGGCGGCTCTGGAGGGCGGCGAGGCTGCTCTGGCTACCGCTTCCGGCATGGGCGCTATCTCCTCCGCTCTGTGGAGCTCTGTTGAGGCCGGTGACGAGATCGTTGCCAGCGATACCCTGTACGGCTGCACCTTCGCTCTGCTGAACCACGGCATGAGCAAGTTCGGCGTGGGCGTGAAGTTCGTTGACTTCGCTGACCTGGCTGCCGTGAAAGCCGCTCTGACCGAGAAGACCAAGGTTGTCTATCTGGAGACCCCCTGCAACCCCACTCTGAAGGTGGTTGACATCGCTGAGGTCGCCAAAATCGCTCACGAGTACAACAAGAACATCCGCGTCATCGTGGATAACACCTTCTGCTCTCCTTACATCCAGCAGCCCCTGTCTCTGGGCGCCGATGTGGTTGTCCACAGCGCTACCAAGTACATCAACGGCCACGGCGACGTGATTGCGGGCTTCGTGATTTCTGACGCTGAGTTCATCGGCAAGTGCCGTATGTTCGGCCTGAAGGATATGACCGGCGCCGTTATGAGCCCGTTCAACGCCTTCCTGATCGCCCGCGGCCTCAAGACGCTGGACATCCGTATGGAGCGTCACAGCGCCAACGCCATGAAGGTTGCCGAGTTCCTGCACGATCATCCCGCCATCGACAAGGTCTATTATCCCGGTCTGGAGGACTTCGAGGGCCACGAGATCGCCAAGAAGCAGATGAAGCTGTACGGCGGCATGATGTCCATTGAGCTGAAGGCCGACCGCGACGCCGTTGCCAACGCTCTGAACAAGCTGCAGCTGTGCACCATCGCCGTGTCTCTGGGCGATGCCGAGACGCTGGTCGAGCACGCCGCTTCCATGACTCACTCCACTTACACTCCCGAGGAGCTGAAGGCTTCCGGCATTTCCGAGGGTCTGGTCCGTATCTCCGTCGGTCTGGAAGATCCCGATGACATCATCGCTGATCTGAAGGCTGTCCTGGACACCTTGGTGTAATTTACACAAAAAAATTGACCCGCCGCTCCTCTTGAAGGAGGGGCGGCGGGTTTTTTGACCGGATCGGCAAGGGTTGACAGAAGCCGGATCCGTGTTTATACTTGAATCGTGGACGATTCAAGGAATTCTGTCTACGGCATGATTTGGAAAATCAGCACGAAACGATTTGGAAAGGAAGTACATCATTATGAATTACACCAACACTCCTGATGCCCCCGCCGCAATCGGCCCCTATTCTCAGGCTATCTCCGCCAACGGCTTCCTGTTTGCTTCCGGCCAGGTCCCCCTGATGCCCGGTACCGGTGAGATCGTCGGCACCACCATCGAGGAGCAGGCTGAGCGCGCCTGCCAGAGCATCAAGGCTATTCTGGCTGCTAACGGCCTGGGCTTCGAGGACGTCATCAAGACCACCTGCTTCCTGGCTAACATGGAAGACTTCGCTGCTTTCAACGGCGTGTATGGCAAGTATTTCACCGGCAAGCCCGCTCGTTCCTGCGTGGCCGTGAAGGAGCTGCCCAAGAAGCTGCTGTGCGAGATCGAGATCATCGCTGTCTGCAAGTAAGACATTTCTGACAACCAAAGAACAAAGCGTTTGTTTTGAAATGGACAGGCCGCTTTTCCGCTGAACGGCGGAAAAGCGGCCTGTAATTTTGAGAAACACTTAGCAGAGGAGAGACTTGGCTGCCGGGAAGGGAAGAAATGTGCAGTCCCCCAAAAAAGGCGTTTTATTCCGTTGAGATCAACTATTCTCAGGCCTCTTGTAAAGTCCTGGAGTTAGGGAGGAACAGCGGAGCGAAAAGACTTTTTCAACACACAAAAAGAGACGCCCGATAGGGCGTCTCTGAGGCTGCCGATAAAGTAGTAAATTCTCCGCGACGGTAAGGAAGGGTGTGCGCGGGAAACCCA
>UQUC01000015.1 GCA_900544105.1 uncultured Oscillibacter sp. | reverse complement strand
CTCAGCGTGTCGAAAAAGTCTTTTCGCCCCGCTGTGCAAGTTTTCAGAACTTTTATAATGTTCTGAAAACTTAGAATTTCAATGGCGCAGGACACCCTTCTTGGGTTTCCCGCGCACACTCTTCCTTACCGTTGCGGAAGATTTTTCACTTTATCGACAGTCTCAGTGCCTCCGGCATATTGCCGGAGGCACTCTTTTCTGCTCTTAAGGGTCCTGGTAATCCTGGCAATATTTTTGAAGCAGTTCTACGAACTGCTCTGCCGGGTGAGACAGGGTGTGGCCCACCTTGCTCACCCAACCGACTGTGATCGGTGCATCAAAGCCCTGGACCGGTCGCTTTATCACGTCCAGATTCCGATTGCTCGTAGAGATAAGGCCGACGCCCAAGTCATAGCCCTGGCAGTTCTTCATGATCATCAGGCTTTGGTACAAGCAGCTAACAATATTTACCTTCTGAGGGTAGAAATCCGACAGCAGCATCTCTTCCTGCAAGATAGACGGTGCATCCGGGTCCAGCTCATACATGATGCAGGGATACGGCTGAAGATCCTCCACCGTGACACACGCCTTTGTTGCCAGCGGGTGACTCTTATGGATGAACACACAGGGCTTATTGGTGAATAAGGGGTGAAATTCCAGCGCATTGTCCCCAAAGACCCGATTCATATGCTTGTTATTCTGTTCACTAATGAACAATACGCCTAATTCAGAGGTCTTGTCGACTACCTGCTGAATCACATCCGGCCCCTGTCCAACAAGCAGCTTATATGTATAGGAATCCTTCTGGGATACCTTTTGATACTCCATCAGCGCATCGATCACAAAGCAGTAATGCTGGCTGCTGACGCTGAGGCTCTCATGGGTGCTGCCAAGGTCCTGCGTAAAATGTTGTGAAATATGCTCGGCATCCCGCAAGAGCCGCTCTCCCATATTTAACAGTTCCCGTCCTTCCGCCGTCAATGTGATCCCCGCGGCAGACCGAACAAAGATCGTGATCCCTAATTCCTCCTCCAATGCGCAGACCATTTTGCTGATCCCAGGCTGGGAAACATAAAGCGTTTGCGCTGCTTTACTGAAGGAGCCGCACTTGGCTACTGTGGAAATATATTTCAGTTGGAGCAATGTCATAGTAAGACCTTCTTTCCCGATTTGGGGTAAATCCATTGTAATCTGATTTTACAACAAAGCGTCCTTTTTCACAACGGTTTGTTTGAAATAATGCACTTTTCATTGCAATTCCATTCAAAGGGGATATTGCAAAGCGTGCTCATTTTTAATAGGGCCAGGATCTACTACGACCGTCGCTGAAGCCTGTTTCCATGTGAAACACCGCTATGGCAACCGGTAAAGGAGGCCATCCCTGAAAGACAGGAATGGCCTCCATGTTGAACTTACAGTTAAACGCCAATTTATATGTATATCGGATAGATCATCCATCGAAAGCCTCGTTTTTCAGTCCTCCACCACCAGGCGACCCTCCACCTCCCGGCTGAGGTGCTGGTTCACCGTCAGGTATTCCTCCACCACGTCCCGGGCGGAGGTGGACAGCACCCGGATCTTGCCGTTTTTCTCCACCTCTTCCAGCGTGATGTCCAAAAACGGCTTGAGGTTGTTGTAGTGGTACTTCTGCACCGCCACGGTGTAGAGCCGCTCGGCGTACAGGGCCTCGCCGTCCAGTGTCAGGGTGCGGAAGGCCTGCTCGCTCCGGGACCAGACGATGTGCGTCCCGTGGGAGAACTGGTAGAACTCCGTGTGCTCCCCCTGGAATGCCTCGTCCCGCAGGATATGGCGGATCATCCGCTCCAGCTGGGTGCCGGTGACCTTGAGCATGTACACCGCGTCGTCATAGGGCAGGCACTCCACAAGGTCTGCGTAATGGACCACCGGGCCGAGGGCGTAGCTGCGGATGGCCCCGGACCCCATGAGCATCAGGTCGATACCGAAGCTGTCCCGCAGAATGTCGGCGATGAGGTCTCCCAGCGCCGTTTCCTGATTGCGCCTGGGATGGGTCAGCTCGCAGGAAAAGCGGGTGACGATGCGGTCATACTTCTGAGAGGTGGCGCTCTTGTAGCGCTGGATGAAGTCCTCCACCTCCTCATCCCGGGGACAGTGGGCGTCGTCGATGGGGACCATCTGCCAGGTAAAGGTATCGATGGCGTTGAGGTCGGTGTCCACCATGATGTCGAACCGGCCGATCTCATCGGTGCCGGTGCCCGCCTGTACGATATAAATATCGTTGACCTTGAACGGCTCCTCTAACTTCGTGTGGCTGTGGCCGCCGATGATGACGTCCACGCCCCAGTCCGGGTCCAGCATCGCCGCCAGCTTCTTGTCCTCCTCAAAGCCGATGTGGGTCAGCAGCACGGTGAAATCAATGTCGATGGCATTGTAGGCGTTGCAGATGTTGCCCACCTCCCGGGCCGCCTCCCCGATGTCCACAAAGGACCCGATCAGCTCGTCCGTCTTGGTGGCGGCCAGCACCTCCTCCGTGATGATGCCGATGGTGGAGGTGCCCTTGTACTCCGAATCAATGACGCTGCCGCGGAACATATCCCCCGCCACGGCGTAGATCACGTTCTTTTCCTCCCGCCGTACTTTATTGACATAGCCCGACAACAGCGACACGCCGCCCACCAGCCGTTCGTCGATCTGTTCGGCCAGAAAATCGCCATGCATATCGTTCGAGTGCAGGATCGTCAGCTTTTTCAGATTCTTCATGCGCCTCTCCTTTCTTCCGCAGCCGATCGCTTCTCCCCTCGTTCGTTCCTCCCGATTCCGACACAGCTCTCAGGGGGCTGACCGCAGTTTGAATAGGGGGTGCGCCGGTTTCCGCACCGCACCCCCAGCGCCTATTCACTTGTAAGAGATAGGCGGCAGGCCCGCTTGACATCACCTTTGCGGTGCAAACGCCCCAATGGTATTACTTATTATAATAACATGATATCGGGTATCGCCGCAAAACGCAAGAACATTATGCGTTCCTACTAGAAACATTTGTCCTCGCAGTAAGGATTTTGAATTAAAACACGCACAGGGCGGTGAAGCAGGCGGCGTCCGGGCCGAGGGCCTCCATGAGATAGCTGCCGTCCCCGTTCCGGAAGCCCACCAGACGCAGCGTTTCGCCAAGGGTGGCCTCGTGGTTGTAATTGATGTAGAATTCCCGGGGCGTCCGCTCCTGTAAGTCACGGGGCAGGTAGTCCCAGATAATGTCGCCGTAGTTGGCGCTGTAAAGGTGGCCGTTGCCGTCCAGATCGGACCAGACCACCTGCCGGGTCCCCAGTTCCTCCACCCCCTCGTGGGGCAGCAGGAGCTTTTTCGGGTCCGGGCAGTCGATGACCCGGTCGCAGGTCTGTATGGACTTGGCGGTAAAGGCGGAGGGCCGCATGATCTTCCGGGTGGCGGGGTTCACCAGGATCCAGTCGCTTTTCACCGACACCCGCACCTCACCGGTCTGATCCTTCATCTCGTAGACCCGCTGCATATGGGCGCCCTTGACCCCGTTTTCGTAGGTGGCGATGTCCAGCACATCCCCCGCCATGGGGATCCGGTGGATGCGCATGGCCAGCCGTGAGAGCAGGAATACCTCCCCCATTTCAAACAGCACGTCATGGGTCAGGCCCCGGGCGTTGTAGTCATACCCCGCGTAGGCAGCCGCCTTGTTCAAAAGGCCGGAGACCCTTACCCGCTGATACCGGTCGCAGTCGGCAAAGCACAGCTCCTCCTGCCGGAAGTAACCGTTTTTATATAATTCCTGCCGGAAATCCTTCATGTGTATTCCTCTTTCCGTTGTTTTATGAACTTAATTTACCACAAATCGCGGTGTTTCACAATGCCCGAGTTGGACAACGCCCCGCCCTGCGGTACAATGACCGTATTGTGAATTTGCCGGAAACGGCGCAAAAGAGAAACACAGCAAGCAGGGCCGGACAGAAATTTCTGTCCGGCCCTGCCCTTTTACTGTTATTGTATTTGCCGGTTGAGGGGCCAACCTCAAATCGGTTTCCCTGTCAACGCATGGACTGGTATTCAGCCAACACGCTGTCCAGCAGGTCCGCGGCGCTCTGATAGATGGCGGCGTTCATCTGGTTGAAGGGGCAAACGGCCCGGTCGCTGATCTCCAGTCCCCGGTGCACCAGCAGCTTTTTGAGGATCAGAGAGCAATTGGTGTCCATATCGTAAATGGGCATCAGCTTCTGGATCAGGTGGTACAGGGCGAAGGTGCGATCAAAGTCCTTTTCGTTGGCAGCCTTCACCAGACCGCTCCAGATCTCCGGCACGATGATAGACAGCGCGCCGATGCACCCGCCGCCCCCGTTGTTGGCGATGTTGCTGAGGAACTGGTCGTCAAAGCCGGAGTAAACGGTGAAGGGCTTCCCCTCTACCGCCCGGCACACCATATTGGTGTGGCCGGGGGTGGACACGGAATCCTTCAGTCCGATGATGTTGGGGTTCGCATCGATCAGACGACGGATCGTCTCCGGGGCGATGGAATGTCCGGTGCGGGGCGGGAAGTTGTAAAGATACAGGTCCCCCTTCACATCCTTGGCCAGACGGTCATAGTAGACGAACAGCTTTTCCTGATCCATCTCAAAATAGTAGGGGCTGATGACCATGGGCGTGTAGCCCAGCTCATACACCGCGTTGGACAGGGCCAGCGTATCGGCGTAGCGGATGCAGCCGGTACCGGCCAGCAGCTCCACCCGTCCGTTGACATACTCCGCATAGAAGCGGAAGAAGTCCAGACGCTCCTGCTCGTTCAGATCCGGGAACTCTCCGGCGGAGCCCAGCACAAGAATGCCGTCCAGACCGCCCTCGATCAGGAAATCAATGACTTTTTTGTTGCCTGCGTAGTCGGGCTTTTCCTCTTGGTTGAAGATCGTGACAACAGGCGCGATGATCTTTGCCATAGAAATCCTCCCGGTCAGCCGGCCAGCTTCAGTACACCGAATACCAGTGTGCTGACGGCCATCATAGCAAGGCCGTTGATGGCCTCATAGCCCAACAGCTTCAGCCGCTCGCTGATCTCCATGTTGACGCCGCCGGCGCTGACATGGAAGAAGGAGCCGTGAGGCAGACCGTCAAAGACGAAGCAGCTCGCGTGGGTCATGGCGGCAGCCGCCAGAGGTGCTACGCCGCTGGCCACCACGGTAGGCCCAAAGATCTGGCTGGCAAGGGTCGTACCGGCTGTGGCGGAGGCGGTGGCCGCGCCCATCAGCATACCGGAGATGGGGGCCAGCATGAATCCGGGCAGGCCAAGGGTCTCAATGAAGGAAATGATCACGTCCTTCAATCCGGAGTTGGAGATGATGCCGGACAGAGCGCCGGTGCCGACCAGCAGCATGGCAACGCCGCTCATCTTGGCGAGGCCGGCATTGAAGTAGTGGCCCATGTCCCGGGCCTTGCCCATGGCGATAGCGCCCACGATGCCGCCTACCGGCAGGGCGATCAGGGGATCGATGGTGATCCCGGCAATGGGACGCAGCAGCAAGATGGCGATGGTGACAACGGGTCCGCTGAGCGCCGCCCACAGGGGAGGCAGGTCCTTATGCTGCGCGGCTTCGCCGCCGATGTCAGCCTCGGTGATCTCCGTGCCCCGCATAGACAGGCGCTTTGCCAGCAGAGAGGTCACGATCAGCGCGGTGACGGCGGGGATGATGCCCACGGCGATAATGGAGGTCAGGGGCAGATTAAAGGCCTCGGCGGCCGCGATGGCATTGGGGTTGGGGCTCATGACGTTGCCTGCACGGACGGCGCCCAGCTGCGCCATCAGCACGCCCATCTTGTGATAACCCGCCCGGCGGGCCATTTGCAGAGCAATGGGAGCCACGGTGATGCAGGCCACGTCGCCGAACACGCCCACGGTGGTCAGCAGCCATGTGGCCAGCGTGACGGCGATCAGGCTCCGCTTGGCACCCATCTTGTTGATGATAGATTCGGCAATGCGTTCAGCCGCACCGCTCTCAATGAGCGCGCCGGCCAGAATACCTGCTGTAACGATACGGATGATCGCGGAGACGATGCCCTGCGTGCCGGAGATGATAAAGCTAACTGTGCCGGTGAGCCCGGCGCCGCCTACCAGACCGCCGATCACGGCGCCGAAGATCATGGCATAGGTGGGCTGTACTTTTTTCAGGATCAGCACAATGGCGACGGCAAGGGCCACCAACGCGCCCAGAACAGAAACGGTAACTCCATCCATAGTCGGTTCCTCCTAATTCAAATTACAGATGGTCGAACTTCATCACGCCGCCCTCGGAGCCGGAGGCAGCCAGCTTGCAGTACAGGCCCAGCCAGCCCTTCTTGAACTTGGGTTCGGGGCGCTTCCACTGCTTCAGACGGGCCTCGATCTCCTCCTGGGGCACCAGCAGCTCCAGCTTCTTGCTGTCCACGTCGATCTCCACCAGATCGCCGTCATGGACGATGGCGATGGGACCGCCCTCGGCGGCTTCGGGAGAGATATGGCCCACAAAGCAGCCGTTGTTGGTGCCGGAGAACCGGCCATCGGTGATCAGAGCGGTGGTCTTGGCCAGGCCGCGGCCATAGAGGTACTTCATAGCCTTGTACATCTCGCGCATACCGGGGCCACCCTTGGGTCCCTCATAGCGGATGACCACCACATGCCCATCGTGGACCTTACCGGCCAGAATAGCCTCCTCTGCGGCCTCCTCGGAGTCGAAGCAGATGGCCTCGCCCTTGAAGTGATGCAGGCTCTTGTCGAAGGCGCCGGGCTTGGTGATGCCGGTGTCGGGAGCCAGATTGCCCCGCAGCACCGCCACGCCGCCGGTGTAGCCGAAGGGATCGTCCAGCGTGTGATTGACAAGGCCCGTGGCAGGATAGAGGTACTTGTGGTCACGGATATTCTCCGCCATCGTATGGGCGGTGACGGTCATAACGTCCGTCTCCAGCATGGACTGGAGGTTTTCCATCAGGCGGGGCACGCCGCCGTCCCGATAGAAGTCCACAATGCTGTACTTGCAGGAGGGGTTCATCTTGGCCAGCTGAGGCGTGGTATCGGAGAGGGTGTCGAACTCGTCCAGCACCTTGATGCCCAGCTCCGCCTCATAAGCGATGGCCGTGAGATGCATGACGGCGTTGGTGGAGCCGCTCATAGCGAGGCAGGCTTTGATGGCGTTGCGGATAGAGCTGTCGGTGATGATCTGGCGGGAGGTGATATTCTTCTCCACCAGCTCCATGATCTTCACGCCGGTCTCCTCCGCCTTCATCATCCGAATGGAAGAGGTGGCGGGGGCTGTGCCGCCGTCCGGCAAAGTCATGCCCATGGCCTCAGCCAGCGCGCACATGGTGTTGGCGGTGCCCAGATAGGAGCAGGAGCCGCAGCCGGGGCAGGCCGTATTTTCCAGGGAGACGTATTCCTCCTCGGTGATCTTACCGGCGGAGAGCATACCGTAAGCCTCGGTGCTGGAGGTCTGGTCGGCCTGACGGCCATCGAACTCCACGCCGCCCTCCATGGGGCCGCCGGGCAGGAAAATGCAGGGAATATCCAGACGGGCGGCAGCCATCAGCATACCGGGAACGATCTTGTCGCAGCTTCCCAGCAGCACCAGGCCGTCAAACAGATTGATCTGGGCCATGGACTCGATGGAGTTGGCGATCAGCTCACGGGAGGGCATGATGAAGTGCATACCGTCATGTCCCTGGCCCATGCCGTCGCAGCCGCCGATCACGCCGAACTCAATGGGGGTGCCGCCGGCCCGGTAGATGCCGTCCTTCACCCGCTGAGCGACCTGACGCAGGTTGTAGTGGCCGGGAACACATTCGCTCCACGCGTTGGCGATGCCGATGATGGGCCGCTTCAGATCATCGGTGGTAAAGCCCATGGACTTGTAGGTGGCGCGGTAGTACTGGTTGCTCAGGCCCTTCAAAATATGTTCACTGCGGTACATAAGGCAGTTCCTCCTGTATTCCGTATATCAGATTTTGTAGTTGCGCAATGCGGGAGCGCCGGCTGTTCCCTTTTTTGCTATCTGCCTGCATTATAAAATCTCGAAAGAGGTATTACAAGTCGTCAAAAACGCTTTCTACTTTTTTACAAAAATTTTTTAAAATTTGCATAATTCGGAGAAAAGTCGTAAAGATGCAATGGATTTTCGTTAAAAAGTCTGATTTTTTCGAGGAAGGTCAAGAAAAAGTCATCCGATGACTTTGGCTAAAAAAGAAAGCCGCCTCAGGAGCGCACATCCCAAAACAGCTTTCCAAGATATTATTTTGTTTTCTCTGACCGCTCCTTCGCGTGCTTGATCACGATCCGGTTCATCTCCAGATGCAGGGCCATGGCTGCCCGGGCTGCCTGCGGGTCCTGATCCAGAACGCCGCTGAGGATCTCCTGGTGGGTATCGACCGTCGCGGTCAGCAGCTCCTTGCGGGTGATATTGGCGATGGAGACCACCGCTGCGTCAATAATCGGCATCAGCGGCTCTACCACCATGTTGTGAGAGCATTTTGCAAGATACCAGTGAAACCGCATATCCTCGATCAGGTAATCCTCCCCCGCCTGAATCCTTTTCCGTACAGCGTCGCAGTACTCCGTCAGCCGTTGGGCCTCCTCCTCTGTGCGGTTCCGGGCGGCCAGCTCCGCGATCGCCGGCTCCAGCATCAGCCGCACGTCCGTCAGGTCCAGCGCCAGCTGGATCCGGTCCTCAATGGCGTCCAGGCCCAGAGGGTCGGCTTTCAGCGGCATCAGGGACGCCACATAGGTACCGGAGCCGTGCTTGACCCGCAAAACTCCACGGGATACCAGCAGCTTCACCGCTTCCCGGATCGTTCCCCGGCTGACGCCGAACCGGTCCGCCAGCTCATATTCATTGGGCAGCTTTGCGCCCACCGCCAGACGTTCATCCAGAATATACTGGAAAAGATGGTCCTCAATGCGCTCTGTCAGCGCCTGGTTTTTAATATTGGTCAGCCCTGCCATCATTCGCTCCTTTTAGAGAAAAGGTCCCCTCGTGTGTTCTGTTTCTCTTGTATTCTACCATACCCATACAAGAAAAACAAAGAAGATGTTTGGGCAGCTCCGTTTTTTCTCCGGCGGTGTTTGACAACGCCCTTCCCTGCGGTATAATAACCGTATTGCAAGCTTGCCGGAAACGGCGCAGTTCAAAGGAAGGATGACGTGCTATGACCATGGATACCAAAGCTCTGCTGGCAGAGGCGGAAGCCCTGAAGCCCCAGCTTCTGACGGATCGCCGCGCTCTGCACCGGGACCCGGAGGTGGGTCCCTCCCTGCCCCGCACCGCCGCCTATGTGACGGAACGGCTGACGGCGCTGGGATACGCTCCCCGCCCGCTGGCCGGGGGCGTGGTGGCGGACATCACCGGCGAAGCTACCGGCCGGTGCGTGCTGCTCCGGGCGGACATGGACGCTCTCCGGGTTCGGGAGGCCACGGGACTGGATTTTCAGTCGGAAAACGGCGCTATGCACGCCTGCGGCCACGATATGCACGCCGCCATGCTGCTAGGCGCCGCCGCTTTGCTCAAGCGGCATCAATCGGACTTGAAGGGCACGGTGCGGCTGGTGTTCCAGCCGGATGAGGAGGGCTTCACCGGGGCCAAGTCCATGCTGGCGGCCGGGGTCCTGAAGGATGCGCCGTCGCCCCAAGCGGCGCTGGCCCTCCACGTCAACTCCGGCACTCCCTCCGGCATGGTGCTCTGCGGCCGGGGGACGTTCATGGCGGGCTGCACCCTGTTCCGGGTCTCCGTCCGGGGCACCGGCTGCCACGGGGCCATGCCGGAGACCGGCGTGGACCCCATCAACATCGCCGCCCACATCTACCTCTCCCTGCAAGAGCTGACCGCACGGGAGATCTCCGCCAAGGAGCCTGCCGTGGTGACGGTGGGCCGGTTCCAGGGGGGACAGGCCCCCAATATCATCCCGGAGGAGGCCGTGCTGGAGGGCACCATCCGCACCTTTGACCGGGAGCTCAGCGCCCGGATCATGGAGCGCATCCGGGTCATCGCGGAAAACACGGCGGCGGCCTTCCGGGGCAGCGCCCAGGTGGAGGAGATCGCCTCCGCGCCGCCGCTGGTAAACGATCCCGCCCTGATGGACCGGGTCGCGGGCTGGGCGGAGGAGCTGGCTGGCAAGGAGCGGGTGTACCGTCTGGATCAGGGCGGCATGGGCTCCGAGGACTTCGCCTCCTTCACCTATGAACTGCCCTGCGCCTACCTGCTGCTGGGAGCCGGAACGCCGCAGGAGGACCCCCGCTACGGCAAGCCCATGCACAACGAGGCTGTGGTGTTCAATGAGGACGTTCTCCCCACCGGCGCGGCGCTCCACACCCTGTTCGCCCAGCGGATGCTGGCGCAGGAAACCTGAGCTGTCCCCTCCCCTTTTTGCGGCAAATTCAGACTTTGTTCACCAAAGGCAGCGCCGCCGGTGGTAGTCTATGGGCAGAAAAGAGGGGGATGCTGTCGATAAAGCAGCAATTTCTCCGCAGCGGTAAGGAAGGGTGTGCGCGGGAAACCCAAGAAGGGATACACCGTCGGCTCAGGCCAAACAGCGGATACTTTGTATCCGCTGTTTGGGAGCCTTCCTCGAAACAGGCTTGCTTCATCCGCCACTGGCGGCGCTTCGCCTGTTTCCCTGCGCCATTGAAATCCTAAGTTTTCAGAACTTTTATAAAGTTCTGAAAACTAACTCGGCGGGGAGAAAAGAATTTTTCGACACGCTGGAGGGAGAACACATATGGAAGAAAAAAAGAACGGCGGCAAGCGGGCCGCACCCAACCGCCGTGGCTGGCTGCTGGCGGCGCTGGTATTGGCGGGTCTGGGGATCTGGGGTATTCTGGAATGGCGGGCTCATACCGCGCCGGGACCGGGCATCACCGTCAACGAGGAAGCCCTGACCCGCAGGGAGCCGTTTTACCAATATGACGCCCCCGGCGTCACCGCCTATGCCGGGGTGGACGTTTCCAGCTATCAAGGTGTCGTGGACTGGCCCGCCGTAAAAGCCGCCGGAGCGGACTTCGCCATGCTGCGGGTGGGCTTCCGGGGCTACGGCACCGGGGCTTTGGTGGAGGATAACGCCTTCGCCCAGAACGCCGCCGACGCTGCCAAAGCGGGGCTGACGGTGGGCGTTTACTTCTACTCTCAGGCTGTTACGGAGGAGGAAGCCGCCGAGGAAGCCCGATTCGTGGTGGAGCGGCTCCGGGGGACGAACGTCAGCGGCCCCATCGCCTACGATCTGGAATTTTACACGGCGGACGAGGCCCGGACCGATGACCTCACCGGCGAGCAGGCCACCCAGAACGCCCTCGCCTTCTGCGACGTGATCCGTCAGGCGGGCTACGAGCCGGTGGTCTACATGAACCTCCACTGGGCCGGAAGTATGTACGGCATGGAGGCGCTGGCGCACCTGCCGGTCTGGTTGGCCAGCTACGGCCCCGTCCCGGCGCTGGACCGGGGCGTAACCCTCTGGCAGTACAGTGAGAGCGGCGTTGTGGATGGCATCGAGGGTCCTGTGGATCTGGACCTGTGGTTCACCAAGGAATAGCGCCCCTCAACGCCCCGCGAAAAAAGACGATTTTCATGCGCCGCCCCGCGGCGGCCCCTAAAAAGATCAATGACCAAGGAGGTCTCCTATGCGGCTTTCTATCAAAACCTGCACGCTGGATATGCCCTTTGCGGCCATGCTGGATTTCTGCGTGGCGCAGGGCGTTCAGGCCGTGGAGATCGGCACCGGCAACTGGTCCGGCGCACCCCACATCGACTTGGATGAACTGCTTGGCTCCGAAACGGCCCGGCAGCGCTGGATGGACCAGCTTCGCCGCCGGGATATCGCTCTGTGCGCCCTGAACTGCTCCGGCAACCCCCTCGCCTTCCAGAAGGACTGGGAGGTGACGGAGAAAACCTTCCGTCTGGCGAAGCTGCTGGGCGTGGAGAAGATCGTGATGATGAGCGGCCTGCCCGCCGGCTGTCCCGGCGACAAGACCCCCGTCTGGATCACCACCAGTTGGCCGCCGGAGACCCAGGACATTCTGGACTACCAGTGGAACGAGGTGGCCATCCCCAAGTGGAAGGAGCTGGTCCGTATGGCGGAGGACTGCGGCATCCACCAGATCGCGCTGGAAAACCACGGGATGCAGCTGGTGTACAACCCGGAGACCCTGTTCCGCCTGCGGGAAGCCGTTGGCCCCATGGTAGGCATGAATCTGGACCCCTCCCACCTGTTCTGGATGGGCGGCGACCCCATCGAGGCCGCCCGGGTGCTGGGGGAGCAGGGCGCTCTCTACCACGTCCACGGCAAGGATTCCCGCCCGGAGCGGCGGATGGCCGGGCCAAACGGCCTGCTGGACACGAAGCCCATCGACCAGTTCCGCGCGCGTTCGTGGAATTACGTGGCTGTGGGCTGCGGCCACGGCGCCCAGTGGTGGAAGGAGTTTTTCTCCACCGTGCGGATGGCCGGCTATGACGGCGACGTATCTCTGGAAATGGAGGACCTGACCATGCCCATGCTGGAGGGTCACCTGACCTCCCTCCGGGTGTTAAAGGAAGCGCTGGTGCTGTAAAAAGCCGCATGAGTCGGTCCCTGTAAACCCCCGCAGGGATCGTTCCTTCTCCATGTCATAAAAAAATCATGCCCTCCCGATGTATACATCGGGAGGGCATGTGCTTTTATTTTGTAGTCCGCGTGGCGTGGGCGGGCCGTGTGCGCTGGCGTCCCAGCAGCACCATGATCCGCTGGCGGTTATATCGCTGCATCATCACAAACAGCAGGTCAAATCCGGCGGACAAAAGGGAAGTCACGACAAATACCGGGTATGCGCCAAACCAGATCCCCGCCGCAATGGGCAGAAAGCTGAGCGGCACGATCGTTTCATGGACCAGCTCCGCCTGGCACATAGCCTGGGCGATCTCGGCCCATGTATGCAGGCGCGGATCAAATAGCGCGTTGTCATAGGTGGGCATTTTACGCTTCCACCGCTTGACCCTCAGCGCTTCATAGACCGCCATTTCCCGCTTGCCGACGCGGTACCAGCGTTTGCGGAGATCCGCATGATCCTGCATCACTGCCTGAAATGCGCATCCCACCAGCAGCCGCATGATGAGGTGGTAGGAAGCCGTTCCAAAGGTAATGGCAAGTGAGAGCGCCAGCCCGTAAGCGGTTTTTTCGTATAAAACGGTCAGAATGACCGTCCCACACAGGGAGACCAGTGCGGTCAGCTTCATTTTCTTTGCCATGTCCACTCACCTCGCCGTAAGGTCATGCACCGCGTTTTCGCCGCAGCCGAAGCCGCGCGGCAGTTCTTCAAGGAACAGCCGGATCGCTTTTAGAAAGCGTCCTCTGCGCCGACAGTTATCTGTTATGCTTCACTGTCCGGGCTTGTGTTCAATTCCCGGCATCCGTTGGCTCAACAGGCACTTCGACGATCCCATCCGCCCTTGTACAGCGGACAGTGACACGGCTTTTTCCGCCGTAGGTACAGGTAAACAGTGTGAGATCCCAGTGCGTATCGGTCATTTCTTCGATGCTGTACGGCGAGAGGGTCTCCAGCAGGCTGACCTCGTAGAAATACTTGGTCCCATTCGCATCTGTAAAGACGACCGGATCCCCGATGGCAAGCGAGGAAATGTAGGCAAAATGCCGCCGATAATTATGGGCGGCAATGACAAAACCGCCAGCCGCCGCAGAACCGGTATACCGGCAGGGAGACTGCTTGAGGGCGGGATAGCTCCACTCCGCACGCACAGGAAGCTGCAAGTCCAGCGCCGGGATATCCAGCCAGCCCAGATAAACCGCGCCGTCCAGGGTGATCTCCGGCTCAGGATCCGACGCAGGCGCATCGCCTTCTTCCGGTTCAAGGTCTCGCTCGGCAATGACCTCCTCAAGTGCGGGGACTAATTGCCGGGAGATCTCCTCGGCGCGGTGTTCCTCCCGGTAATTGTAGAGCAGCAGCACAAGGGCCGCGGCAATACACAGGCTCCCAAGGCCGATGCAGAGCTTGCCGAGCTTCCTACGCATCGCGCTCTCTCCTCATCAGGATCGACCCGGCCAGCAGCAACAGCATACCCAGGGCAGCCAGCACAGGCACCGGCCACTTCAGCTGACCGGTCTGCGGAAGCTTTTCGGGTCCGACAGGCGGTGTCGGCGGCGTATCCGGCGGTTCGACCGGATCAACCGGTTGATCCTCCGGATTCGGCGGGGTGGGTGTGTCCGGCTCTGTTGGCGTCGGTGTCGGATCGCCGCCGGAGGTTCCTCTACGTTCAAACTTGGGGAATGCCGTCACATTCAGTTCCCATACGCCGGTGCTGCCATCCCAACTGGGCAGGGAGATCAGGCAGGGCGCACTCTGATAGCGGTGGCTGCCTTGCTGATGCGTCACCCCGCCAACGAGATATAACCCCTGCGCCAGCGATGTGAAGGATACGCTGCCGCTGCTGTCCGTGTTCTGCTGCGTCAGAGGCGCGATCTCCTTCTCCCCTGCCCAACGCTCCAGATCCAGCGCCGCCTGCGCCAGTTTGCCGGCAGTGCTCAGATCACTGAGGTCCACGCTGCTGCCGGCAAATTCACCGCAAAGGGCAAAATCGGAAGCCGCATCATGCTCTGCCACCAGATAGAGCTTAAACGGCGCGCCAACAAGCGGCGTGGTCCCATAACTGGCCGTCAGGGTCAGGCTGCCTGTGGGGACGACCGCCAGCGCCGGAGCGCACAGAGCCAGAAGGGTGGTCAGCAGGATCGCCAAAACTGCCGCCATTCGGCGGCGCAGATCCCTATTCATCACGATGCCCCCTTCCTTTCGTATCATTCTGGTGAAAGTTCAACTTGGATCAGATGTCCTCGCACAAACAGGCGGTGGGTGTTCACCCCGTAAGGTGTACAGGTCACCAATGTGACCAGCGTCTCCCCATCGACAGGGAGCAGCGTCTCCACCTGATCCGATTCGACGGTCAGGACCTGATCTACTTCATAGGTATACTTTTCCCCCAGCACATAGAGGAAAAAGCAGTCTCCGGACCGCATCTGGTCCAGGTCGGTCAGCAGCCTGGCGGAGGGTAATCCGCTGTGGCCGGTAAGTATGCAATGGGTCCCCGCCCCGCCGATCGGAAGCGAAGTCCCCGCCAGGTGCCCGATGCCGCACAGCAGGGTGTCCTCGTCCGTTCCATGGCCAATGGAAAGCCGCACACCGATCTTCGGGATCTCCAGATATCCCATCACGCCGGTCCCGTTCGGATCCAGCAGAGACCAGTAAGGATCGTCCTCCGGCGGCTGTCTGCCGGTAAAGGCATCGTGAAAGTCCCGCGGCAGGCCATCATTGTACGCCTGCGCCGCCGCCCGCTGTGCGGCCCGGTCCGCGGCATCCAGCGCCGCCATCGTCTGACGGTAGGCGGCGATCTGTGCGTCCTGCCTCCGCTGGTTCCAAAAGCTGCTCAGTGGCGGATACAGCAAAATGGCAGCCCCAAGGAGAAAAAGCAGCGCGGGCAGCAGATACCGGATCTTACGCTTCATCTTGTTGCGATTCCTTTCCGCGTGAGCGTTGGGGCTGATGGAGGCGGTTCCCGTCAGGTTTGCCCTTCATCAGCCGTTTCCCTCCGCGGGGCTTGCGGCGACTGAGCCAAAGCATGAGCAAAACGAACACCAGCGTGATCGAAAGTCCCAGAACCACCCACAATGTATACTGTGTGTGGACGGAACTGACAACATTCTGGCTTTCGTGCTGTTCCACATCCTCCGTATAAGCTACCCGGTGGCCCCGCACCAGCAAGCGGTGCGTATTCACCCCGTAGGGCGTGCAGGTCACCAGTGTGACCAGGTCCTCTCCGGGCAGAACGTTCAGATCCTCCGTGTGGTCCGGCTCCACCTCAAGGATCTGGTCCACCTCATAGGCAAGGACGCGGTCCAACACGTAGATATAGAAGTGGTCCCCGGCACGCAGCAGGTCCAGATCGGTGAACAGTGCGGCGGAGGGCAGTCCCCGGTGAGCGGAGAGCACGCAATGGGTATCCGCACCGCCCACAGGAAGCGCGGAGCCTTGCAGGTGTCCCACGCCCCGCTCCAGGACCTTCGGGCTGGTCCCGTGGTAGATCGGCAGGTTGACTGAAATGCGCGGGATCCGGATATAGCCCATCACGCCATCATCAGAAAAGGCCAGCTGGGAGAAATAGTCCGCGTCCTCCTCGTCCGTAATGAACGTGAACGCATCCGGCACGCCTTTGCCCGGCAGTACCGCGTTATAGCTGTCCGCCCGGTCAAACCACTGGGCATAGTCATTTTTCGGGGCCTGCATGATCTGTTCCGTATAGTTCTTGATCAGTGCATCGTTGCGCCGCTGGTTCCAGCGGTCGCTGACAAGGGGATACAGCAGCAGGGAAAGGCCCACGAGAAACAGCAGGGCAAACGAGACATATCCGGTCCATTTCTTCATAGGTATCTCCTTGCCGCCGCACACCGAGGGTCAGCCCCTCGGTGTGCGGCAGCTGTATCGGATCAGTTTTCTTTGCGCTTACGCATGTAAATGGTCAGACCGGCGGCCAGCACCATCAGGGCAACGCCGCCGAAGGTGAACAGCGCCGTACCCATGCCGCCGGTGGAAGGCAGGATAGGCTGAGAGCTGTTTTTCAGCACGATATCCAGCTGGTTGGCGGCGGTCGTGTCAACAGTCGCGGTGCCGACCAGGGAGCCATCCGCAGAGTCCATTGCGGTAAACGTGCTGGCTGCGTCCAGCTTGCCGGTGAGGATGCGGGGAGTAGTTCCATTGCCATCACCGGCCAGAACGATCTCGAAAACGCCCTTCGGCAGATAATAGCCTGCCTTCGTAGCGGTCTCCTTCAGGTAATAGACGCCCTGCTCCAGACCCTTGATGAGGAAGGAGCTTTCGGTGCCGGTGTCGATCTCAACGCCGGTAGCGGTAACGTCGGCGGGATAGTAGAAGTTGTTGGTCGTGTCCTTGGCCAGCAGCACCTCATCGTGCATGGCAGCATCCCGGTACAGGCGGAACTTTGCTCCGTCCAGAGCGTTTCCGTCCATGTCCTTCTTCTCCAGCTTGACCGAATAGGTATAGACGCTGGTGGACACGGGAGCCGTCGTCTTTTCCGTCGGATCGGTGGCCAGCGCATAGGTCAGGGTCGCCGTGTTCTTACCCATATTGGTCGTCGTACCTGCTGCGGCATCCAAAGTGGTATTGGTGTCGATGGCATCCTTTTGCAGCCGCGCGTGATACTGGATGTAAAAGACAGTCTCGGTCGCGCCTGGGGTGGTGTTTTTCAGCAAATCATAATCGAGGTCCAGAACGATGTCCTGTTTTCCACCGGCATAGGCTCCGATGCTGGAGGGGGCGGTGGTCTTGAGGGCCGCGTTCAGATTGCCGCCGAAACTGCCGGTGGCCGGATCATACGTTCTGTGGATCGAGACAGTGGAGAAATCGTTCGTGGTCAGCGCCGCGTTTTCCAGCGTATCCTTGATGGTCAGCGTGGAGAAGGTGGGATCACCCTCGTAAAGGGGGATCCTAACCTGGATGACGAAGTCCAAGCCGTGATAAGTACCCACGCTGGAGCTGGTGGTGGGCTGATAATAGGTGCCGGAAACGAGGTCGGAATAATTATTGCGCACCTTCTTGACGATCACGGGAGCGTGCTGGGATTTCATAGTGATCGTATAGGATGCGGCGGCGGGGAGTTCAGTGCCGCCTGCGTAGACCTTAACGGAATGATCGCCCATAACGCGAGCAAAAACGGCAACCGGCGTATAGACCAGGCTGTTCGCCGTCGTAGTGCGCGTCAGCACCAGATAGAAGCCCGGCGCAAGGTTAAGCGTGGTGGAAGTTGCTCCCGTCGCAACGGTGTCCTCTACTTTTGCCGTGGGAAGGTCATATCCCGCAGTACCCGCTTGGACCTTTTCGGTGTACTCGGTAAGATAGCCGCTCAGCACATCGGATGCCAGAGCGGAGAACCAGGCGTCCAGAGTTCCGGCGGCACCCTTTTTCCCATCAAGAAAAGTCTTGAACGCGGGATGGTAAGTAAAGCTGCTGTACGTGGCGTCATAGGTGACCATGGGATAGGCCGTGACGGTATCGCCCGCCATTACGCCGTCAAAGGTAATGTCGGTGTTCGCCGGAGCCGCAAGAGCGGCGGGCGCCAGGCTGATGGCCAGCACAAGCGTCAGAAGAAGTGCGCTGAGTTTTCGCAGATGTTGTTTCATAAATTACTTCCCTTCTTTATTTCAATTGTATTTTCTCAAATCGTTTGATTGCAAACGCTTTGGTCAATACCGTCCTTTGCCGCAGCCCGCGCCGTTTCCGGCGATCTGCGTAGCAAAGAAGAGTCCCGCGGCACACATGGCCCCCGTTCCCAGGAGCATTGACAGATAGATACCCGCTCCGCCTAAGGCGGGCAGCTCATAGTCAATGGCACTGGTAACGATCAGCGTATACGCGCCGCCGCTGCCTGTGAGTTTCCAGAAGGAGGTCCCGGACGCGCCGGGGGGCATATCGGTGATGGTCCCGGCCTCCACCTTCAAGCAGATCGGCTCCGTCAGCCCCCGGTAGCCCGCCGGTGAAACCGTCTCCGTCAGGATGTAGGTTCCGGTGGTAAGCATCGGAAGTGTGACGGTCCCGCCCGGATCTGCGGAATAGGTCCCAAGGTTCACGCCGTCCCTCGTCAGTGTAAATTCCGCGCTTTCCAACGGGTTCACCGGGAGCTATGTTTTTGCACAACAAAACAGTCGCATATATTGACCGTTCCGGGACATACATTCAACTGGCCTCATATCCGGGCTGCTCCATTTCGCTGTATGGATACGCTGGTCTCGCCTTGTAGCAGCCTGTTAAATTACAGTGTAGACGCCATAAGTTATAACCGTTTAATAAAAGTATACTTAATTGCTATGGTTTGTCAATCGTTTTGGAAAAACTTTCCATCTTTCCCGATTGACTTTCCCTGCCTTTTTATGTTTTGGTTTCTGCCTCCCTCCTTCTCCGGGGGGAAGTTTGGCAGCTCCAACGATTTTCATTGCCAGACGGGGCGGAGCGTGGTATACTATTCCCGTTGAAAAAACAAAACAAAGGAGAGATGACCATGGATCCCATCAACGAGATCGAACTGGAGGACTGCCCCGTATGCCGCGGCGCCGGTTACATTGAGGACGAGCAGGGCTGGTGCATGTATGCGTGCTGCCTGAACTGCGGCACGGAGACCGCCCACGTCAGCTACAAGACGCCGGAGGAGCGGCTGGAGGCCGCTCGGCAGGCTGCCCACCTGTGGAACATCGGCAAGGTGATCCACACCGGCATGTGTGACTGATCCCCAGGCAAAAAACGCGCAAGTGAGAGCACTTGCGCGTTTTTCCTTTGGCTGATACAATACAGAAAAAAGCTTCCGGGAGGAACAGTATGATTCGTGAGATCTGCAAGGATGAGACGTTTCTCATCCAGAAGGCCGCTCCCGCCACGGCGGACGATCTGGCCACGGCCCAGGACCTGCTGGACACCCTGACCGCCCATAAGGACGGCTGCGTGGGCATGGCGGCCAACATGATCGGCGTTTGTAAACGCATCATCGCCTTTGACAACGAGGGGACGTACATGGTGATGTTCAATCCCGTCATCGTCCGGCAGTCCGGGCCGTATGAGGCCCAGGAGGGCTGCCTCTCCCTCACCGGCGTCCGGAAAACGAAACGGTTTCAGGCCGTCAAGGTCCAGTGGCAGAACGAAAAATTCCAGACCCGGCTGAAAACCTTCACCGGCTGGACGGCGGAGATCATCCAGCACGAGATCGACCATTGCGAGGGGATTTTGATATAGCCGAAAAGGAGGTGCTGATATGGGGCTTTTTGAAATTCTCAAAGGAGAACAGCCCGGAATTATCAAAACGGTACTGAATTACGAAAATGCCGGACAATTTGGCGAATACTCAACTGAGTACGCACTTACAAATCATAATCTCCCCGGTGAGCTTGTCGTTCTGAAAAACATCTATGTCCCTTATCAAGGTAGAACTTCTGAAATTGATTTGCTGATGATCCACGAAAAAGGTATCTTCGTATTCGAAAGTAAAAATTACAGTGGGTGGATCTTCGGCAGCGCAGACCAGCTTAATTGGACACAATCTTTGCAAAACGGAGAAAAGCACCACTTCTATAACCCGATTCGCCAAAACCAGACGCATATCAAAGCACTTTCCGCATATCTGAATATCCCGACAGATCGCTTCATGTCCTACATCGTATTTTCAGAGCGATGCAGTTTGAAACAGATCCCTGATGATACCGATCGGATCGTCATCGTCCGCCGGCCCAATATGCTGAAAAAGTTGCGAGTACAGCTTAATTCATCTAGGAGTTTGTACTCTCACGAAGATATTCAGCGTCTTGCGCAAGTACTTCAGCCGCTGACCAACAAAAGTGAATCTGAAAAGCAACAGCATATCGATAAAATCAGAGAGAAATGTCCTTTTTGCGGTGGTGAACTCGTTCTGCGTCACGGAAAGTACGGACAGTTTTGGGGTTGCAGCGCATACCCAAAATGTAAATTTACTCGACCACTAAAGTAACCGGCAATATCTGCTTAAAAGCAATCTTGGAGGGCGCTATGGTATTTTATTTCACAGGCACCGGGAACAGCGGTTACGCGGCCCGGCGCATTGCCGATGGGCTGGGCGAGCCGCTGCTGTGCCTGAACGACCGCATCAAGGCCGGAGACACCGCCCCGGTGGAGACCGAGGAGCGGCTGGTGATCGTCACGCCCACCTACGCCTGGCGGATCCCCCGCATCGTGGAGGACTGGCTGCTGCACACGGAGCTGACCGGAGCGAAGCGGGCGTGGTTCGTCATGACCTGCGGCAGCGAGATCGGCAATGCCGACCGGTACAACCGCCGTCTCTGCCAGGCGAAGGGCCTCGCCTGCATGGGCACGGCGCAGATCGTCATGCCGGAGAACTACATCGCCATGTTCAACGCCCCCCAGGCGGAGGAAGCCCGGCAGATCGTGGCCAGGGCGGAGCCGGACATAGACGGCGCGATCGCCGCCGTCCGGGATGACCGGGCCTTTCCCCCGCCCCGGAGGAACTTCTATGACCGCTTCATGAGCGGGCCGGTGAATCCCATCTTCTATTCCTGCTTTGTAAAAGCAAGCGCCTTCACCGTTGGGGACGCCTGCACCGGCTGCGGCCAGTGCGTCCGGCGCTGCCCCACCAACAACATCGCCCTGCAAAACGGAAAGCCCGTCTGGGGGCAGGACTGCACCCACTGCATGGCCTGCATCTGCTACTGTCCCGCAGAGGTCATCGAGTACGGCAAAAAGAGCCTCGGCAAGCCCCGGTATCATTTTGAAGCGCTGTGAGAGCGGCGCTTCTCAGCGGAGCGAAACGCATTTTCAACACAGCAAGTCCGGGAACGAGGTTCGTTCCCGGACTTGTTTTCAGTCGATGATGATTTTGCTCCTATTTAAAAGGTGATAACCTCTTTGTCCGTTTCAAACTGGGCAGGCTCGCCGTTTTTGATGCTGCGGATGGTATCCAGCATCTGATTGTTGTGCTCCTCCGCCTTGGGGTCGTTGTTCCAGGTGTTCTCGTACTTGAAAATCACATGGGAGATGGAGCGGCCCTTCTTGTGCTTGCGGAAGGAGACCTTCAGGTTCGTATACTGGTTGATAAAGCCCAGATTCACCTCGATGACGTTGCGCACAAAGTCACCGGCGCTCTTGTACTTATCGTTGCAGTCGAAGAAATCCCGCAGGTAGTCGATGGCCAGCACGATCTCGTCCGGGTCGGTGGAGATATCCGGGAAGGCCGGGGTGTTCTCCCCCTTGATGATGATATTCACCCAGCTTGTCAGCAGCTCAAAGAGGCGGATGGAATAATTGGTAGGCAGCTTGATGATGCTGTCATAGGAATAGAGGGTGAACATTTCGCTCAGGCCGATGAGGTACGGCTTCAGCTCGTCGCTGAGGCGGTAGGTCAAAGTGCCGTCCTTGTACTCCACGCTGCTGAGCCAGTGGAGGATTTTGTAGTTGGGCTTGCCCTTCTTATCGGGCACTTCCTTGTCCCGAATGAAGATGACCCGCTGCATGAGGCTGATGTTGATGTCCTGCATGGAGCGGTAGACATTGGTCTTGGGCACATCCAGAAATTCCGCCAGCTGCGAGACATTGACCTTGTAGGTCCGCAGATCCTTGTCCCCCTTCATGATCTGGGAGACTGCCAGGCGGATCAGCTTGGATTCCATCAGCGTCAGATCGGACTGCTTGCTCCGCAGCAGCTCGTTGGCCTGCACGATGTTGAAGTCCTTGCTGTAACGGATGGCAATGCCGTTTTCCCTGGGCAGATCGTCCTCCGGCGTTTCCTGGATCAGCGTATAATTGTCCCGCTCCTTAGCGCCAGCATTTACATCCGGGATCTGGATCTGTTTTTCTTCCATGTTCTTCTCCTCTGTGCGGCTTTCTGCAAATTCATTTATTATCATATTCTATTTACGAAAAAGTGTCAACCTCATTTTTCGAAGTTTGTGAGATTCCGTTGCACGCGTCCGCTTCTATCCCTTTGATGTCCGGCGGGCCTTTGCCGCGCCCTGTCTCGATATACGAGGTTTTGATCTCTGCGCCGTATGCGATGCTATTTCCATATACGAGGTCTTGATCTCGTTTCGGCGATATACGAGGTTTTGATCTCTGCCACCTCCCGCCGCAGGGCATTTACGAGGCCAATGTCACAACGCCCACTCATTTACGAGGTTTTGATCTCGCTGCCGACAAATCCCCGCCCTCCGATCCTTTTATTTCTTTTGATCGGCAAACCGTGTAAAGCACTTTTCCTTTTCATCATATTTCTTGAATTTTGGCCGATTTCCCAAGCGTCCAGCACCCACTTTTTGCACAAAATCTGACCATTTTCGTAGAAAGCGCCTAATCTGGATCCCAATATCTTGTTACTTTTCTATGAAAGAAGATCACATTTAGCCCCTCTGCCCGCCATTTCCAATGGTGCCGCATTTACGAGGTTTTGATCTCGATTTTCGGTCGCGCGCCTCCGGAACGAGATACAAACCTCGTGAATCAGATCTCTGCGCTCCGCCTGCGGAGAGATCAAAACCTCGCGAATCGAACCTTCGGAGCTTGTGGTGTTGAAGATCAAAACCTCGTATATAGCAGCCCGCCTGCGTGTCGGAGGCGAGATCAAAACCTCGTATATACATTTATATATAGGTATCTTTTCGGAGATCAAAACCTCGCAGATCGGGTCTCGCCGGAAGTAAATGTGAGATACAAACCTCGTAAATCAAGCCATAACCGGCAATTGGAGAGATCAAAACCTCGTGAATGACCCGGCCTTTTATCAGCCGGCCCCGCTCATAGAAGGCTCAAAAAGATCAAAACCTCGTATATACGCGGGCACTGTCTTTTTTTCATGGTCAAAATGTTCTGAAATCAAAAGAATTTCAAGCATATCCCCTATGGATCCCCTGGATTTCATTCCCCATTTTTCGTCATTTTTTGAGAGCAAAATAGAGACATTGACCTCGTAAATCATCCGATTCCTATACGAAAGAGAGATCAAAACCTCGTTTCAAAAGATACGACCCTCGTAAATCAGAGATACAACCCTCGTCTATATGCGATACAAACCTCGTAGAAACGAGATATAAACCTCGTACCGGGATGGGTTATACTTATTAAAAAAATATTAAAATAGAAAAAGGTTTATAAAAGTAAGAAAAACCGACTGAGGTCCCCTACGGGGACCCAGCCGATCATGCTTCTTGAAGAAAAAAACGCTCTGATATCTGCAAGGAACTACGTTCCTCCGGCTTTCGATCAGGAACACTGCTCCATTTCCTTCGATCACGGCGGAGAAACAGACTCTCCGGAGCAAGAAGCTGGAAGAGCAGCGCTTCAATTACGCCTTCTATCCGTTTACCCACTTGGATTCCGCGCCTAAACCCCTCAGATCCGGGCATCCTGATAGCGCAAACGTGCTGGAACAGGAAAAAATATGAGCGCACAGACCGAAAAATGGGCTTACAGGCAAAAGAACGCAGAGCCGGGGGCACCGTGGCGCCGTTAGTCTGCTTACATCTCTCCGTTGGCTGCCCCTTCCCTGGCGACATTTGAGCCATGGGTCCGCAGGAAATCTGTAAAATCCGGTTTAGAACGGTGACAGATCGGTTAAGCTGATGATAGGGTCTGTTCTCTGGCTGCGGCGCATCCGGGAGCGATTTGGATTCCGCCATGCGAGAATGGGTTTACATAAAACTTGCCACGAAAGCAAACGGGTACCCGAACCAGCAGAAAATGATGCCAAATGCGTCTTTGCGTTCCCATGCTCTGTCCTTGACGCTCAAGGCTTTGGAGCCGCTCGAAAACACAAAAGCAAACAGAGACAAGCTCAAAATGGAACCAGAGGAAATGATAGACCGTCATAAGTAAACGATTACGCAAGGGGAATCAGCCAATTCCTCATACTCATAAGAGACCTTACAAGAAGAATTTCTTTGCGTACATCGGAGTTGGCGCTGTCTGAAACGGCAACTCCAAATGAGACGGTCCCTGTAAATGAAGGCGATTGCCTGCGGCTCTCCCCTTCCCGCAAGGAATGACAGTCGGATGACCGATTTGCATGTCCGCGAAAACTGCTGACCAGCAAATATTATGTCGAAAAAGAAAGCTTCCGAGCCAAACCAATTTTTGTTTCCGATGGTTCGGCGCCCATAATATGCGCAAGACCTGCCAAAAATCAACCAATTTCTTTTGTATTCCTATGATCTTCTGAACCTTTGAAGGTGCAAAGCTTTGGCGCCTTTTGGAACACAAAATCGAACTGGGACAAAATCAAAAAGGAATTTGGATAAAATGCAGGCCGCCCGATCTCGCGTTTGCTGAGATCTTCCCCTCGTGTTTCCGTGAAGAGCAGAGAGCGGATGGAAGGATAAAGCGGAATTGGAACCAAAAGAAACCCGAAGGAGCGCCCAGATCAGGCACCCCTTCGGGATATTCGGATTCCCTGTTCAGTTTACAGCAGCCCCCGCAGATCCAGATAATCCAGCACAAAACTGGTGCGGACGGCGCCGATGCTTGCGTTCAACCGACGAGCCAGCTCCAGCATGGCCTCCTGAGTCCCCGGCAGCAGATACACATTCATCCGATTGGAGCTGAGATTGACGGCATGATTCTTGGTCAGCGTGTAGACCTCGGCCATTTCGTGCAGCTCATAGTCCGCAGGCAGGTCTGCCAGGGTCTCCTCCATGATCACCGTCAGCATTTTCGGGACGGAATACCGGTTTTCCGCCGCCAACTGCTGCAATCGGTCCATCAGACCGATGTTTACCCGCATTTTTACGGGGACACGCTGCTCCGGGCCTTTTGGACGGGCCATTACTGTCCGTTCCGCAGGAGAGCGGCCAGCTCTGCGGCCTCCTTAGCCAGTTTATCCAGACTTTCGACAATGGAACCGTCCCCATCGGCAGCGTCCATTTTCCGCAGAGAATTCAGCCGCCGCTTGCTGGCGGTGATTTTAGAGAGGTCAAATGTGACCTTATCGTACTTCCGGATCAGCGTGGCCTTTTGGGTGCGGACCGCCACATCTCCGGCGGGCTTGGTGTGGACCGGCGGAATAATGGCGTCTTCCAGCCGGGCCAGCTCCGCTTCCCGGCCGTTGGTCATGCGGGCAGCCTGGGCAGCCCGGTCCGTGATCCGGGTGACATAGGTATGTTCCAGAGCCTTGTCCCCGTTGGACATCTGAATGGCCTTATTGATGGCGTTTACATAGAGGACCTGCTCGCTTGGCTCCAACGGGCAGAGCGACAGGGCCTGCGCGTGAGAAATGGTGCCATTCTGGAAGAATTCCTTCACATCGTCGATCAAGGACTTGTCAAACTGGGTGTAACGCTGGACCGTGGAGTCCGTCATCTGGGTGCGGGACTTGAAATACGCCTCGGCAGCCCGGCGATCCACCTGGAATTTCGCCTGCAAATTGTCCAAATACCGGGAAATGCAGGCCTGAATGGTCTTTGCGTCACCGGAAAGGCCGCGAACCATGATATTTGCCTCGTCCAGAATGATCAGCTCGGACAGTTCGTCCAGTCCGGTGTAGGTCTGGGCCTGCACTCGATCCCATTTATGTGCCTTCTGGCCGGTGGGATCGCTTTCCTGCTCCCGTTTTTGCAGCAAACGCAGGGCTTTTACCCGGCGTTCACCGGAAAGCAGCATAAAGGTGCCATCCTCCCGCTGACTGACCACGATGTTGTGCAGCAGGCCATTGCGCTCGATGGCGTCCGCAAGCTGCTGGATGCTCTCGTCATCATCGTTGCAGGACCAGAGATTATGGGGGTTAAATTCAATGTTTCGCAGGAGGATCCGGGTCAATTCCGTGCCTTCGTTCTGAAAAGACATGGCGATCTCCGTTTTTGCCAAGTGATTTTTGGTCGATAATTCCTGGGAACCCTGGGGAATTTGGCTTTTCAGCTTATCAAGCTTACCCATTATTCGTCAGCCTCCTTTTTTGCCAGACGCTGTTTGATCTCGTTCCAGAGCTGCATGTAGTCCGCGGAAGGATTGGATTTTTTGGAGTAGAGCACCACCGGTACGGCGGCGATGGTGCTTTCCGGCACGGCGCTGCCCTTGCGGATGCCGGTTTTGAAGAGAACAGAAGCATATTCCGGGTTTTCCTCGAACATCTGCCGCACCAGATTGACGGCAGCCGTCCGCTCCACCTGAGTCAAAACTACACCCAAAATGTCGATTTTGACATCTTCCCGGGTCTCCAGATCCAAAATCATGGCCAACGTGGTCTCAAAACCCTCCAAAGAGAAGTTGTCGCACCGGACAGGGATCAATACCTCGTCGGCGCAGAACAGGGCGCTCATGGTGAGATTGTCCCGGGCGGGAGGGGTGTCAATGACGATGTAATCATAATCATCGTTGATATTGGCCAGGCAATGGATCAGGAAGGTGTAGTTCTTCATCTTATACTCGTCCGCCAGCAGATCCAGCTGGTGAACGGCCCGGGGCGTCTGGGCGGTGCTGGGGATGATATGAACGCCCTCCACGTTGGTGGGGTGGATGTAGGGAGCCAGATCCATCCCGCCCAGGTCAAAGTTCATGAACATATTCACCAGGCCGTGACCCTTGTAGAAGTTCTCAGCCTTCTTGTGCTGGGTCAGCATGTAGGTGGTGTTGGCCTGCTGGTCCATATCCACCACCAGGACCCGTTTTCCCTCGGCGGCCATCAGAGCTGCCAGATTGACGACTGTGGTTGTTTTGCCGGTACCGCCCTTTTCGATGGCGGTTGTCAGGATCAGAGACATAAAACCCCTCCGTTTTGCGTGTTTTGGGAGGTTTACCCCCCGTTTTTGCTGTTTTTTACGTTCTCATTATAGCGTGGCTTTCATAGAACTGTCAATATAAAGCCACACATTTTTCGGGCTTTTCTCAAAAGAAATTCAAATGACACGGACCCTGTAAATGAACCGACAGCAGAACGACACACTTGACACGGACCCTATAAATAGCAGTAAGGAGTGTAGAACCTAAATGAGGCGGACCCTGTAAATGACAGTCAAGAGCAGAAGCCCAAATGAGACGGTCCCTGTAAATCCGCCTGATCCCGCAGCGGAGTAGGGGACAGCCTCATCATACCACTTGATACCCGATATTTTCTGTCGGAGATTGACGGCCGGACTTTCAGCAGGGAAGGGGAGGCGTCAAAACAATGCGTTAAAAAATTAACAAGCGGAAGAGAAAACCACCTCCGTCCTGCACACGTCTGCTTCCCCACGGTAACAAAACGTGGCATCCGCCGCCATTTTGTTGTATACTATCAGCAAAACAAGCAGGGGAGGGGGGAGCGCCATGCTTACCGAACAACTGACCAACGATGCGGCAGCGCTGTATCAGGCGATTTTGGACCACGGCGGCGAGGTCTCCCCGTTTTTCTGCGGAAAAGAGCTGGGCTGGGCGCACCGCCGCATTGCCTGTGCCATGGAGGAGCTGGTGGACGGAGGCATTTTGGAACCGTCAGCCGCCGTCCTGCCAAAGCCTCTGAAACAGCGGAAAACCTACACATTACCGGAAATTCAGGCCCTTTTAGCAGCTTTTCCGGCCTTTGCCCGGGCCGTACACGCCGTGGAACACGCCGCGGGCCGCCGCCTGCCCACGGCGGATCTCAGCGCCCTGACGGAGCTGTTCGACTTCCACGGCCTCTCTCCGGAGGCGTTGGAGCTGCTGACAGCCCAGTGCTATGACGAAGCCATCCTCCGGGGCGAGGAGCGCCCCACGGCCCGCCGTATCGAAAAGCTGGGGCTGGAATGGGCGCGTCTGGGTGTCCGCTCCCAGGCCGACGCCGTGGCCGCCGTGCGGCGGATGGCCCGGCGGGAACAGACGGTGATGGAGGTCCGCCGTCGGCTGCGGCTGGACCCGGACGCGCGGATCCCGTCGGATGACGCCTACATCGCCGCGTGGCTGGACTGGGGCTTCTCCCCGGCGCTCATCGAGCTGGCCTTTGACCGCACCGTGCTGAACTGCGGCCGTCTGAACTGGAAATATTGTCACGGAATTCTGGAAAGCTGGCGGAAAAATGGCCTGTTCACCGTGGCGGATGTTCTGGAAAAGGACGCGCCGCCCCAAAAGCCGGAAACCGCGCCGGAGCCGGACGATCCCTGGCGCTACATCCCCTGACCTCCTGGGAAACCCCTCCTGTTTAGCCGGGACCACATGGCAAAAAAGCTTTCGATACGACGAAGCCCCGCTCCTTTCGGAGCGGGGCTTTCAGCGTGTCGAAAAAGTCTTTTCTCCCCGCTGAGCCAGTTTTCAGAACTTTATAAAAGTTCTGAAAACTAAGGATTTCAATGGCGCAGGACACCCTTCTTGGGTTTCCCGCGCACACCCTTCCTTTCCGTTGCGGAGAATTTACCACTTTATCGACAGTCTCGAAGCCCCGCTCCGAAAGGAGCGGGGCTTTTCCCAATGGTTCCTCACTTTTCCAGCAGGGCCATGTAAAGATATTTGGTCTGCGCGGCGTTCACGCCGTAGGCGGTGTTGGGGGTCTCGAAGGTAACGGAGGTTTCGGTCCACGAGACCCCTGTGACGGAGTTGGTGTCCGTGACGTCCGCATAGGTCTTGCTGGTGCCCCGGATCATGGACAGAGAACGGTTTTTGCGGTGGCCCTCGGCTGTTGTCACCAGCACAAAAAGCGGCTTGCCCGAAAAGGACAGCGTTCTGGCGGCAGCGCCATCACCGGTGAAGGCGCCGACAAAGATCTGGCAGTTGCCGCACTTTGCCAGCGCTGCTTGCAGCGATGTCCGCAGGGTCGAATCGCCGCTTTCTCTGGCGGAGACCTCGGCGGCGATGGCCCCGGCATTGCTCTTGATGGCCGTGTCGATCTTGTCCCAGTTGTCGTTGAATTCCTCCACTAAAACGCGGTCCGTCCCCTCCCAGCGGGACAGCCGGTAGTTGGGTGTCTGTTGACTTGCCATAAATACCTCCCTAAAAAAGCCCTGTTATGTTCGCATAACAAAAAAGCTGTGTTCAAACAACCATTTGTGGCGAAAAAAAGTTGTATGCAGGCAAGCATTATCGACAAAGGTTCCTTTGATCTGACATGGAAAAAGTGTTGCACCGCCCTCCGGCGGCCCCCTTGACGCCCCTCCGGAGACCTGCTATCATGGCCCTGAGAACACGACCGGGAGGGGCCTATGAATTTTCAGAGATCCGCTTGCATTGAGACGTTGTACACGGAGCTGCCCTTTTTAGAGCGATTTTCCGCCGCCAGAGCCGACGGCTTTGAGTTTGTGGAATTCTGGAGCTGGACGGACAAGGATCTCGCCGCCGTGAAGGCCGCCGCGGACGCTGCGGGGGTCGGCATTTCCGGCTTCAACGGCGACGCGGAGCTGTCCCTCATCGACCCGGCCCAGAAAACGGCCTACAAGGCCTTTCTGCGGCGTTCTCTGGACGCCGCTATGGAGATAGGGGCAATGTCCGTCACGGTCCACTCAAACGGTCTGGGGGAGGGAGGAAGGGTCCTTTGCCCCTATGACGACCTCAGCGACGCCGTGAAGCTCTGCACCATGTTCGACACGCTGAAAATCGCGGCGGAATGGGCGGAAACTTGCGGTATCCAGATCAATCTGGAGCCGCTGAACGTCACCACGGACCATCCCGGCAACTTCCTCCGCCATACTCGCACGGCCGCCGAGCTGACCCGGCTCATCGGTTCCCCGTATTTGAAGGTGCTGTACGATGTGTACCACATGCAGCTCAACGAGGGCAGCCTGTGCGACCATATCCGCGCCTACGCCGACCAGTTCGGCCACATCCACGTGGCGGACGCGCCGGGCCGCCATGAGCCGGGCACCGGGGAGATTTATTACCCGACGGTGTTCGCCGCCTTGGAGCAGGCGGGCTACCGGGGGCTGATCGGCTACGAGCTGTTCCCAAAAACCGACACGCAAACCGCTGTCCGGGCCATTATGATGGATTGAGCGGCTATTTCAGAACCGGAGGATGTGAAGCGGTACGCCGTGGAGGTGCTCCACTATTTTGAACCGGGCGAAGAGACGGATTGCGTCGAGATCGGTGATGGCAACATCAATTACGTATTTCAGGTCCGTTCCAGGAAGGACGGCCGTTCCGTCATCGTGAAGCAGGCGGACAAATTGCTGCGGTCCTCCGGCCGTCCGCTGGATCTCTACCGCAACAAGATCGAGGCGGAGACCCTGATGCTGGAGGCACGGCTGGCCCCCAAATTCATCCCGGAGGTCTATCATTACGATGAGACCATGGCCGCCCTCTCTATGGAGGACATTTCCGCCTATAAAAATCTCCGCAAGGAGCTGGCGGCGGGCCGGGTCTACGGCCATCTCAGCGAAAATCTCTCTGACTTTCTGGCCCAGTCCATGCTGCCCACCACAGACCTGGTGATGGATCGGCAGGAGAAGAAAAAGCAGGTCAAATTCTTCACCAACCCGGAGCTGTGCGACATTACAGAGGATCTGGTGCTGACGGAGCCTTATTGTGCCGAACCCATGAATCCCCGGAACAAAAATATCGTTACCCCCGGCAATGAGGACTTTGTGAAGGAGTACCTTTATGAGGATGAGGTCCTCCACGGTGAGGTTGCCACCCTGCGGAACAACTTTATGAATAACGCTCAGGCGCTGATCCACGGCGATCTCCACTCTGGCTCTATTTTTGCCAATGAACAGGGCATCAAGATCATTGACCCTGAGTTTGCCTTCTATGGACCCATGGGTTATGACATCGGAAATGTGATTGGCAATCTATTCTTCGCCTGGGCCAATAAGACCTACACCGGAGGCAGCGCGGAGACGCAGGCGGCATTGGAGCAGACCATCCGTGAGACCTGTGATAAAACAGCGGAAAAGCTGGCAGAACAATACGACAAACTGGTAAAATTCCCGCTGTATCAAGCCCCTGCCTTCCGTAAGGCTTATCTGGACAGTGTGATGGCGGATGCCTATGGCTACGCGGGGACGGAGATCATCCGTCGGGTCGTAGGCGATTCCAAAGTGATGGAGGTCACCTCTGTTACGGAACCGGATCGCCGGATCCCTATGGAACGCGCCCTTATCAAGCAAGGCATTTATCTGATCAAAGAGCGGAGCAGCGGCCTTACCGGAGCAGCTGCAACAGAAATGTTCCGAATGAATTTAATATAAATAGAGAAGGAGAATTACAAATGATTAGAATGGACGAAAACATGCCGTTTTTGCTGCAATATGAAAATGTTGCCTGGTATGATCATGGAAAAGTTCGGATCCTGGATCGACGGATCTATCCCACAGAGGTCCGTTTTGTAGAGTGTGTCACCTATCAGGAGGTGGTACAGGCGATCGCCGACATGGTGACCCAGAGTGCCGGCCCTTACACTGCCGTTGGTATGGGCATGGCTTTGGCTGCATGGCAGGTACGGGATAAGAGTGCCGCGGAGCAGAATGCGTTTTTACAGCAGGCGGCCTATGACCTGGCTCACGCACGTCCCACTACTGCCAACCGCTACGGCCAGATCACCTATCGCTGCGCTGAGGTAGCCAAGGAAGCACTGGAGGCAGGGAAGAACCCCGTCGAGGCCATCGTGGAGAACACAGTAGAGTCTCTGAACCGACGGTACAGCACCATGCAGATCGTGGGCGATCATCTGGCTGAGCTGATCCCGCAGGGGGGCACGATTTTGACACAGTGCTTTGGCGAGACCATCATTGGCACTGTGATCCGGGCTGCCCGTCGGCAGAACAAGGACTTTAAGGTGTTCTGCGCGGAAACTCGCCCCTACCTCCAGGGTGCCCGGCTGACTTCCGGCTGCTTTGCCCAGATGGGGTTTGATACAACGGTCATTACGGATAATATGGTGGCTTACTCCATGGAGCGGGAGGGCATCGATCTGTTTACTTCCGCTGCTGACACCATTGCACGAGATGGCCATATTGCCAATAAGATCGGCACGTTCCAGATGGCGATCCTGGCAAAATACTTTGGTATTCCCTATTATGTCACAGGAATCCCCGATCAGGATAAGCATGGTAAAGATGACATTGTGATCGAAATGCGGGATCCGGCTCAAGTCCTTAGCTATCGGGATATTCCCAACACCGTTCCGGAAGTCAAGGCGATCTACCCGTCCTTTGATGTGGTACCGCCCCACCTCAT
>UQUC01000014.1 GCA_900544105.1 uncultured Oscillibacter sp. | reverse complement strand
TGAGGGTGCCGGTGATGACAGTGCCGTTTTGCAGCATATCCTCCAGGTTCACCAGATCGCAGTTGTGCATGTGCTGGGCGTAATAATCAGCGTCATGGAAGTGGATGATGCCCTCCCGGTGGGCTTCCACGATCTCCTGAGGCAGGAGGATACGCTCCGTGATGTCGCGGCTCACCTCGCCGGCCATGTAGTCCCGCTGGGTGGAATTCACCACAGGGTTCTTGTTGGCGTTTTCCTGCTTGGCCTCCTCGTTGCAGCACTCGATCAGGGAGAGGATCTTCTCGTCAGTGGTGTTGGAGCGGCGGACCAGAGAGCGGGTGTAGCGGTAGGTCACATAGTTTTTGGCCACCTCAAAGGCGCCGTGGGCCATGATCTGATACTCCACTAAATCTTGTATTTCCTCTACGGAGGGGGAGCGGTTCATCTTCAGGCAGGAAAACTCCACGCTTTCCGCGATCCGCTGGATCTGCATGGGGGTCATCCGGATGGACTCGTCCACGCTTTCATTGGCCTTGGTGATGGCCGCGATGATCTTGGTGATGTCAAAGGTTACCTCCGAGCCGTTCCGCTTGATGACTGTCATGCTGATCTTCCTCCATTACATTTTGAAAGGGCGCACAGGGCGCCCCAATATTTTTGTAGCAAGAGAATCATAACATACAATATCTTGCGTTTCAAGGGCTGAAAACAGATTTGTAATATGTTATAAAAAGCGCAAGAAAACTTTGGCACCTATCTTTACCTCGGGGACAAAAAAGGGTATAATAATGAAAAATCAGGGATCAGACAGGAGGAAACCAACGTGGATATGGTGCAAAAGCTGTTTCGCTTTTTAGACGAAAGTCCCACCTGCTATCATGCGGCGGCCAACGCCAAAGCGGCCTTGACGGCGGCGGGAGCGGTGGAGCTGCGGGAATCTGAGCAGTGGAAGCTGGAAAAGGGAACACTATATGTTGTGGAGCGGGGCGACTCCGCTCTGGTGGCGTTCCGGGTGCCGGAGGGACCGTTTCACGGCTTTTTGATGGCGGCAGCCCACAGCGATTCCCCCACCTTCAAGGTGCGGGAGACCGCAGAAGCGGCTTCCGCCGGCAATACCCTGCGGCTCAGTGTGGAGCCTTACGGCGGCGGTGTGTGGCGTGGCTGGCTGGACCGGCCCTTGTCCGTGGCGGGCCGGGTGGTGATCCGGCAGGGTGACCGCCTCGTGAGCCGTCTGGTGAACATCGACCGGGATCTGTTGGTGATCCCCAGCGTGGCGATCCACATGGACCGGAGCGTGAACAAGGGAGCGGAGCTGAACCCGGCGGTAGACCTGCTGCCCCTGCTGGGCTGCGGAAAGGAGCCGGGAGCATTCCGGAAGCTCGTCGCTGAGGCGGCGGGGGTCCGGGAGGAACATCTGCTCTCCACGGAACTGTTCCTCTATCCCAGAACGAAAGCCGTACAGACCGGCCTGAACGGGGAATTCATCGTTTCCCCCCGGCTGGACGACCTTTAATGCGTGTTCGGCTGCCTGGAGGGATTTTTGGCGGCAAAGCCCGGCGGGAGCCTGCCGGTGCTGGCGGTGTTCAACAACGAAGAGGTGGGCAGCAACACCCGTCAGGGGGCGGATTCCACCTTCCTGACCGATGTGCTGGAGCGGATCGCCCACGGCTGCGGCCTTGACAGCGATGCGTGGAAGGCGGCCATCGCCAACAGCTTCATGGTGTCGGCGGACAACGCCCACGCCATCCACCCCGCCCATCCGGAGTACGCCGACAAGGGGGAGTTCCCTGTACTGGGCGGCGGCATCGTCATCAAGTACAACGCCAACCAGCGCTACACCACGGACGCTGTTTCCGGGGCGGTGTTCCAGGCTATTTGTCAGGAGGCGGGGGTGCCGGTACAGCGATACAGCAATCGGGCGGATCTCCCCGGCGGCTCCACCTTGGGCAATATCTCCACAGCCCATCTCTCCGTTCCTACCGTGGACATCGGCCTGCCTCAGCTGGCCATGCACAGCGTTTGCGAGACGGCGGGCGCGGCGGATACGGACCTTCTGGTGAAGGCCATGGCAGCCTATTTTTCCAGAGATTTTCACCTCGACCGTGACGGCGGCATCGTCTTTTGACAGGGAGGGCCTATGAAGCTACTTTTCAAGCAGAGATTTTTCTCGTGGTTCGACAGCTACGACGTTTATAACGAAGCGGGGGAGACGGTCTACACCGTGGAGGGCAAGCTCTCCTGGGGCCATTGCCTCCACATCCTTGACGCCGCCGGAAACCACATCGGCACGGTGAAGGAGCGGGTGCTGACGCTGCTGCCCAAATTCGAACTGTACGAAAATGATGTGTATATCGGCAGTATCCAAAAGGCGTTTACCTTCTTCACTCCGAAATTCGACATTGATTGCAACGGCTGGCAGGTCCAGGGCAGCTTTATGGAATGGGACTATCAGGTAACGGAGCCTTGCGGGGCGCTGGTGGCCACCGTGACCAAGGAACTGTTCAACTGGACGGATACCTACGTCATCGACGTGGTGAATCCCGCAGACGCTCTGCGGGCGCTGATGCTGGTGCTGGCCATCGACGCGGAGAAGTGCTCCAGAAATAATTGAAACCCGGTACATAGCAGCAGGCCGGACGCAAAGCGTCCGGCCTGTTTATCGTTTTTATCAAGCTGTCAGGACTTCGGCGGTTGAAAGAGACTGTGCCAATACGGGTCCTTTTGAAACAGCTTCGCCGCCCTTGCCACGGCAGCGTCCCGGTCGGCGGGACCGCTGACCAGAAACCGTCCCGTGTCAGGGTCGAAGGTTCCGGTGGAGGAATGGTCTGCCTTGTCGGAGACCTCCATGATCAGCCCCGCAAAGTCTGACCAGTCCCGGTTGGCCCACAGACAGAAAAGATCCCGGGTGCAGGGCTCGCCGCTGGGGTTGCTGCTGTATGTGGTGCGAAGCGACTTTTTATTGGAAAAGACGGTATAGATCATCCAGCCGGGCTGCCCGCTCTCAAAGCCGCTGACAGCGAACGTACCTTCAAAATGGCCATAGCCCAGCAGATTTCGGGCATCGCGGCCCTGAATGGTGACCGAGTGCTCCACGGCGTAGGCCGGATCATCGAACCGGTATTCCGTGGCTGTGACGGTGGTATCGATCTTCCGGGCAAAGGGCAGACAGATGACGGCTGTCAGCAGAACCGCAAGTACGCAGAGAATCAGAATGACGCACTTTTTCATGGGGCCTTCTTTCTGATGGGGAGGTGGTTATTCCTCCGGTTCCGTGGAAGTCTCAGCTTGTTCCGCGGCAAATTCCTCCTTGGCCTGCACCAGAATTTTCCGCTCCGCCTTGGTGGTGAGCTTTGTTTCGTCAAAATTCGCGAACAGGTCCGGGCGGCGGGTCATGGTGCGCTTGTAGCTCTCCTTTTTCCGCCACGCGGCAACCTTGGCATGATCCCCGGAGAGCAGGATCTCCGGTACGGCCCGGTCATGCCACACGGCGGGCCGGGAATACTGGGGATATTCCAGCAGACCGTCCCAGTGGGATTCCTCCTCAAAGCACTCGGCGTCCGGCAGCACACCGGGCACCATGCGGCACACGGCGTCCGCCACCGCCATGGCGGGGATCTCTCCGCCGGTGAGAACAAAATCGCCCATAGACAATTCCTCGTCCACACATGCGTCGATGAACCGCTGGTCGATGCCCTCGTAGTGGCCGCAGACTAAAATCAGATGGTCATATTGGGCCTTCAGCTCTCTGGCGACGGACTGGGTAAAGGTCCGGCCGCAGGGGGACATGAAGATGGTCCGGCCGGGGCCGTAGGTATTGACAACATGCTCCCAGCAGCGGAACAGGGGGTCTGCCTGCATCACGGCCCCCCGGCCTCCGCCGTAGGGGTAATCGTCCACCTGCATCTGCTTGTTGGTGGTGTAGGCCCGGATCTGGTGGGTGCGGATGGCGATATAGCCCCGCTCCTGCGCCCGGCCCAGAATGCTGACGTTCAGCATGGCGTCCACGGATTCCGGGAATAGGGTCAGAATGTCGATCTGCATGTCCATTTACAGCCCCTCCCAGACCTTGACCTCCATCCGTCCCCCGTCCAAATCAACGGAGCGGATAAAGGCGTCCTTCACGGCGGGGATCAGGATCTCCCGCTCACCCTTGACGGTGTAGACCTTGCTGGCGGGGTACTCGTCTACCGCTGTCAGAGTGCCCAGCAGGGCGCCGGTGTCGCAGTCGTAGACCTCCAGCCCCAATAGCTCATCGTCAAAATACTCTCCCTCCGGGAGAACGATGTCGGCCCGGCGGATCAGAAGGTCCTTATTTTTGTAGGTCAGGGCGGCGTTCATATCGTCCACGCCGGGGAACTTCAGCAGCACCAGCTCCTTGTGGACGTGATTCGCCGTGGGGGTGACAGGCTGACCGTCGATATAAAAGGTTTTGCAGCGGGTCAGCAGCGCGGGGGAGACCCGGCGGGGCTGTACCCGCACTTCGCCCCGGATGCCGTGAGCGTTGACGATGCGGCCTACCCGGATAAATTCCTGCTTCATAAAGCACTCCTTGTCTGTGTTTGATTTCTTGCCTGTTATTATATACGTTTTCGGCGGGGCAGGCAATAGAAACCTGATTTCTGAAAAAATGGGAGATTTTTTTGGCGGAGATCCGCTTTTTTCGTGCAATCAGCGTCTTGACGGACGGAAAAAAAGAGGGTATAAGTAATATGTTTTGCATACTGAAGAAGAGAGGAATCGTTTATGGAGACAAAACGTGCCAGTTGGGCCAGCAATCTGGGTTTCCTGATGGCGGCCATCGGCTCTGCGGTTGGCTTGGGCAATATCTGGGGCTTCCCCTACAAAATGGGCAAGTGCGGCGGCTTCGCGTATCTGGCGGTCTATGCGCTGCTGGCAATTTTCGTGGGCTTTATCGTCATGGCTTCGGAGCTTGCCATGGGCCGCAAGACCGGGCAGGGCGCTATGGGCACCTATCACGCCCTGACGAAGAAATTCCGGTGGATCGGCTGGCTGGCGCTGTTCTCTCCCTTTGCGGTGATGGGCTTTTACGCGGTGCTGGGCGGTTACTGCATCGAATATATGGCCCTGAACCTCAGCAACTTTGCCTTCGGCAGCGAATCGCTGGCCACCGGCGGGGAGCTGTTTGCCGCTATGCTGTCCAATCCTGCCGGAGCGGTGCTGTTTGCCGCCCTGTTTCTGGCTCTGTGCTATCTTATCAACCGGAGCGGCATTTCCGGCGGCATTGAGAAGTTCAATAACGTAGGCATGCCCATGCTGTTTGTCATGCTGGTGGTCATCATCATCCGCTCCCTGACCCTGCCCGGCGCTATGGAGGGCCTGAAGTTCATGTTCGTGCCGGGATACGCTGTGGAGGCCGGATTTGTGGCGGAGACGCCCAGCCTGCTGTCCGTGTTTGCCAGCGCCGGCGGGCAGATGTTCTTCTCCCTGTCTCTGGCGATGGGCGCCATGATCACCTACGGCTCCTACCTGAACCAGAAAGAGGATCTGGTGAAAAACTCCGCCATCATCGTGTTTGCGGATACGCTGGTGGCTACTATGGCCGGTATCGCTGTGATCCCCGCTGCCGTGGCCAACGGCATTGCCAGCGGAACGCCGCTGGACCAGATCAAGCTGGGCGGCCCGAACCTGCTGTTTGTCACCTTACAGGATGTGTTCCGGGCCATGGGCACCGCCGGCGCGCTGTTCGGCGTGATCTTCTATCTGCTGGTGCTGATCGCCGCCATTTCCTCCGCCATCGCCCTGATCGAAGTGGACATCACCTATTTCCTGGATCGGGCGGAGCAGAAAGGCAGAAAGGGAAACCGCCCCAAAGTGGCGTTTCTGGTCTGCCTCGCCATCTTCGCGGTGTCAGTGCTGGTAGGGATTGACGGTCTGGGTACCACTGGTGTGTTCCCCTGGCCCGCGACTGCCGGCTGGAATGATTCCATGCTGGACTTTGTGGATATGCTGTCTGAGGGCCTGGCCATGCCCATCGGCGCTTTGATGATGAGCATTATGGTGGGCTGGGAGATCCGTCCCCAGACGGTTCTGGACGAGCTTCATATCGGCTATACCGGCAGGATCGACACCTTCTATCGGATCTGCATCAAGTATATCACGCCCATCGGTATGCTGCTGGTGCTGGCGGGACAGGTGAACGAATTCTTCTCACTGAACTGGTTCTGATTGGTTCTGAATAAAAATCAAGGGAACGGAATAACCGTTCCCTTGATTTTTTACTATGTTCCGCTTTTCAGCAGACCGGCCAGATAGCCGCTGGACCAGGCCCATTGCAGATTATAGCCGCCGCAGTCGCCGTCGATGTCCAGTACCTCACCGGCAGCGTACAGCCCCGGCACCAAGCGGCTTTGGAGGGTTTTGGGGTCAAACTCGGCGGTACGGATACCGCCTGCCGTGACCTGCGCCCCGTCAAAGCCCAGTACGCTGACTACCGGCAGGGCGAAGTCCTTGGCGGCTCCCGCGATCTTCCGCAGATCGGCGGGAGACAGGGATGTCACCGGGTCTGTCAGTCCGTAGCCCGCATACCGCAGGACCGTGCGGCCCAGACGGTTGTGGAGCACCCCGGCCAACAGGTTTTCCGTGGTCAGCTCCGGCATGGAGCTAAGCCGCCTGCGGAGCAGCTCCTCGATCTCCGATGTGGAAAGCTGGGGCAGCAAATCGATATGAAGTGTCAGAGGCCCTTTTTCTGTGGCGGCGGCCCGGGACAGCTCGAACACGGCGGGGCCGCTGACGCCGAAGTCGGTAAACTGAACCTCACCCCGGCTGGCAGACACGGCGTCCCGATTCCGACAGAGCCGGAGGTCAGCATTGGCCCGGACGCCCTTCAAAGCCTTGACAAAGGTGTTGTCCGTCTTGATCTGCACCAGTGTGGGATACAGCTTGGTGACGCTGTGGCCCAGGGATTGTAGCAGCTCATAGCCGCTGCGGGTCCCGCCCAGCTTACCGCCGGCCATGCCGCCGCAACAGACGATGACCCGGTCCGCCGGGAGGGTTTCCTCGGCGGAGAGGACAGTGAACCCCCGTTTTGTTTTCTTCAGACCCGTCACCTCAAACCCGGCGCGGGTCGTGACCCCGGCGGCGTCGGCAGCGAAGCGCAGCACGTCCACCACGCTGCCTGCCTGATCGGAGTAGGGATAGACCCGGCCATTGTCCTCCGCTGTGGTCAGCAGGCCCAGACCGTGAAAGAAATCCAGCGTGGCATCCAGACTCAGCGCTTCAAAGGCGGGGCGGATGAAAGCGGCGTCCTGTCCGTGATAGTAGGGAAGGCCCATGTTTAGGTTGGTGAGGTTGCAGCGGCCGTTGCCGGTGGATAGCAGCTTGCGGCCCACACGGGCTTGCCGCTCCAGCAGCGTGACGCTATGGCCGCCCTTGGCGGCGGTGATGGCGGCCATGAGGCCGGAGGCCCCGCCGCCGATAACGATGACATTCATGGATGGCTCCTTTCGCCGCAATTCGGCACAGGAATATTGTTACGCTGTTCATTATACGGGACTTGAGCAGAAAAGACAAGAGCGGTCTGGACTTCCAACATAAGCAACGTTAATGACAAGTTTTGTTGTGAAAGCATACCATAAATCAGCCTGTAAAGCATCTGTTTTTTGCCAACACCTGCTAAAGATACTAAAAATTTGGAAAAATAGTTGACAATGGCGAAAAGCGGTGCTAATATGCAGTCAAAATTGAATCGCTTGATAGAGGCGCGGTATCCATCAGTACTCTCCACAAGGCCAGCGCAGCCGTGGAGTGGGAAAGGGGCCACCGCCGAAGTGTCAGGACAATGCCTGTTGTCCGGATGCTGGGTCGGCAGAGAAGATCTGCCGGACTGTCACAAGAATTTTTTGTGAAGCGCTATCATTGGCTGTTCGGAGGTGTCCTATTTTCAAGGGACAGATTTTCCGTATATTCCATGAACCGCTTGGCAAAGCGGTTCATTTTTTTCATCATTCCTCGCCGGCGGGGAAGAAAAACGCCGGACAAGAAGGAGACAGTATGAGAAGAAGATGGATGAGCGCGATTCTGGCCCTGACCATGGCTCTGGCCCTCACCGCCTGCGGCGGCGACAGCAGCAGTTCCTCCAGCAATGACAGCACCCCCGCGGAGTCCACCCCCGCCGCTCCCACCGTGGAGATCCCCCCTGTGGAGGATCTGACCGGCACGGACACCAGCGCCATTCCGGGTCTGGAGGACGGTGTGCTCACCGTTGGCATGGAGTGCGCCTACGCGCCCTACAACTGGACCCAGATGGACGATTCCAACGGCGCGGTGCCCATTTCCAACGTCCCCGGCGCTTACGCCAACGGCTACGATGTAATGATCGCTCAGCGCATCTGTGAGACCTATGGCTGGGAGCTTGAGATCGTGTCCTCCGCGTGGGATTCCCTGTGCCCCGCCGTGCAGTCCGGCACCATGGACGCCAACATCGCCGGTCAGTCCATGACCGCCGACCGCATGAAGGAAGTGGATATGGCAGGCCCCTACTACTACGCTACCATCGTGGTCCTGACCACCAAGGACAGCCAGTATGCCAACGCAACCTCTATCGCTGATCTGGCCGGCGGCACCTGCACCTCCCAGTCCGGTACCATCTGGTATGATTCCTGCCTGCCCCAGATCGAGAACACCAACCTGCTGGCTCCTGCCGACAGTGCCCCCGCGATGATCATGCAACTCCAGACCGGCGCTGTGGACTATGTCTGCACCGATATGCCCACCGCTCTGGCCGCCATCGCCAAGGACGACAATCTGGTGATCCTGAACTTCTCCGGCACCGACGGCGACTTCCAGTTTGCTACTGAAGAAGAGCGGGCCGAGAACGTGAACATCGGCATCTCTGTCCAGAAGGGCAATACCCAGCTGGCCGACGCCATCGACACCGTCCTCTCCGTTCTGAATGAGGAGCAGTTCAACGCCCTGATGGATCAGGCTATTTCCATTCAGCCTGAGATCTGAGTGACCCGCCGGGGGTCTCCGGACCCCCGGTGATCCCAAGAAACGCCCCGGCGCGGGGCCTCGCTGATTATTACAGATGATTGGAGACTGACCATGGATAAGTTTGTGAAGCTGGGACAGGACATGGTCCTGCTGTGGAGCAAGTACAAGGTGATGTACTGGGCCGGTATCTGGAATACACTGAAGCTGGCCTTCCTCGCCACACTGATCGGCTGCTTCATCGGACTGCTGTGCGGCGTGCTGAATACCATTCCTTATACGAAGAAGGACCCTCTGCCCAAGCGGTTCCTGCTGAAGCTGCTGCGGATCATCATCCGCATTTATGTAGAGGTGTTCCGGGGAACGCCCATGGTGCTGCAATCCGTGTTCATTTACTACGGCCTGCCCTACTTCTCCAATAACGCCCTCCGGTTCGACAATATTTTCGCCGCCGCGCTTTTGATCGTGGCCATCAATACCGGCGCGTACATGGCGGAATCCGTCCGGGGCGGCATTATTTCCATTGACCCCGGCCAGACCGAGGGGGCTAAGGCCATTGGCATGACCCATTTCCAGACCATGGTGAACGTCATCATGCCCCAGGCCCTGCGAAACATCATGCCCCAGATCGGCAACAACTACATCATCAACGTGAAGGACACCTCCGTTATGTTCATCATCGGATTTACGGAGTTCTTCGCCCAGCACCGCTACATCGTGGGCGTCAACAATATGTACTTCCCCTCCGCCACCATTGAAATGATCGGCTACCTGACTCTGACGCTGATCGCATCCCTGATCCTGCGGCTGGTGGAAAAGCTCATGGACGGCTCCGATAGTTACGAGTTGGCCCAGGGAGATCAGCTGGTGATGGCGGCTGGCACTTACAGCCATCCTGACCGGGGAACGCCCTTTGACGAGGTCAACCGGGAATACGCCGGCGAAGAGAAGCGGAACCGCATCCGCATCGGCCTGAAAAACCGCAACGGCAGCACGAGAGGAGGACGCTGATATGAGCGAGAATATTTTAGAGATCCGTCACCTCGGCAAGTCCTTCGGCACCCATGAGGTTTTGCGGGATATTGACTTCACCGTCAAGAAAGGCGACGTTATTTCCATCATCGGCGCTTCCGGCTCCGGCAAGTCCACGCTACTGCGGTGTGTCAACCTGCTGGAGACCCCAAGCAGCGGCCAGATCCTCTACCACAGCACCGACGTGGCGGGCCGGGGCGTCAATGCCCCGGAGTACCGCTCCCATGTGGGCATGGTGTTCCAGTCCTTCAACCTGTTCAACAATATGTCGGTCCTCAAAAACTGCATGGTGGGACAGATGAAGGTCCTCAAGCGCAGCAAGGAGGAGGCCCGGCAGCAGGCTTTGAAGTATCTGGAAAAGGTGGGTATGGCGCCCTATATCAACGCCAAGCCCCGGCAGATCTCCGGCGGTCAGAAGCAGCGGGTGGCCATCGCCCGGGCGCTGGCCATGGACCCGGAGGTGCTGCTGTTCGATGAGCCTACCTCCGCTCTGGACCCGGAAATGGTGGGCGAGGTGCTGAACGTCATGCAGGCGTTGGCCCAGGAGGGCATGACCATGCTGGTGGTGACTCACGAGATGGCCTTCGCCCGGGATGTCAGCTCGCAGGTGGTATTTATGCACCAGGGTGTGATCTGCGAACAGGGCACACCGGCGCAGGTCTTTGGCGCCCCCCAGCAGCAGGAGACGAAGGAGTTCCTGGCTCGTTTCCGGGGCGTAGAATAAGGAGACTGCAATCGTAAAAGAGACTCCGGCGGCTGTTGAAACAGCCGCCGAGGTTTTTCATCGTTTTGCTTCAGAAACCGGGCAGAAAAGCCGCTTGGTACTCAAATAAAAAGATAAAACACAGCCCGCTGTTTTCAAACAGCGGGCTGTAAACATTTGGGAATACGCAGGTGCTTACATGGATTCGTGGAAGGTGCGCTTGACCACCTCCAACTGCTGCTCGCGGCTCAGGCGGTTGAAGTTCACCGCGTAGCCAGACACGCGGATGGTCAGCGTAGGATACTTTTCCGGGTGCTCCATAGCGTCCAGCAGGACCTCGCGGTTCATCACGTTCACATTCAGATGATGTGCACCCTGAACGAAATAGCCGTCCAGGATCTGTACCAGATTGCTGCGGCGTTCCTCGGCGGTCTTGCCCAGTGCGTTGGGCACGATGGAGAAGGTGTTGGAAACACCGTCCTGGCACACGGCTCGATAGGGGATCTTGGCCACGGAATTCAGGCTGGCCAGCGCACCGCTCTCATCCCGGCCGTGCATGGGGTTGGCGCCGGGGGCGAAGGGTTCGCCCGCCTTGCGGCCGTCAGGGGTGGAGCCGGTCTTTTTGCCGTACATCACATTGCTGGTGATGGTCAGGGCGGATAGCGTATGAATAGCGCCCCGGTACAGCGCGTGCTTTTTCAGTTCGGCAGAGAAGTAGGAAACGATCTCCACAGCAATATCGTCCACCCGGTCATCGTCATTGCCGTACTTGGGGAAGTCGCCCTCGGTGACGAAATCCACAGCAATGCCGTTTTTATTGCGGACGGGCTTCACCTTGGCAAACTTGATGGCGGAGAGGGAGTCGGCGGCGATGGAAAGACCCGCCACGCCGAAGGCGGCCAGCCGCTCCACCAACGTATCGTGGAGGGCCATCTGGCTGGATTCGTAGGCGTATTTGTCATGCATGAAGTGGATGATGTTGATGGTGTCCACATACAGCTCGGCAACGTAGGAGAGCACCTTCTTGTAGTTCGTCAGAACCTTGGCGTATTCCAGCACCTCGTCGTCGTCCTTCTGGATCCCGGGGATGACCAGCAGGCCCTTCTTTTCGTCCACACCGCCGTTGATGGCGTACAGAAGGCTCTTGGCAAGGTTGGCGCGGGCACCGAAGAACTGCATCTGCTTGCCCACAGCCATGGCGGACACGCAGCAGGCGATGCAGTAGTCATCGCCGTACATGGGCCGCATGATGTCATCATTTTCGTACTGGATAGAGTCGGTGTCGATGCTCATTTTGGCACAGTAGCGCTTGAAGGCATCGGGGAGGTTCTGGCTCCACAGAACGGTCAGGTTGGGCTCGGGGGCGGTGCCCAGATTGGTGAGGGTGTGGAGATAGCGGAAGGTGTTGCGGGTCACCAGGGTGCGGCCGTCGATGCCCATGCCACCCAGAGATTCAGTGATCCAGGTGGGATCACCGCCGAACAGCTCATTGTATTCCGGGGTACGCAGATGGCGCACCAGCCGCAGCTTGATGATGAACTGGTCGATCAGCTCCTGGGCACCGGATTCGTCCAGCGTGCCGTTGTTCAGATCCCGCTGGATGTAAATGTCCAGGAAGGTAGCGGTGCGGCCCAGGCTGGTGGCAGCGCCGTTGTTTTCCTTCACTCCAGCGAGATAGGCCATGTACAGGCTCTGCACGGCGTCATGGGCGGTCTCAGCGGGCTTGGTGATGTCACAGCCGTAGCCCTTGGCCATCAGAGCCATTTCCTGCAAGGCACGGATCTGCATTTGCACTTCTTCCCGCAGGCGGATACGCTCGTCGGTCATGGCACCGTCCAGAGCGTCCAGATCTTTTTCCTTCTCTTCGATCAGAAAATCAGTGCCGTACAGGGGGACGCGGCGGTAGTCGCCCACGATGCGGCCACGGCCGTAAGCGTCGGGCAGGCCGGTGAGCAGGCCCACGGTACGGGCCACCCGGGTGCGATGGGGATAAGCGTCGAACACGCCGTCGTTATGGGTCTTGCGGTAGGTTCTGAAATGCTTTTCAATTTCGGGGTTCAGCGTGTAGCCGTACTGCTCCAGAGCGGATTCGGCCATGCGCATACCACCGTACAGGTTTACGATGCGCTTCAGGGGAGCATCGGTCTGCAAGCCGACGATCACCTCATTGTCCCGGTCGATATAGCCGGGGGCGAAGTTGTTGATACCGGAGATGGCATCGGTCTCCACGTCCAGGATCCCCTTGCGCAGTTCCTCTAAAATCAGTTCATGAGACTTATCCCAGACTTTCTGGGTGCGCTCGGACGTCGGAGCCAGAAAGCTCTCGTCCCCGGCATAGGGGGTGTAGTTCTTCTGAATGAAATTACGCACGTTGACGAGGTGGCGCCACTCGCCGGTATGAAAACCCTTCCAGGCGTTGCAATTTACATCAATAGGCATAGTCACACGCTCCTATTCGTTTATTTAAGTATTAAGTATGAAATTCACGGTCAAATCGCTGCTGCCAGTCGGCCAAGGCTCCCGGCGACAGGGCGGGTACGTCCTCTAAGGAATACGGAATACCCAGTGCATGATACTTGTTGACACCCAGCGTGTGGTAGGGCAGCAGTTCAACCCGCTGAATGTTGCGGATCGTATGCAGATACGCACGCAGCTCTTCCAGATGGGAGTCGGAATCCGTGAGTCCGGGGACTACCACATGGCGGATCCAAAGAGGCGTACCGGCCTTTTGCACGGCGGAAAGGAACTGCAAAAATTCCTGGGGAGACTGTCCGGTAATGCCGCAGTAACCGTCCGGCGTGAAGTGCTTGATGTCCAGCAAGACGAGGTCGGTATAGGCCAGAATTTCTTCATAGCCGCCGCAGCCGCAGCCTGCGGTGTCGATGCAGGTGTGGATGCCTGCGTGTTTGCACAGGCGCAGGACCTCACATAAAAAGTCCTTTTGCAAGAGCGGCTCGCCGCCGGAAAAGGTGACGCCGCCGTTATCGCCAAAATACGATTTGAAGCGGAGAAGCTTGTTCACCAACTGTTCAGGCGTGAAGATCTGCTCTTTTCCGCTGCGCATGGTCCAGGTGTCGGGGTTGTGGCAGTAGCGGCAACGCAGGCGGCAGCCCTGAAAGAACACCACCGTGCGAATACCGGGGCCATCCACAAGGCCCATGGATTCAATGGAATGGATGTATCCCTCGATCAAATAGAAAAACCTCCTTTTTAACGGATCAAATGATCCATATAAAAAGAAAAAGCCGCACCGATCTGAGCTTTTTCTGCCCAGACGGTCGGCTGGCTTCACGATCATACTTCATGTGGTAACACCCACTTCCGTCAGTCATATGATCACCATATTTTCAGTATATTGGCTCTGGAAACTTTTGTCAAGCACCAAAGTGTGTTGATTTTTCCGGCTGATTGTGCTGCGGTTTCAAATCCTGCGCCGCAAGGGACAAAAAGTACCTCTTTTCGCTGCAACAGACGGTGCCGCACTTTCGCCGCCAGCCTTGTCAATGCCTTCCTGGAAATGCTTATCGGTGATACTCAATTCCCGTACACATACCGCTATTTTACAATAAAAATCAGTTCCTGTTGATAGTTAACAAATATATGCAAGCAGAATTTGTACTTAATGCTGCAGGTCATTTGGGGTGTTTCCAATGTCTGTTCAGCTTCAACAGGCGGGAAATTTCGACAAAGGGTATGCAGCAGGTATATTGTTTTTCTCGATGTCTCTGATATGATGAACATCGAAAACTACATCAAGCCGCAGCTCGGCGGCAAACAGGTGTCGCTGGTGACATCGCAGGATGTGCAGAAACTCTATCGGAGGCTGAAAGAGAACGGCCGGGTCAGGGAGCATCCGAGGTTTGGTTCCGCACTGTCAGACACCACCATCAACCGCCTTCACGCCATCTTCCATCAGGCAATGGAGGACGCCCTCCATGCGCATATCATCGCCAAGAATCCCACCGTGGGCGCGACGGTGCCAAAGGCAAGCCATGCGCCGAAACGTGTCCTGACCGACAGAGAACTGGACACCTTTCTGGACACCGTGCGGAAAGACAGAATATGGGGTGACTTCTTCTACGTGGAGCTGACCACGGGCCTGCGGCGGGGCGAGATCTGCGGACTCATGTGGCAGGACTTTGACGCGCGGAACGGCGTCCTGCAGGTGCGCCGCACCCTTCATAACCGAAAGCTGGGTGTCGATATGCTGGGCAAGACCAAGACCCGCAGCGGTGAGCGCACCATCGTCCTGCCCCGCAGCACGGCGGAAATTTTGCGCCGCCGAAAAGAGAATGCGATCACGCAATGGATCTTCCCGGACCCTGTCCGACCGGAGCTGCCGCTGTCTCCGAACTGCGCCTACACGCACATGAAAGCGATCTTGCAGAAGGCGGGACTGCCGGACATTCGCTTCCATGACCTGCGCCATACCTTCGCCACACATGCTATCGCCAGCGGCGTGGACGCCAAAACCCTGTCTGGAATTCTGGGGCATACCAATGCCAGCTTCACGCTGGATACCTACACCCACGTCACACCGGATATGCAAAAAGCCGCCAGCGGCATCGTTGGCGGCTTCATGGAAGACTTGCTCGGAAAGGGGCTGAGACCTTGGCAAAGAAACGGAAAAGCGGAACTGGCACCGTAAGACAGCGCGGCGACGGCCGGTGGGAGGGCCGCATTGTCGTCGGCTATGATGACAGCGGCCTTCCCAAGACGAAGAATGTTCTCGCCAAAACAAAGCGGGAATGTCAGGAGAAACTGCGGCAGCTCACCGAAAGCATGGTAGGGCGGAAAGACCGAAAGGTCAAACCGGATATGCTGTTCGGAGACTGGCTGTGCTACTGGTATGAAACCCACAGCAAGCCGACGCTCCGTGCCTCCACGCAGAACAACTACGAAAACGTCATCCACAACCATGTCCTGCCGGAGATCGGGAAGATCCCGCTGAACAAATTGTCGCAGAATGATTTGCAGCAGTTTTATGGGCGGCTGAAAAAGAACGGCCGCAAGCGTCTGACGGAGCAATACGGCGCGGGCCTTTCCGACCGCATGGTGCGGATGTGCCACGCGGTCTGCCGCTCTGCCTTGGAACGGGCCGTGCGGGATGATTTGCTCCGTACAAACCCCGCCATCGGCTGCAAGCTGCCGCCGAAAAAGGCAAAGGAAATGCAGGTGCTGGATCGGGAGGAATTGCAGAAATTTCTCATTCAGGCGCAGGCGGACGGGTACTACGAACTGTTCCTGCTGGACCTCTGCACCGGATTGCGCCGGGGCGAACTGATAGCGCTTCAATGGGGGGATCTGAACTTTGAAACCGGCGTGCTGACCGTCAACAAGCAGGCGTACACGGTAAACGGTGAATTGCAGATCATCCCGCCCAAAACCAAGGCATCCGTCCGAAAGCTGGTGCTGCCACCTGCGGTGCTGGCCGTGTTGCGGGAGTACCGCAGGAAGGTGGATTCCCGCTGGATGTTTCCGTCCCCAGTGAAGGCGGATCGACCGATCACGCCCGGCGTGGCACGCAGGCGGCTTCAGACGATACTGGAGCGGGCAGACTGCAAGCGTGTCAGATTCCATGATCTGCGGCACACCTTCGCAACGCTGGCACTGGAAAATGGCATGGATGTGAAAACCCTCTCTGCCATGCTGGGCCATGTGTCGGCGGTGACAACGCTGGACATCTACACCCACATCACCGGCGATATGCAGCGTGCAGCCGCCGCCAGCATCGACCGGAGCATTGGCAAGGCAGAACCGCAGGAAGAAGCGGAGCCGGAGCAGAAAGGCATCGTGGACTTCCGGCCCTATGTGGGGAAGAAAAGGAAACCAGGCACCGGCTGCGTCAGCGAACTCAATGACCACCTGTTTGAGGGACGCTATTCTCCCATATGGCCGGACGGGACACAGCATTCCCGCAACGTTTACGCCCGCACCCGCGAGGAGTGCGAGGAAAAACTCAAGGCGCTGATCGCGGAGATGAACGAGGAACGCAAAAATCTCAAGGAGCAGCTTGCGGGCATCGCTCCGCCGGAAAAGCTGACAAAAAAACAGCGCAAGCTGTGGGACTACATGCGCCTCCACCCGGAGATCACGGAGTTCTCCACCCTCGCCAAGCGAACCGGATTGGCGAGGAATACGGTGAAGAAACATTATGGGATGCTGGCGGCAATGCTGGGGAGAAAATAGAAGTCACGGAAGTGAAAAAACAGAGGCAAGGATTCCTATCAATCCTTGCCTCTGTTTTTCCCTGTTTTGGTATAGATGAAATGTGTAAAAAACTAAGATAATTCTGCGACAGTATTGCGTATGCATAATGCGGATTCTTGTCTTTTGCTAAAATCGATGGTACTATGATATTGATAATTGCGTACGGCCTCACGAAAGAAAACGACCACATCATCCAGCAGGCATTTGCCGAACGCTTCTACCGTGAGCCATAAGTGAACTTGAAATATTGGGGGTGCAGCATGGCTATACCAAAGCTGAAAAAGCAGGATGTTATTGATGCCCTGAAATTTATCGACGAGAACGGAGTTCCCGAACATAATACAAGCGTAAAATATGTACTTGTGTCTGAGAATGGGAAAAAGTATCCGCCGAAGTATGTAGTAGCCGTTGCTGACCATTTGGCAAACGGCACAGATATTTCAACAGAATCCTTTGACAGCGTTGACGCAAAGAACTATCTGGAAAAGCTGGGCTTCTCCATCGAGACAAAGCAGCAAGAAAAATTTGAGTTATCTATCACTGCCGAAAGTGTACAGTCAACGGATGAACGCTTTACAATGGATAATTTGAACCTCGGTGATAACTATAAGCCGCTGGACGCCTATTTCAAGAGGGCAAATGGAGACGTAATCAAGCGAGCCTACAGCAAAGGCGAAAGAAGAAATTCCAATCAAACCTTGCCCCGCATTGCCTGTCAGGTGTTCGAGAAGCAGCTTGCTGCATTATCGGTTGAGGACAAGGAGAACTTCCCTGTCTGCAAATATAACCCGGGCAGCGACGTAATCAGAGGTATTTATGCGAGTGTTGACGATTTCAAGAATCGCCGCAACACAATAGAGTACCTGACATACGGCTATGACAACGGACGGCAGTTTGTTATCTATTGCTGGAATATCTTCTCTACGATTATCTTCGTTCAGGAATGTTTGAAGCGTTTCGGTGAACCGGGAGATCAGTTCATTTTGACATACCGCGAAAAAGATGAGAAGGAAACCGCAACGGCAGAAACGGAAGCTGCTGTTCAGGAAGAGCTTGTTCAACAGTTCAAGGGATACCGAAATCCGTTTTCTTCTATGCTGAATGAATCAAAAAATCTGATTTTCAGAGGTGCGCCCGGTACCGGAAAATCTTATCTTGCTAAAGAAATCGCTGCGGACATCATCAGCAATGGGTACTTTGACGATTACACACTTCTTACTGACGAGCAGAAGAAACAGGTTGAGTTCGTTCAGTTCCATCCGAGTTATGACTACTCTGATTTTGTTGAAGGACTAAGACCGAAAATCAATGATGATGGGACAATGGGCTTTGAATTGCAGGATGGCATTTTCAAGAAGTTTGTTGCCCGTGCCAGAAAGAACTATGAGGACTCCCAAAAATCCAGAGAAACCGTAGAAAAGGAAGTCACGGTTCAAGAATCCATGACAGAGTTTTTCTCCGGCGTTGAGTTTGGCGTTGACACATTTAAAACGATCAATGGAAATGAATTTACCATTACCGGCGTGGATGACGGGCATATCCATATTTCCATTCCCGGTAACGCATCTGTCAACAGGCTTGCTCTGAATCTGGATGAAGTTAGAAAGATGCTGGAATCCGGGCAGAAGTTTGAAAAAATAAAGGATATCACGTCCTTTTTCGGAAAGACGTTTGCTACACAAGGATACTCCTATGACTTTGCTATCTATAAAGCAATCAAAGCGAAGAAAAGTACAGTTTCAAAAGCAAAGGCAAAACAGGAGGAACTGAAAAAATACATATTCATTATAGATGAAATCAACCGCGGCGAGATTTCAAAGATTTTCGGTGAACTGTTCTTTGCGATAGATCCCGGTTATCGCGGCAAAGCCGGAGAAATCTCCACGCAATATTCTAATCTGCACTCTGACCCTGACGAAAAGTTCTATATTCCTGAAAATGTCTATATCATCGGCACCATGAACGATATCGACCGCTCTGTGGACAGCTTTGATTTTGCCATGCGCCGTCGCTTCCGTTTCGTGGAACTCAGAGCGGATGAGCGTCTTGAAATGCTTGCCTCGCTGGAAAACGAGGAATTAGAGGCTGAAGCAATCAGAAGGATGGCTGCGCTCAATAAGGCAATCGCAGAGGTTGAGGATCTGAATGAAAATTATCAGATCGGAGCGTCTTACTTCCTAAAGTTGAAAACACTTGATTTCGACCAGCTTTGGACTGATTATCTGCAACCGCTCCTACAGGAATACATTCAGGGAATGTACGATGAGGAAGGAATTATGAATCGGTTCGCAAGGGCATACGGCTATCAGAAACCCGCCAGAGGTGATGCGAATGAAGCTGCTCAGGATCAAGGATAACTCCCAGCAGAAAAAAGATGTCTTTTCTCAAGTAGCGAAGCTGACAGGTAAAATTGCAGATAAAACGTTGGAACAGCTTGAGCGTGAAGGCGTATTCGTATTTCCCGAAACCGTAAAGGACGCAGAGGATATTACACAAGATCAGATGATTCTCCAAAGCGTCAATGACACCTATCGCTCCGGCAATGTAATGGGCTTTCTCGGCTACGGTGATGAGCGGCTTGTGATCGAGTCTCGCTTTTGCGGAGAGAGCGAGGATTACCTTTTTCAGTATCTCCTGGATAAGGTCTTGGACTTTCCGAACATCGTGGATTTGGATGCAGACGCCAATCAAGACAATCGGCTGTTCAATTTTCTGCTGTTTCTGTTTCCGTATTACCTCAAAGCAGCGATGCGGAAGGGCTTGTTCAAAAAATATATCCGCCACAGGTACAATGATGGAAATGTAAAGGGCACCATTGATGTCGCAAGGCATATAGAAAAGAACACCCCGTTTGTTGGTAATGTTGCATACAGCCAGCGAGAGTTTTCTTATGATAACAGCCTGATGGAGTTGGTGCGGCATACCATAGAGTTTATCAAAAGAAAGCCTTACGGCAATAAACTTCTTATCAAAGTGAAAGACGAGGTAAAACTCGTTATAGATGCGACTTCAGAATATGAGCCGTGTGACAGGCAGAAAATTATTGAGCAAAACAAAAAGAACACTGTCCGACACGCTTATTTCAGAGAGTATCTTGCATTGCAACGGTTGTGTCTCTTAATTCTCCAACATCAAAAACACCAAATCGGGATGGGGGCGAGACAGATATATGGCATCCTGTTCGATGGAACATGGTTGTGGGAGGAATACATCAATTCGCTGATAGAAGATGCGTTTTATCATCCAATGAATAAAGGTGGTAAAGGTGCACAGAGATTGTTTGATGGAAATATAGGATTGATCTATCCTGATTTCATCAGCCGGAACAGCGAGGTGAGAATTATTGCCGATGCCAAGTATAAGCCGATTGATAACATTGGCAATAGAGATTATTTACAAGTACTTGCTTATATGTTCCGTTTCGATGCAAAGGCTGGTTACTATCTCTATCCAGAAGCGGAAGGCTCTGACGATTTGAAATTGTGGTTGAATCGTGGTTCGACCTATGAGAAAAATGTTATGGTGCGTGATGACATCAGCGTTACTAAGCATGGCCTGAAAATTCCTGTGGATGCGCTAAATTACGCTGAATTTTCCGCGAGAATGAAAACCTGCGAACAAGAATTCAAAAGTGCGCTAATATTTTAACTGTTCAAAGAAGTGTATACTTAAATAAGAAAACAGACCCTGAAATCGTTCGATTTCAGGGTCTGTGGTCCGAGATGGGAGACTCGAACTCCCGACATCTTGCTCCCAAAGCAAGCGCGCTACCAACTGCGCTAATCCCGGATTTTTGGTAATTCAGTTTTGCACCAGATGTGGTCAAACATGTGGTCAGGCGGTTTTTTTGACCACCTCGACTTGCGGGGGAAATGCCTGTATCGCAGGCGTATCAAGGGATTGCGGACACGGTATTTTCCGGCTTGAAGGGGGAGCGACCCGCTCCCAAACCAGGCGCGATACCAACTTCGCTATACCCGGATATTTACTTTTCTCCATGATACCACGGAGAACGGTAAAAATAAAGTTTTTTCTGTCTGTGGTCATTCCTGTGGTCAAAGCCGCTTTTGTGCCGTTTTCGGCAACCGGAGAAAAACCCGCTATTGCCCGTGTCACAAGGCTTTGCGGCATTTCGCCTTGCCCCGTCCCGGATACAACCACGGCACTCCCAAACCAGGCACGCTACCAACTGCGCTAATCTCGGATATGAAATTCCGTCCGTACTACCGGCTGCACTCAGATCGGTTGAAGTTGCCTGATGAAATTTACATTCCCGATGCTCCAAACCCTTGTGCTTTTAAGGGGGATAGAGGCGGCGGGGAAGCAAAGCCGGGAGATCAGGCCATTAGAAAGTGGCCTACGCACCGCGCAAAACGGTCGAAGAACACGCAGCTTCTTGCGAAAACTCAGAATGTAGCCGAAAGACTATTCTCTATTTTACTGAAATCTTCCGCAAAGTCAAGTCCTATATAGAAGAAGTCCCGTGCCTAAGGGCACGGGACATTGATCTTAGCAACCGCAGCCGCTATTGCAGCCACAGCCGTTGTTGCAGCCGCAGCCGCTCCAACCGCCACCGCAGCAGCACCAGATGATGATCAGCAAAATGATGATCCAGCAGCAGTTCCCGCCGCCTCCGCAACCGTTATTACAGCACATATCGGAACCTCCTATGAGATCGAGATGTAGACCGTTCATGCGGTCTCAATCCATAGTATGTGCCATGGCGGAGAAGGTGCGGAATTTTTTAGAGGCGCTCACTCTTGACCAGCTTCCATGAGTCGCGCCACTCGTCCCTTGTGAAAACGCCCAGATCCATCAATCGATCGGCCAGAGATCGGCCACCGTCAGGCAGGTCGGACTCCAGGGCGTAATAGGAGATGTATACAAGCTGTGCCCGCAGGAAAGTGGCGCTTTGCAGCATGGTGGCATCACCGTCGGTCAGGACGCCAGCGTTCACGGCCCGGAGCAGGGTGTCAGACAGATTCTTGTTGGCAGCTGAGCTGTATCCCATAGCCCTGAGCACGAACTCCGTGTACTGATAGGCATTGACAGCTCCGGCGGGCTTGAAGGATGTGGCTGTGTAACCGTTTGTATAGCCCTTTTCATAGGCGTAGCCCACGTAATGCTCCGCCGGAGAGCCTTTCTCAATGTCCTTGAACGGTGTGGTCCCGGACCAAGCCAGCGCCTGCTCATCCTCACCCAAGACCCGGATGAACATGATGAGGGCCTGAAGACGAGTGGGGGCTGCCTCCAGGTCAAAGCCCTCGCCGTAGCCTGTGAAGGTACCCTTGAATAGATGCAGGGACTTCAGCGCGGTGGCCATGGCGTTGTAGTCCGGCCGATCGGAATAGGAAAAGGCGTACTGCCCTTGATAGTCTACAACCGCTGTTTCGGAGGTGATGGTATAGGCGGCGGTGGTGTCCTCAGCAGTCAGATAGCGATGATTCGCGGTGAGGTTCGTCCCGCTGGGAACTACGGTCCCAGTGGTAACGTCCACCACGGCACCGGAGGAATAGGTCACGCGTCCACGGCCGGCCAGCAGCAGAACGCCGGTGCCTGTGACGCCGTGGAGCGTGTCACCCTCCTTGAGGCGGGTTTCCCGCCAGGTGGCAGATGCTTCGCCCACCGCGCCGCTTTCCAGGCGTTTGGCCAGATCTTCATCCGACTTTTCCAATGCCTGATCGATTTTTTTCTCTGCACGTTGGGAAAAATCACTGTTCAGGTAAGAAAGGGAGGCCAGCGGATCTCCTGCATCTCCGGCAGCACCGACCCAAACGGCAGAGGTCAAAAGCACACATACGGATAGGAACAGAGCCAACTTTTTCATGGGGAGTTCCTTTCTCAATGATTGGCGATGCGGTAACTCAGGGTCAGAAGACTGTCGGCAAAGTGAATGTTTTCAAACTGGACATCCGGATTGGGACTGGACAGCTCCACATTGGTGAAGTTCCAGAAGCCGCGGATGCCCAGATCGATCAGGCGGTTGGCGGTAGCCTGCGCCACAGCCTGAGGGATAGTCAGAACGACAACGTCTACGGCGTGACGCTTGATGTAGGAATCCAACTCGTCGGTCGAATAAACGGGGATGCCGTTGATCTGCGTATCGATCACTTCGGGAGAGACGTCAAAGGATGCGTCCACGGTGAAGCCGGTGTTTTCAAAGGGGAAGTTATTCAGCAATGCGCGGCCCAGATTGCCGACGCCGATCATGATGAGATGGTGATCGTTGTCCACACCCAGAATGTGACCGATCTCGGAACGGAGCTCCTCAACGTTGTATCCATATCCCTGCTGGCCAAACTCACCGAAACAACTGAAATCCTGACGGATCTGAGAAGCGGTAATATTCATTTCCTGCCCCAGAGAGTGAGAGGAGGTACGGACAATGCCGCGGTGATAGAGATCGGTCAACTGCCGATAATACCGAGGAAGCCGACGAATAACGGCGTCCGAGATATTTTCTTTTTTCATGATTTGATCCACCTGCTTTGAAAAAATATGTTGTCACTATTTTAAAATAAAATGATGGACTTGTCAAATTTTTTAACAATCTTTGACGGAATAAAAATTTTTGTAAAGAAAGACTTTACATGACCGAAAAAATCTGGTATACTATCGAACGATATGTGAGGGGAAGATCTCTTGCCGGAACAATCAAATACGCGCCCGTAGCTCAGTTGGATAGAGCGTTAGACTCCGACTCTAAAGGCCGCTGGTTCGAATCCAGTCGGGCGTACCACTCGCCTCCAAAAGCCCATGGCTTTTGGAGGTTGTCCTTTGCCGCAATTGACAAATACGGCTGTCCCATGGTATAATAAAACTCCAAAATAAGTGTGGATTTTTCTGGAGCATCGCCTCTATTTTTCGCCACGCATCCGACAGGGTGTGCGGCGTTTTTTATTAGGAGGAACGACGGATGAACATATTTTACCAACTCATTGGGTTCGGCGCACTGATCGCCATGGGTCTCAGCTATTGGCAGAATGACAAGCGTACCATCTTGCTGTGGCAGGTGGTGGCCAACCTGATCTTCGCCATCCACTACACGCTGCTCCACGCACGCTCCGGCGCACTGTGCAGCTTTTTCCAGATTGTCGTGCTGCTGCTTTTCCTATTGCAGGAGAAATTCAACTGGAGTAAACTGGTCACCGCGATACCCATCGTGGCAGTATTTCTGCTGATTGCCGTGGTGACCTATGAGACGCCAGTGACGGTACTGCCCATCGTGGCATCGTTGGCGGCGTTACTGCCGTTCTTCCAGACCAGGCGGCGGGTGATACAGATGGCGGGCATTGCCAGCGGCCTGTCGTGGCTGGTGTATGTCATTGCGGTACGGTCGTATTCCGGCATGGTGACAGAGTCGGTACTGACCATCATCACGGCGGCGTCCCTGCTGAAGAAGGAATCCAGAAAGCCCTGAACGGACAGACCCCCGGCACATTGTGCCGGGGGAGTCTGCCGAAGGGGTGCGCCGCGTCAGGCGTAGTGCTTCAGACCCTGCGCCATGGATGAGGCAGTGCAGCGGCGGGCATGGCAGGAGAGCGTGTCACGTTTCTCTCCGGCGCACCGGGTGGCTGCTATCAGCGCGGCCAGTCTCCGCTTGCGGGGGACTAAGGGAGTATCCTGTTTCATTTGCTTTGCCATGGAATATACCTCCGTTCGTTTTACTACCACTATCATAAAACAACGGACGGTCTGTTCCATTGGCAAAAATAAATGAACATTTCTCTGAAAATTGTGATAGTATCACAAGGGGGGCAGAAGCCATGACATCACAGCACACAGCGGACTATCCCACACTGCAGGAGGTGCTGCGCCTGCCCATGTTTGCGGGCTGCACGGTCTGCGGCGGCGCGGCGGGACTTGGCCGTAGGGTCAGCGGTGTCAATCTGACGGACACACCGGACTACGCGCGCTGGCTGGCGCAGGGAGAACTGCTCATCACCACTGGTTTTGCCATCGCAGACGATCCGCAGGCCGTGGATGCGCTGCTGCCCACGGCGGCAGAAAAAGGCCTGTCCGGCGTGGGTATCAAGCCGGGGCGCTACCTGCCCGGCCCCCTGCCGGCGGCGCTGGCGGAGAAGGCTGACCGACTGGGACTGCCGCTGCTCCAACTGCCGACCGATATGCGCTTTGCCGAGTTGGCCGATGCGGTGTCCCGCGAGATCGCACGGCGGCGAATACCGGCGGAGCAGGAGCGGCAGCTGGCCGTACTACTGCACCATCTCATCTCTGGCGCGCCGCTGAGCGAAGCGATGGAGCGTCAGGCGGCGGAGTCCGGTATCCATTTGGAATGTCCGCATATCCTGATGTGGATACGGGCTGATGCGCCGGAATTGCAGCGGCGCTCTTGGCTGCACGAGGCAGAAGAGTGCTGCCGGGCGTTGGGCGCGGACATGTGGGGGGCACTGTTGGAGGATGGCCTTCTGCTGGTGCTGGAGGCGGACGACCTGTTCGCGCTGGAGATACCGCTGTGGCAGGTGATGGCGGACTTTGCCGCCGTCCACGGCGTTATCTGCGGCGTCAGCCGCCCCTACGGCGGTACGATGGGCTTTCAGAAAGCAGACCGCAGTGCCCGTGCGGCGCTCCACATGGCGGCGCGAACGGAAGCACCCTGCGTGACAGACGACCCAGCGGGGGTGGTACGGCTGCTGGAGGAATCCTCCCCGGCGGAAACGGATGCCTATATCCATCGGCAGCTGGGAACGCTCCTGCGGCAGCCAGAGCCGCGGCGGCAAGAGCTGCTGGACACGCTGGCGAGCTGGCTGCGCTGTATGGGCAACCAGCGCCGGATGGCGCGGGAGCTGCACCTGCACTACAACACCGTGAGTTACCGGCTCCAGCAGCTATGGTTGCTGCTGGAGGCCGATCCGGTCGATCCGATGAAGCGATTGGCATTGGAAACGGCCCTGTATCTGTACTGGTACAGGCGCACATAAAGGAGTGACTGATCATGGATAAGAGCAGGACGATCGGTGAATGGGAGCGGATGGTGTCGGGGCGTCTCTATACGCCTACCGATCCGGAGATTGCCAAGCGGCACCGGGTTGGTATGCGCCGCTGTGACCGGTTCAACCGTCTCCCGCTGTGGCGTACCAAGACCAAGCAGCGTGCGCTGGAGCGCCTGATCCCCTCCGCAAAAGGGAAGAATTTCGAGGCGTTTGCACCCTTTTACTGCGAGTACGGCGTGAATATTTATGTGGGGCGGAACTGCTTCGTCAACTACAACAGCGTATTTCTGGATGTAGCGCCCATTACGCTGGGGGACAATGTACTCATTGGACCCAATGTGACGCTGGCCACGCCCAACCATCCGTTTATCGCCGAAGAACGAGCCTATACAGATTACCCCAACGGCTGCCATGCGTTGGAGTATGCCGAACCCATCACCATCGGGGATCGCTGCTGGCTGTGCGCCGGTGCGACGGTGTGCGGTGGCGTGACCATCGGAGCGGGAAGCATCATCGCCGCCGGCGCGGTGGTGACGCGTGACATCCCACCCAACAGTATCGCTGCCGGTGTACCCGCCAGAGTGCTGCGGCAGATCGACGAGCGCGACCGCCTGCATGTATGGGAGAAGTATGTGAAGAACGAACTGCCCAATGCGCAGCGGTGACAACAAAACCCGGGAGCAATTACAAAAACCGTCTCAAACGATACGTTTGAGACGGTTTTTACATGCGGAAAGTTGAGACAATTGAAACCTGATTTGACCACTATTGCGCATTTTGCGATCCAACTAAGCTATTACGCTAACGCCGAATCGTGCTTCGTCGTGCTGATTGCAGCTCTGCTGTATGATCGAAAATTCGAGTGATCTTTTATAACAAGCGTCTCAGCCGATGTCTGTCTGAACATTGACTGGGACGTTTTTTATTGATGTGCATGGTCATAGAGGGGCTGAATATCATCCGGCAGATGGTCTGGAAGCAGGCTCTTGATCCGATCCTCGCTGCCGTCCTGAATCGCCTGATCATAATACCAGCATTTGAATCGGAGCATATCCAGAACTTTATTCATGTGTGCAATTTCCGCCTCGACGGTCTCCTTCTGCTTTTCCAGCAATTCCCGGCGCAAAGGGTATGTAGACGCACCCTCCACGCACCAGTCCATAAACTGCTTGATGTCCTTGATCTCAAGCCCCGACATTTTGAGACATTCGATCACACGCAGGGCTTCAAGCTCGTTTTCACCGAATTTTCGTATGCCGGACCTGCGCTCTATTCCGGGGAAAAGACCTTGCTTATCATAATAACGAAGCGTGGAGATCGGTAAGCCGAACATCTCCGAAACCTGTCCAATCGAGTACATAAACACCTCCACAAAAAATTCACAAATATATTCTTCAAATCTCTTGACCTAAAGTTAGGTTTAGGCGCTATCATTATTTTATCAGAAAAGAAAGCGCAGCACAAGAGCGTGCGCCGAAATAAATGGAGGTAAAGTAAAAATGGCAATCAAACAAACAGCCGGTAGGGATGCCTTGGGCGATTTCGCGCCAAAGTTCGCGGAGCTGAACGACGATGTGCTGTTCGGCGAGGTATGGAGCCGGGAGGACAAACTTTCTCTGCGCGACCGCTCTCTTGTGACGGTGACGGCGCTCATGGCACAGGGACTCACCGATTCATCCTTCCGGTATCATCTGGAAAGTGCAAAGAAAAACGGCATCACCAAGGAGGAAATTGCTGAGATTCTGACCCATGCCGCCTTCTATGCCGGATGGCCCAAGGCGTGGGCGGCGTTCCGTATGGCAAAGGAAGTGTGGGGCGAGGACACCGGCGAGAATGCTATGGCAGAGCACGCTGCATCCATGGTCTTTCCCATCGGTGCGCCCAACGAGGGCTTTGCACAGTATTTCAGCGGGAAAAGCTATCTGGCGCCTGTCTCCAAGGAGCAGGTAGGCGTTTTCAATGTGACCTTTGAACCCGGCTGTCGGAATAACTGGCATATCCATCACGCAAAAACCGACGGCGGGCAGCTCCTGATCTGCGTTGCCGGACACGGCTTTTATCAGGAATGGGGCAAGGCCGCTGTGGAGATGCTGCCGGGCGATGTGGTAAACATTCCGGCCGGTGTCAAGCATTGGCACGGCGCAGCGCCGGACAGCTGGTTCTCCCATCTCGCCGTAGAGGTACCGGGAGAGGAACCGTCCAACGAGTGGCTGGAAGCCGTAAGCGATGCAGATTATATCAAAGCAACTACAAATAAGGAGCGCAACGAAAATGACAGATGAAAAGCTGAATTTAACACAGGAATGGGACAAGGTGTTCCCCCAAAGCGACAAGGTTGACCACAAAAAAGTGACCTTTCACAATCGCTACGGCATCACGCTGGCGGCGGATCTGTACACGCCGAAGAATGCAGTGGGCAAGCTACCTGCCATTGTCGTCAGCGGCCCATTCGGTGCAGTGAAGGAGCAGTCCTCCGGACTGTACGCGCAGAAGATGGCGGAGTATGGCTATCTCACCATTGCCTTCGATCCGTCCTATACCGGCGAGAGCGGCGGACAGCCCCGGTATGTGGTCTCACCCGACATCAACACCGAGGATTTCTGCGCCGCCGTGGATTTTCTGTCCGTGCAGGAGAATGTAGACCCGGAGCGTATCGGCATCATCGGCATCTGCGGCTGGGGCGGTATGGCTGTCAACGCCGCCGCGCAAGACACCCGCATCAAGGCAACCGCTGCCATGACTATGTACGACATGACCCGTGTCACTGCCAACGGCTATTTTGATGCAGAAGATTCTGAGCAGGCGCGTTTTGGAAAGAAGCGGGCTATGAACGCCCAGCGGACCGAGGACTACAAAAGCGGCAGTTATGCTCTTGCCGGAGGCGTGGTCGATCCGCTGCCGGACGATGCACCGCAGTTTGTGAAGGACTACTATGCCTATTACAAAACGCAGCGCGGCTATCATACCCGCAGCCTGAACTCCAACGGCGGATGGAATGTAACCTCCTCACTGCCCTTTATGAATCTGCCGATTTTGCAGTATGCCTCGGAGATTCGTTCCGCCGTTCTGCTGGCGCATGGCGAGAAGGCATACTCCCGTTATTTCAGCGAGAGTGTCTATAAAAAGCTCACCGGCGACAATAAGGAGCTGCTCATCATCCCCGGCGCCAGCCATACCGATCTCTATGACCGGATGAGCCTCATTCCATTTGAAAAGCTGAATACATTTTTTCAGGAAAATCTCAAGTAAAAGAAGGAGTATCACATGAAAAAACCATATATGATCTGCCACATGATGATGTCGATAGACGGAAGGATCGACTGCGGCATGACGGTAAAAATTGCCGGGTCCAATGAATATTACGAAACGCTGAATGCTTTGAAGGTTCCCACAACGCTGAGCGGCAGAGTGACGGCACAGCTTGAAATGTCAGACTCCGGAGTATTTGAACCCACAAATGCGGCAGCAGCGTTCGGAAAAGAGGGCTTCTCAAAGAAGCGGGATGCAGCGGGCTATCAAGTCGTTGTGGATACAAAGGGGACGCTCCTTTGGCATGACGACAGCAACAGCGGAACGCCTTTGGTTGTCATTCTATCGGAAGCCGTCACAACGGAGTATCTTGCCTATCTCGATTCGCTTCATATTTCGTGGATCGTCTGCGGCAAAACGCGAATCGACCTGCGCAGAGCTGCTGAAATCCTGTACTCTGAGTTTGGCGTGGAACGCATGGCGATTGTCGGTGGAGGTACGATCAACGCTGCTTTCCTCCATGCGGGACTGCTGGATGAGGTCAGCATTCTGCTCGGTCCCGGGATCGATGGACGAAAAGGCATGACCTCCACCTTTGACGGTCTGCCCATGGACACAGAGCCTGTCAACCTAAAGCTTACAAGTGCGCAGTCCTATAAAGATGGCGCGGTCTGGCTGCGGTACACACTGTAATAACGCTCCTGACACAGATAACCCCTCTGCCGACACTCCGTCAGGGTGTCGGCAGAGGGGTTTGCCTATTCAGGATGATAGCGAACAAATTACAGATACCTTCCGGTGACGCTTTCCGTATTCTGTGCAATTTCCTCCGGCGTCCCGGCGGCGACAATGCGCCCGCCCTGCTCTCCGCCGCCGGGACCCATGTCGATCATATAGTCCGCATTGCGAATTACGTCCAGATCATGCTCGATGACAATAACAGTTGCACCGCTTTCTACCAGTCGGTCAAAGACCCGCAAAAGCGTCTGCACATCCAACGGGTGCAGGCCGATGGTCGGCTCGTCAAAGATAAATACCGAGGTGTCCTGCTGCCGCCCCATCTCGGATGCCAGCTTCAGCCGCTGGGCTTCGCCACCGGATAAACTGGGCGTGGCTTCTCCAAGAGTCAGATACCCAAGTCCCAAGTCCTGCAAAACCTGCAAACGGGCAGAAACAGTTTTCATATCCCCACAGGCGGAGAGCGCCTGCTTGACGTCCATATCCATGACCTCCGGCAGGGAATACGCTTCTCCGGCCTTGTTTTCCCGCTTGACCTGTTCCGCTTCCCGGCGATACCGGCTGCCCCGGCAATCCGGGCAGGGAATCTCCACATCCGGCAGAAACTGCACATCCAAACTGATGGAGCCTGTCCCGTCGCAGGTCGGGCAGCGAAGGCTTCCGGTATTATACGAAAAATCTCCTGCCTTATAACCCAGCGCCTTGGCCTCCGGCAGTCTCGCATAGGCCTTGCGCAGCTCGTCGTGGACATTGGCATAGGTGGCCACGGTAGAGCGGACATTGATGCCGATGGGTGCGGCGTCGATCAGCTTGACCTGCCGGATGCCTTCTGCACAGATTTTCTTTACATGAGCCGGCTGCGCCGTTCCGTTTGTCAGGGCTTCCAGCGCGGGAATCAGGCTTTCCAGAATCAGCGTGGTCTTGCCCGAACCGGATACACCGGTCACCACCGTCAGTCGCCCCTTGGGAATATCCGTTTCCAAGGGCTTCACGGTGTGGATGGCATCCGTGGAAAGGTGGATCGTCCCCAACCCGAACATTTCCAGTGTCGATGCTTTCTTCCGAAGGGGCGGCGTTTTCCCTCTCAGAAACGGGCCGATTTTGGAATGGAAGTCGGCTGCGATCTGCGGGATAGTACCCTGCGCGATGACCAGCCCGCCGTCTGCTCCGGCCTCCGGTCCCATCTCCACCACCCAATCCGCTTCGGACAGGATCTGCGTGTCATGATCTACCAATATGACCGAATTGCCGTCGGCAATCAGATCGTGCATCACATCGGTCAGCCCCACAATATTGGATGGGTGCAGGCCGATGGACGGCTCATCCAGCACATACAAAACGCCTGTGGTACGGTTGCGGACGGCACGAGCCAGCTGCATCCGTTGGCGCTCGCCGGTAGAAAGGGTGGCAGACGCCCGGTCCAGCGACAGATACCCCAGTCCCAAGTCCGTCAGCCGCTTTGCCACCGTCCGGAAGGATTCGCAGATGCTCTCCGCCATGGGACGTATTTCCTCCGGCAGCGTGTCGGGAACATGATCGACCCATTTCACCAGCTGGGACAGCGGCATTTCGCACGCCTCCGCCAATGTGATGCCGCAGAGCTTTGGCTGTCTTGCCCGCTGGGACAGCCTGCTTCCGCCACAGTCCGGGCAGACGCTCTCCTTCAAAAAGTGTTCCACCCGTTTCATGCCTGTCTCGTCCTTGACCTTGGACAGGGCGTTTTCCACGGTGTAGACCGCGTTGAAATAGGTGAAGTCCAGCTCGCCGGACTGGTTGGTTCCCTTTGCCTTATAAAAGATATGCTTTTTCTCTGCAGGGCCGTGATAGACGATTTCCTTTTCGTGGTCAGTCAGGTCCCGGAACGGCACATCCGTGCGGACGCCCATTTCCCGGCAGACGTCCGTCATCAGCGACCACATCAGTGTTTTCCATGGCAGAACAGCGCCCTCGTCAATGGTCAGGGAGTCGTCCAGGATCAGCGTCGATTCGTCCACCGTGCGCACAAGCCCTGTGCCGCCGCAGGTCGGGCAGGCCCCCTGCGAGTTGAAGGCCAACTCCTCCGCCGACGGCGCATAAAACCGTTCTCCGCAGACCGGGCAGGTCAGTGCCTGCCCCGCTGCCACAGCGAGGGTCGGCGGCAGATAGTGCCCGTTGGGGCAGCGGTGGCTTGCAAGGCGCGAGAACATCAGCCGCAGGCTGCTCAGCAGCTCCGACCCGGTGCCGAAGGTGCTTCGGATACCCGGAACGCCCGGACGCTGGTGCAGTGCCAGTGCCGCAGGAATGTGCAGCACCTCATCCACCTGCGCCCGTGGTGCCTGCGTCATTCTGCGCCGGGTATAGGTGGAAAGTGCATCCAAGTACCGACGGGAGCCTTCCGCATACAGTACGCCAAGGGCAAGGGACGATTTGCCGGAACCGGACACCCCTGCAATGCCTACGATCTTATTCAGCGGAATATCCACATCAATATGTTTTAGGTTGTGTACATGGGCATTCCGAACTTGAATGACCATGGGATTTTCCTGTTTGTTCATCCGATTCTCCTTTACCTTTTTGCCAGATAGAACGTTACATGGGATTCCTCATCAGAAAGCGGAATATTGACTCGATTCGGATAGTCTCGAAGCCGAACATAATCCGTGGTAAAACAGGGCAGCGACGAGGCGTTCACCAATTCTTCAAACACCATAGCATCCGGCTGTACCAGAAATTTGGAGGCAGGCATATTCTCCCGGCAGAGGGTGTCCCAGAAGCCCAGCTCTGTCCGCAGCAGGAAGTTGAAGCCGTTGATGTCCGCAAAGGTCAGCGCTTCGTATTTTGCAAGCTCATGGTCCGGCGGCACACAGACAAATAGATTTTCCTGCATGAATGATTTAGCACCCTCGATGGGAAATGGCAGAATGGCCATATCGCAGGTGCCATCCTGCCACGCCGTAAGCACCTCTCTATTCTGGCAGATAGCAGAGGAAATCATCATTTCCGGCTGTTGCGTGTTCAATTCCCGCTGCAATTCCCACAGGGGCGCAGGCGCACAGGACTTGATGATAATCGTGTGCTGCCGTGCGTCAAATTCCTGCACCTGACGGACGGTAGTCTCTGCCTCCCGTAAGAGCGTTCGGGCAGCTGCCACGGCCATTTCCCCGGTTTCGTTCAGTTCGATTTTGTTCTTTCCGCGAAGGAAGAGCGGTACGCCAAAAGCCTCCTCCAGATGCTGCATGGAGCGGGTAATGGACGGCGTGGAGATGTGGAATTCCTCAGCCACACGACTTAGTGTCCCTAAATCGGCAAAGGCCACAAGCTGGCACAGTTCGTTCAGATCAATCATATCGTCACCTTGATTGCTTTTCATATTATGAAAAGCAGATTGCGATATCAATAGTGTACAATATCGGAAAAGTGTTGTAAAGTAGGAAACAGAAAAAATCCTGCTTTTCAGGAAATTGGAGGTACAATTATGGAATACATTACTTTGAACAACGGCATCAAGATGCCGAAGCTGGGCTACGGCGTGTATCAGACTCCGCCGGAGGACACCCGGCGCTGCGTGCTGGATGCCATTGATGTAGGCTACCGCAGCATCGACACAGCGCAGGCCTACGGCAATGAGGAAGGCGTAGGTGCGGCGCTTGCCGAGTGCGGTCTGCCCCGGGAGGAGTTCTTCCTGACCACCAAGGTATGGATCACCAACGCCGGCTATGAGAAGGCCAAAGCGTCCATTGAGGCATCCATGGAAAAGCTGCGTACCGATTATCTCGACCTGCTGCTCATCCACCAGCCCTTTGGCGACTATTATGGCACCTACCGGGCGATGGAGGAATTTTATAAGGCCGGAAAAATCCGCGCCATCGGCGTGTCCAACTTCGGCCCCGACCGGTATCTGGACATTCAGCATTTCT
>UQUC01000013.1 GCA_900544105.1 uncultured Oscillibacter sp. | reverse complement strand
CCTTCTTGGGTTTCCCGCGCACACCCTTCCTTACCGTCGCGGAGAATTTACCACTTTATCGACAGTCTCAAGCGGCCTATGCGTTTTACGCATGGGCCGCTTTTTTTGCTGCAAATTTCAAGCGCACTTTTATGACCTGAAGGCGGAGCCGTAGGCACGTTAAGGGAACGTTTTCTGTCGGTTTTGACCGCCATATAGCAGGGGAAAGACGACCGATAGTGATTTACATAAAAAATACGGCAGATGCACCCGGCTTCGACAGAAACCTATCCGGCGAATATGCTACCATCACCGTAAGATAAGCCGTTCCCCCAACAGATCTGACCGGAGCAGAGCGCCTTCTGAGCTGATTTGACAAAAGGGGATAAAATTCGACAAAAGAGGGAATAGTATGGATATACGAGCGCGGGACACGGATCGAGAACTGTTACTGGAATTCAGCGGAGAAATGGATCATCACGGGGCCAGAAATGCCTTGAAGGAAGTGGAGATCGCCATTGATGCGGCCCTTCCCCGAAGTCTGATCTTAGACTTTGCGGGCGTGACCTTTATGGACAGCTCCGGGATCGCCCTGATCCTTCGGTCTCAGCAGCGGATGCAGCTGATGGAGGGCAGCGTTGTGCTCCGGAACGTGCCGGAGCAGGCCCGCCGTGTTCTGGACGCCGCCGGAATCGGGCGGCTGGTTTCCATTCAATGATGGGAGGTTTACATAATGAAAATAAAGACGGAAAATGAAGTCACTTTGCAGTTCCCAAGCCAGAGCAGCAACGAGGGGTTTATCCGTTCTGCGGTGGCCTGCTTCGCAGCGCAGATGGACCCAACCCTCAACGAGCTGGAGGACATCAAGACCGCCGTTTCCGAGGCGGCCACCAACGCCATCGTCCATGCGTACCCGGACCGGATCGGCAAGGTGACAGTGAAGGTCCGGATCTGTACCGGACAAGTGCTGGAGATCACGGTGCGGGACTACGGTCGGGGCATCCCGGATGTGGAAAAAGCCCGGCAGCCCATGTTCACCACCGGAGGAGAGGAACGCAGCGGCATGGGCTTCACCATCATGGAAAGCTTTATGGATAGTTTGAAGGTGCGGTCTGTGGCTGGCCGGGGTACCACTGTGGTGATGAAAAAGAAGATCGCCCCCCGGATCAAGCGATGAATGGCGCCATGGAGCTGCTGCGGGCGGCTCAGGAGGGGGACCGGGACGCCTGTGAGCAGGCAGTGCTGGAAAATAATGGCCTGATCTGGAGTGTGGTCCGCCGGTATTACGGCCGGGGAGTAGAGCCGGACGATCTGTACCAGCTGGGTTGCCTTGGGTTTCTGAAGGCGATCCGGGGCTTTGATTTTTCCTACGGCACCTGCTTTTCCACCTATGCCGTTCCCAAGATCGCTGGGGAGATCCGTCGATTTCTCCGGGATGACGGCGCCATCAAGGTGGGACGGAGCGTCCGGGAGCAGGCGCTGACTCTGTATGCCCTACGGGAGCGGCTGCGGCAGGAGTTGGGGCGAGAGCCGTCCCTATCAGAGCTGTCGGACCAAACGGGATGGTCACCGGAGGAGATCGCCCAGGTGGATCTGGCCACGGAAGCGCCGGATTCCTTGCAACGGGAGACGGCAGACGGCCTTGCACTGGAAGGGCTGCTGGGCACAGAGGCTCCAGAGGAGGGACTTGTAGAGCGCATTGCCTTGCGGGAGGCAGTGGACCAGCTTCCGGAAAAGGAGCGCATGACGATCCTGCTCCGCTATTTCAAAGGGCTGACGCAGGAGCGGACCGCCCGGGTGCTGGGGGTGTCCCAAGTGCAGGTTTCCCGGCTGGAACGCCGGGGATTGGAACGGCTGCGGCAGAGCTTTGCGGAGTGAAGTAGGAATCATCCTGAAATTCCGTCATGGTGGACCAATAGCGCTTTGGCATATGGGTCATTCGCAGTTTCGGATTTTCCCGCTCACGAATAGCTACGGTGTCATAAAACCGCTTCCAAAGCAGCCGATAGGCGGCCTCTGTTTCATCCGGTGGCGCCATCTGAAAGTCCGCCAACGGGCGAATGACGGCCTTGCCAGCGGCGTAAAACAGAGCCTCGTGGTGGGTGCGGTCGTAAATGAAAAACTTCTCGTTCTGATAGCGGGCGCAGAAGTGGCACCGCAGAATGGGGAGGACCCGGTTTTTCGGTTCGATCTCGCTGCCCAGGATGCCGCCCAGTTCAGAGAAGCGGAGAAAGCCTTTTAAAAGGTGGGCTTCGCCGTTGAGGTGTCGGACGGCTGCCGCTACCGGATGAAGCGTCTCGTCGGAAAAGTTCCGCAGAAAGCCGGGCCCCTCCCGCAGCAGCTTCACCACCAGCCGGTACAGGCAGATCTCACGGTCCTCCATGCAGGTGAGAAACCCCCGACGCACCAGTTCCTCCCCGTAGGGGGAGAGTTTGCGCAGTTTTCGCAGGACCCGCCCAGCGTGGCCGCGGTCGGTGCGGATCGCCCGGACGGGAAACAGAATAGGCGCAGAGTCCTCATCATCGGTAATGGCGGTGAGGACTTCTTTGTTGGCGTAGCTGTCAAAAATGCAGCAGAGAAAACCCTCGAAGCTGCCGTCATAGGTGTAGATCATTTCGTTCATAGGGCACCTCCGGACTTAAACGGCATCGTCGAACAGGGAAAGCTGCCGCATCTCCGGCTGGGGCAGCAGGGGCTGCTCCACGGCGATGAGGTTTCGCAGAAGGCTGTCCTGCGTGAAGCGCAGTCCGTCGGCCATGCGGCCATTGGCGGTGAGGAAATACTGCGCCCGCTTCATGACCACACCTAATTTCGGCAGGCTTTCCAGCCGCAGAGGGCCGGATCGCCGGGCAGTCAGGATGCGACGGGCAGATATCACCCCCAGACCGGGGACGCGCAGCAGTGCTTCGTAGTCCGCACGGTTCACCTCTACGGGGAAAAATTCCGGATGCCGCAAGGCCCAGCAGCATTTGGGGTCCAGACGGGGGTCAAAGGAGGGGGTCTGCTCATCCAGCAGCTCCTCCGCCCGGAACCCGTAAAATCGCAGCAGCCAGTCAGCCTGATAGAGCCGGTGCTCTCGCAACAAGGGGGGCTTGGTTTCCTTGGAGGGAAGAAGGGCGCTTTCCACCACCGGCACATAGGCGGAGAAAAATACTCGCTTCAGCTGATACCGGTCATAAAGCCCCTGCGTCAGCCGCAGAATGTGGAGGTCGCTGTCCGGTGTGGCCCCCACGATCATCTGGGTGCTCTGACCCGCCGGGGCGAACTTGGGCGTATGGCGGTATTTGACCAGCTCCTCCTTATTTTGAATACTTCTGACCTGGATCTGCCGCATGGGAGCCAGTACAGCGGCCTTCGTCTTTTCGGGGGCCAGAGTCCGAAGTCCTGCCTCCGATGGTAGCTCGATGTTGCAGCTCAGCCGGTCTACCAAAAGGCCCAACTGCTCAACCAACTCTGGGGCGGCGCCGGGGATGGCCTTGGCGTGGATGTAGCCGTTGAAGCGGTATTCTTCCCGAAGGATGCGGATGGCCCGGATCATCTGCTCCATGGTGTAGTCCGGATTCCGCAGTACCCCGGAGGAGAGGAACAGCCCCTCAATATAATTCCGCCGGTAGAAGTTGATGGTCAGGTCCGCCAGCTCCTGCGGCGTAAACGCCGCCCGCCGCGTATCGTTGCTCCGGCGGTTGACGCAATAGGCACAGTCATAGACACAGCAGTTGCTCATCAGCACTTTCAGCAGCGTGACGCACCGCCCATCAGCGGAGAAGGTGTGGCAGCAGCCGGCGATGGACGAGATGGTGTTGCCGATATAGCCCTGCCGGAACCCGCGGCGGACGCCGCTGGAGGTACAGGCGGCGTCATACTTGGCTGCGTCCGTCAGGATCTCCAGCTTGGCAAGAACGTCCATCTTCACCGCGCCGCAGCGTGGCGGCGGGTATGACGGGCGGGCTGTTCAATATAGTCCACCACCCGGAATATCTGGGAAGCCAAGGTGGATACGCCTACCAGCATAAAGAAAAAGCTCCAACCGATCATAACACGTTCCTCCTATCGAACAAATGTTCTCTACTTGTTTCTATCATACATCGAACAACTGTTCGTGTCAAGAAAAACATGTTGAAAAAAGAAGAATCCCCTGCCCTTTTTTCAAAAGAGCAGGGGATTTATGAACTGTTTTGCCGGAAAGCACGATTACTGGCACTGAGCCAGAGCGTTCAGCAGATCGTCAATAGCACTTTCGGGAGTAGCCCAGCTTGTGACGAAGCGATACATAATGTGTTCTTCGTCGATGACCCGCTCCACCTGGAACTCAAAGCCCATGGCGGCCAACTTCTCGGCGGTCTGGATCTTCATGACCGGGAACTGCTGGTTGGAGGGAGAGGGGACCGGGAACTCATAGCCCAGCGCCTTGAAGCCGTCCCGCAGGCGGAAGGCCATGTCATTGGCGTGACGGCCGATGTCGAAATAGAGATCGTCCTTCAGCAGCGCCTGGAACTGTACGCCCAGCAACCGGCCCTTGGCCAGCATACCGCCCCGCTGCTTGATGTGCCAGCGGAAGTGGGGGCAGGGGACCGTCAGCACCACGGCCTCGCCGAACATTGCGCCATTCTTGGTGCCGCCGATGGTGAACACATCCGTCAGCGCCGCCAGATCCGCCAGTGTCAGATCGCTTTCCGGGGAGGTGAGGGCGGAGCCAAGACGGGCGCCGTCCAGGAACAGCAGCAGGCCGTGCTCATCGCAGCAGTGCCGCAGAGCGGTCAGCTCCGCCTTGGTGTAGACGGTGCCGATCTCGGTGGTATCAGAAATGTAGACCATCTTGGGGGAGACCATGTGCTCCGTGCCATCGTGACGAGCCAGAACGGTCTCAACCATAGCGGGAGTCACCTTGCCGTCCGGGGAGGTCTCCACGCAGACCTTGTGGCCGGTGGCTTCGATGGCGCCGGTCTCGTGGCAGTTGACGTGGCCGGTGTGGGCGGCGATCACAGCCTCATAGGAGGCCAGCAGCGCCGTGATGACCGTCAGGTTGGTCTGGGTGCCGCCAACCAGGAAATGAACGTCCGCCTCGGGAGCGGCGCAGACCGTCCGGATCAGAGCGCGTGCGTCCTCGCAGATGGGGTCCACGCCGTAGCCGCAGGTCTGGACCAGATTGGTGTCCGTCAGAGCCTGAAGAACCTGGGGATGCGCGCCTTCGCTGTAATCGTTGCGGAAGCTGTACATGAAAAAAACCTCTTTTCTGTAATCGGATTGTTACCGCTTGTTTCTTGACTATTATAACGCAAATCGTGTATATTAGCAAGCAGAGAACACAATAGAAAGAAAATGAACGCCCTTGGGGGACGTTCATAAGGAGGCACTATGAAGAAATCGTTTGCGCTGGTGGCTGTGGCCCTGACTCTGTGCGGCCTGCTGACCGCCTGCGGCAGCAAAACAGAAACGACCAATGACGTGGATCTGACTGGATTTTACAACACCCTGGCGGAAAAATACGGCTGGGGCGACGATATGATGGACCTGGACGGCGAAATGCTGGAGATGTACTATCCCGGTTTGGGCGATATTGCGGCCAAGCAGCTTCTGGCCAAGGCCCCTGTGATGTCCTACGCTGTGAGCGAGTACGTGTTCCTGCAAGCCGACAGTGAGCAGGATGCTGCGCAGGCGGTGAAGGTCCTCCAGACCCGGATCGACAGTCAGGCGGACGGGGACGCCTTTTATCCCGAGACAATTGACCAGTGGAAGGCTGCCAAGGTGCTGCAAAACGGCGCATATGTGGCAATGATCGCCTCCGGCGAGCACCAGACGGAGATCGAGGACGCCTGGAACGCACAGTTCGGCGCGTAACAGTCTGATGCGGAACGACCAGCCGTGACACCACGGCTGGTTTGCCATGTAGAAACGAAAAACTGTTATGTTTTAACGCTGTTCAAGTAAGATCGCTTTACAGAAAAAAGGAGGTGAACAGCCCATGCGTTTCAGCAGTTTGCCCTTTTTGTTCGGCTTTCTGCCCATTACGCTGGCGATCTACTTCGCCGTTCCCCTCCAGTGGCGGAACCTGGCGCTGCTGCTGACCAGCCTGGTGTTCTATGGCTGGGGGGAGCCGGTCTATATCAGCATCATGGTGCTGTCCATCCTCATCGACTATACCCACGGCCTTCTGGTGGAGAAGTACCGCAGCCGGGACAAGCTGGCCCGGTGGTTCGTGGCGGAGAGTGTGCTGCTGAATTTAGGTCTGCTGGGCTTTTTCAAGTATTGGGACTTCTTTGCCGCCAACCTCTCCCTGATCCCTGGAATCTCAATTCCCACCCTGGGATTGCCCCTGCCCATCGGCATTTCCTTTTTCACCTTTCAGACCATGAGCTACACCATTGATGTCTACCGGCAGGACGCTCCCGCCCAGCGGAACATGGTGTCCTTTGGCGCTTATGTGACCATGTTCCCGCAGCTGGTGGCGGGACCTATCGTTCGCTATAAGGATGTTGCGGCGGAGTTGGTCCGCCGGACGAACACGGTGTCGGCGTTCACCGCCGGGGCACGGCGGTTTACTGTGGGCCTTGCGAAAAAAGTGCTGCTGGCCAACAACATCGGCGCACTGTGGGACGCGGAGCTGGCGGCGCAGTCCGCCGGGACGCTGACGACTGTCGGCGGCTGGCTGGGTATCGCGGCATTCGGCTTCCAGATCTACTTCGATTTCTCCGGATATTCCGACATGGCCATTGGCATGGGGCAGATGCTGGGCTTTCACTTCCCGGAAAACTTCGACTACCCCTATACCGCCGCCTCCGAGACGGAGTTCTGGCGGCGGTGGCACATTTCCCTGACCACATGGTTCCGGGAGTATCTGTACATCCCCTTGGGCGGCAGCCGGAAGGGGACATGGCGGACGGTACGGAATATCTTCCTTGTCTGGTTCTGCACCGGCTTCTGGCACGGGGCGAGCTGGAATTTCATCCTATGGGGCCTGCACTTCTTTGCGTGGCTCATGCTGGAAAAGTATCTGCTGCGGGACTTCCTCCAAAAGCTGCCATCGTGGCTGCGGCATTTCTACACGCTTGTGGTGGTGTTCGTGGGCTGGGGCGTGTTCGCCATGGAGGACCTCACCGTCTGCGTCAGGTATTTCAAAACCTGCTTCGGCAGCGGAACGCTGTGGAGCGCCGCTGACGGCTACTACCTGACAGCCTATGGTCTGACGCTGCTGCTTTTAACGGTTGGCTCCACCCGTCTGCCCCGAAAGGTTTGGGACCGGTTGCCGGAGCGGACGAGAGACCTGCTGGGGCCGCTGCTGATGACGGCGGGTCTGGTGATCTGCACGGCCTACTTGGTAGACGGCAGCTACAACCCGTTTCTGTATTTCCGATTCTGATTCTTTATTTTGCCCAAGAAGGGAGGGAACCGCATGGCGAACAAGGGACGACTGACCACGGGAATCTTCTGCCTGTTTCTGGCAGGATTGCTGGCGTGGCACATTGCGCTGCCGGACCGGGCGCGCTCTGAAACGGAAAACCGGACGCTGGCCCAGTTCCCGGACTTTTCCTGGGAAACCCTGAAAAACGGCAGTTTTACCGAGGGGATGGAGGACTATTTTGCCGACCAGTTCCCTCTGCGGGATGACTGGACGGGCCTGAAGGCCCGGTGTGAGCAGCTGTTAGGCAAGCGGGAATTCAACGGCGTCTACCTCTGCGGCGATACCCTTATCGCCAAGGTGGACGAACCGGACAGACTTCAGGCGGAAAAGAATTTAGACTACGTGAAGCAGTTTGGAGAAGCGGCTCACGGCCAGGTGCTTTTGGGCCTGATCCCCTCGGCGGCGGAGGTCTGGAAGGACAGACTGCCGCAGGGCGCGCCCAGCTTCGATCAGGCTGTGTTCATCCAAAGCGCGGCGGAGAAAACGGGCCTGCCCACGGTGGATTTCATGGGAACGCTGACGGAACATGCGGGGGAACCCATCTATTACCGAACCGACCACCACTGGACCACCTGTGGGGCGTTCTACGGAGCCAATGCGCTGTTAAATGCTTTGGAAAAGGAAACACTAAAGGAAACTGACTTTACACGGAAAATTGCCAGCACGGACTTCAACGGAACCCTGTATTCCACCTCCGGTATCCATTGGCTTGCCCCGGATACCATAGAATATTGGGTGCCCGAGGACGATCTGCGGGTCACATCGTGGAAATCCGGCAAGGAGGAGCCGGGGCGGCTGTATGACCGGAGCTATCTGGAGCACAAGGATAAATACAGCTCCTTCCTCGGCGGCAATCAGCCGTTGTGCGTCCTTGAAAACCCGGCGATCACCGACGGCAGCAAGCTGCTGCTGATCCGGGACTCCTATTCCGATTCGCTGGCGCCCTTTTTGGCCCAGCGCTTTTCCGAGGTGCATCTGGTGGACCTGCGGTACTACCACACCTCCGTGACGGACTACATGGCGGAGCAGGGCATCGATACCGCCGTAGTGCTTTACAGCGTGTCGAATTTCCTCACGGACCGGAACCTGATCTATCTGGCCCCGCGAGGGTGATGCACGTCGGTGTTCACTGTTTTAGACCAAGGAAATGAAATTGCAGACTGCTTTCTTGAGAAAAGGCTTGCAAATAGTGTCAGCTTTGATATAATAGATACATTCTGATTTCAACACTGAAGGAGAACCTTGAACTATGGAAAGTATGATTATGATTGTTGCCCTCTTCGCGGTGATGTATTTCTTCATGATCCGTCCTGAGAACAAGCGGAAGAAGCAGGCGCAGAACATGCGTGACAGCCTGAAGAAGGGTGATATGATCACCACCATCGGCGGCATTGTGGGCAAGATCGTTATGGTGAACCCCAACACCATTGTGATTGAGACCAGCGATGACCGTGTCCGCATGGAGCTGACCAAGTGGGCTGTGTCCCAGGTGGGCGTCCAGACCGGTGAGCAGCCTGAGGCCGAGAAGAAAGAGAAGAAGGCTGAAAAGAAGGAAGAGGCTCCCGCTGTGGAGGCTCCCAAGGCCGACGAGGGCGAGAAGAACTAAGTCTGGTCGGACTGTTCGATTTAAGCGGCAAATGGGCTTGCTGTCTGCGTATTGCAGATGGCAAGCCCTTTTTTGATGTGCGGCGCGAAAGCGGAGCCGCAGATCCGACGCAGCTTTGCCGTCCGTTCCCGCAAGCGCGGCGTTTTTGCTCGGATGCAGTTACCCAGTCCAATAAGATTTGAGATTTAGGTGAACGGAACATGGGACGGTACAGCCCTGTTAGTTTCAGTACATAGCTTGATAGAGAACAGCCCCCATTTGCCGGATCGTCCGACAAATGGGGGACTATTCAAGGCACGAGGCCTGGTCATATCAGTTATTTTCCGCAAAGCGGGCCAGAAACTGCTTGGTGCGCTCCTCCTGAGGGTGGTCGATGACCTGCTTGGGATCGCCCTGCTCCACGATGAAGCCGCCGTCCATGAAGATCACCTGATCCGCCACGTCCCGGGCGAAGGCCATCTCGTGAGTGACGATGATCATGGTGGTTTTCTGTTCCGCCAGACCACGGATGACCTTCAACACCTCGCCGGTCAGTTCCGGGTCCAGCGCAGAGGTAGGCTCGTCAAAGCAGAGAATATCCGGGTGGAGCGCCAGTGCCCGGGCGATGGCCACCCGCTGCTGCTGACCGCCGGAAAGCTGGTGGGGATAGTGCCCGGCCCGGTCCGCAAGGCCCATCTGGTCCAGCAGCTCCATTCCGGCGGCGCGGATGGCTTCTTTACTCTCACCACTGTCCTTGGCCATCAGCTCCCGGGCGAGGGTCACGTTTTCCAAAGCCGTATACTGGGGAAAAAGGTTAAAGGACTGGAACACCATGCCGAAGTGGAGCCGGTTTTTCCGGATCTCTTTTTCGGAGCAGCTCGCATGATGGTCGGCGTCAAACAGCACCTTGTCCTGTACGGTGATGGTGCCGGCGTCCGGCGTTTCCAGAAAGTTCAGACACCGCAGCAGCGTTGTTTTGCCGCTGCCGGAGGAGCCAATGATGGAAAGGGCCTGCCCCTCCTCCAGAGAGAAGCTGATGTCATTGAGGACCTTCGTGTTTTCAAAATGCTTTTCCAGATGCTGTACGGTTAAGATCGACATTTCAAAGCCCTCCCTTACTTAAAATAGCTGAGCTTGCGCTCGATGAAGCTGAACAGGAGCGTCAAAAGACCCACAAAGGCCAGATAGAACACGCCGGTATAGAACAGGGGCCAGGTGATGCCCTTGGACTTCATAAAAGCTTCACCGGCCATGGTGATCTCAATGATGGCGATGGTCCGGGCCAGAGAGGTGTCCTTTACCAGCGTGATGATCTCATTGGACATGGGGGGGATGATCCGCTTGACCATCTGCAAAAGGGTGATCTTGAAGAAGATCTGCCGCTTGGTCAGGCCCAGCACCTCACCGGCTTCCCGCTGACCTGCCGGGACGCCCTCAATGCCGCCCCGGTAGATCACGGAGAAATAGCAGGCGTAGTTGATGATGAAGGCGATGCAGCAGGCAGTCATGCGTCCGTCCCGGAAGGCGTTCCACGGATTTGTGCCAAACCAAGTGCCGGGACCGTAGAAAATGATGATGAGCTGGAGGATCAGCGGCGTACCCCGGATAATCCAGACGATGACGTTGGTCAGGGCAGACAGGGGCCGGAGCTGGGAGAGCCAGCGGGCAAAGCCCCGCGCTTCCTGCTGCCGGTAGGCCAAAGCCCGGAAGGGCGCCCACTTGCTCATGGAGCCGAAGGCCACTACCAGACCAAGGGGCAGCGCGAACAGCAGCGTCAGGAAAAACAGCTTGACCGCCTGACTACAGCCTTGCAGGATGGAGAGGGTAACAGTCCAGAACATGAAAAAATTCTCCTCTATGTAGTGATAATGGGGGGAACGAAGGGGGAGGAAGGAAAGCGTATGCGGGAAATATGCCGCTCAAAGGCAGAGAGCGACCGCTCTCTGCCTTTGCTGTATGATTTGCGGAATTACTTGGTCACAACGACCTGAGCGTTGTTGCAGTAGGCGTTGGTGCACTCCATGGATTCCTGGGCGGCGGTGGTGATGGTCATGCCGTTCCAGACCACATCGATACCCTTGCCGTTCAGCTCAAAGACCTTGTTGTCCCAGTTGATCACAGTGAACACGGGCTCCACGCCCAGCTTTTCCGCTACCAGCTTGGCCATGTCGGCGTCGAAGCCGATCCAGTTGCCGTCGGCGTCCTGATAGTCCATGGGCTCAAACTCGGTGATGCCAATCACCAGATTGCCCTTGTCCTTGATGTACTGCACATCACTGTCAGACTCGGAAGCTGTGAACTCGGAAGCAGCCTGCTCCACCAGAGCGGCCTGCACGCCGTAGGTTTCAGCGGTGGTTTCCAGCGTACCGTCGGCATAAGCGTCGGCCAGTACACTGTTGATGAAAGAGGCGAGATCGCTGCCCTTGCGGCAACCAACGCCGTACAGCTCCTCGGTGAGCTTCTGATCAGTCACGGTAAGGTTGGGATAGCTGGTGCCTTCGCCTACCATGGCGCCGGCCATGAGAGAGTCGATGATGGCGGCGTCAGCCGTGCCGGCTTCCACCTCCATCAGCGCCTTGGCCTGAGAGTCCACGGATACAACGTTGTAGCCGTTGGCCAGTGCCACTTCCTCACCGGCGGAACCGGCTTCCACGGCGTAGGTCAGCTTGGCGACTTCAGCAGGTTTGGTCGCATCGGCGGCGGGGATGCTGGTATCAGCGGGGGTCTCGGTCTTGGCGCCGCAGGCGGCCAAAGACAGAACCATCATAGCAGAGAGTACAAATGCAGTCAACTTTTTCATGTTCCATTCCTCCTGAAGAATTGTACGAGCAATTGATTTATTATGGTAGTAGTTTACCATGATAAATTGGTAATGTAAAGAAGTGAAAGCGACAAAATGCGCCGAAAGTGCGGCGGGTGATTTGGTGGGAATGAACAAAGGCAGACGGGCTGTCATACTTTTCCGGGCTGTCTCATAGAAATGAACTATAAAAGCGGAAAAAAGGACGGGATGCTATGAATACCTCGATCTATCAGAATATTGCCACCCGCACCGCGGGCGACATCTATATCGGTGTGGTAGGGCCGGTGCGGACAGGGAAATCCACTTTTATCAAGCGGTTCATGGAGACACAGATCATTCCCAACATTGACAATGTGTACCGCCGGGAGCGGGCCAGAGACGAGCTGCCCCAGAGCGGCTCCGGCCGCACGGTGATGACGGCGGAACCGAAGTTCGTGCCGGAGGAGGCGGCTCAGATCCAGCTGGAGGGGGGCGCGGCCTTTTCCGTCCGGCTCATCGACTGCGTGGGCTACATGGTCCGGGGGGCCTTGGGCCAGACGGAGGACGATCAGCCCCGGATGGTCACAACGCCGTGGTACGATCATCCTATCCCCATGACAGAGGCAGCGGAGATCGGAACCCGGAAGGTCATCGCGGAGCATTCCACCATTGGCATCGTCATCACCACAGACGGCAGCATTTCCGACATTCCCAGAGAGGATTATCTGGAACCGGAGGAGCGGGTGATCCGGGAATTGCAGGAGCTGGGAAAGCCGTTTATCGTTCTGCTGAACAGCGAGGACCCCAAATCGGACCGGACTCTGGCCATGGCCGGGGATATTGCCAGCCGGTATCAGGTGAAGTGCGTGCCGGTGAACTGCCTGCGGCTGGAGGAGGAAGATGTAGGGGAGATCCTGAAGGCGGTGCTGTATGAGTTCCCCATGCGGGAGCTGGATATTTTCCTGCCGTCCTGGGTGGACGCCTTGCCGGGAGAGCATCCGGTGAAAGCAGGGATCTATGAGGCTATCCGGCAGAGCATGGCGGAGCTGCACCACATCCGGGAGATCGACAGTGCAGTGAAGAAACTGGGAGAAAGCGATAACATCAGCGAGGCACTCATTACCGCCATCGACCTTGGCACCGGCGTAGCCGCCGCACGGGTGAGCCTGCCCCGGGAGATGTTCTACCGAACGCTCTCGGAACAGTCCGGCTTTGATGTGGGGGATGACGGCGACCTCATGAGCCTGCTGACAAAGCTGGCCGGCGTCAAGACGGAATACGACAAGGTGGCCGGGGCGCTGCGGGACGTCCGGGAAACGGGCTATGGCATCGTGGTGCCGGGAATCGACGAATTGAAGCTGGAGGAACCGGAGATCATGAAGCAGGGAGGGCGGTACGGTGTCCGCCTGAAGGCCAGCGCTCCCAGTATCCACATGATCCGGGCGGATATTGAGACGGCGGTCAGCCCCATCGTGGGCAATGAGAAGCAGTCTGAGGACATGGTGAACTATCTGCTTCAGGAGTTTGAAGGAGACACCAGCAAGATCTGGCAGTCCAACATTTTCGGACGCAGTTTTCACGAGGTCGTCAGCGACGATCTGCAAACCAAGCTGAAGCGGATGCCGGAGGATGCCCGGAAAAAGCTGCAAGAGACACTGACCCGCATCATCAACGAGGGCAGCGGCGGGCTGATCTGCATCATCCTGTAAAGGTAAATAAAAATGCCCCCGGCGGGAATATTCCCGCCGGGGGCATTTGTTTGCATATATAAAGAACGCCGGAACGGTCACAGGGCCGTGCCCCGCTTTGGCGTGTAGAGATTTGTCATATCCACACCCTCCAATGCCAGCAGAAAGCGCTTTTTCTCCACGCCTCCGGCGTAGCCGGTGAGACTGCCGTCTGCCCCCACTACCCGGTGACAGGGAATGAGGATAGAAATGGGGTTGTGCCCCACTGCACCGCCTACGGCCTGGGCCGCAGCGGAAATTCCCCGGTCCCGGAGAATCTGGGCCAGCGCGCCGTAGGTAGTTACCTGCCCGTAGGGAATCTCCAACAGCAGCTTCCATACCGCCTGACGGAAATCGCTGCCCCTGGGAGCCAGCGGCGGCAGATCCGGGAGGGGGCGCTTGGCAAAATAGGCATCCAGCCACGCAGCGGTCTGGCGGAACACGGGCAGATCGTCCCGCTCCACGGCGGCTTCGTCCAGTGTGACGGCAAAATATTTCTGCCCTTCCAGCCACAGACCGGCCAGCGCGCCGTTGTCAGCGGCTAAAAATATAGTGCCCAGCGGGGAAGCGTATCGGGTCAGCTCCATAAAGGTCCCTCCTGACGCATAGAATGACGGCTCGATGCCATTATAAATCAAGGGCGTGACACTTGCAAGAGAGATCCCTCCGTGGTATGATGAAGCGGAGCGATACATTGTGTGAGAGGAGGCGGCTTTGTATGCTGCTGGCGGTCGATATTGGCAACTCCACGATTTCCACAGGGCTGTTTGGGCTGGATGGGGAGCTGCGCTTTTTGGCATCCTTGGATACGGACTACCGAAAGACGGCAGATCAGATTTGCGTGGATCTGATGAACCTGTTTCAGCTTTACCATTTCCGCTATGAGGATGTGACGGATTCCATTCTGTGCAGCGTGGTGCCGCCGCTGAACTTTATGATGGTGAAAGCGCTGACCCGTCTGCTGGGCAAGCCGCCTGTGGTGGTGGGCCCCGGCGTGAAAACGGGACTGAATATCCGCCTGGCGGTCCAAAGTCAGGTGGGGGCGGACATTGTGGCGGACGCTGTGTCGGCGCTGGAACAGTTCACAGCGCCCATCATCACCATTGACATGGGTACCGCCACCACCATCGGTGTCATTTCCGAGGGACGGACCTATGAGGGCGGCCTTCTGCTGCCGGGGGTCAACGTCTCTCTGGAGGCCCTCTCCCGGCGGGCGGCCCAGCTCCCGGCCATTTCCCTTCAGGCCCCGAAAAACCTGATCGGCAAAAGCACGGAGGATTGTATGCGCTCCGGTATCGTATACGGCACCGCCGCCATGCTGGACGGCATCATCGACCGCATCCGGGGGGAATTTCCCGGAAAGGAGCTGCACATTGTGGCCACCGGCGGCAGCGCGCCCTTTATCGTGAAATTCTGCCGGAACAAGATCCTTTACGATAAAACGCTGCTGATGAAGGGCCTGTGGGCCATCTATAAGAGAAACCAGTAAATCGGAAAAATGAACAGAAAGCAGTAAAGCAATAGGGAAGCAGTAAATCAGCCGCCTGATGGATACTCCATCAGGCGGCTGTGTTTTGTGATTCAAAAGGGGAGACTTACTTTGCCAGAACCTTCTTCAGCTTGGCGAAGCGGGGCAGGGAATCCACCTTGGGCAGGTTGGGCTCGCCCTGGATCAGGGGCAGTACGTAGTCGATGAAGGGCTGCTCCACGCCGTTGTGCTCCTTGTTGATCCACTCCAAGGGAACCTTCTTCTCGGTGTTGGCCACGTCAGTGAGGTTCAGCAGCTCCGTCTTGCAGATGTACTTGCCGTTGTCGCGGGTGCACTGGAAGCCGACCATCTTATCGGTAATGCCGGCCACGGCGTTCTCCACGGCGGCCTTGCCGCTCATGACGGATTCCTCGATGTCGGTCTCAGAGGCCAGATGTGCGCCGCAGCGCTGCAACAGGCTCAGCTCGATACCACGGACCTTGGCGCCGGTCTTTTCCTTGACCACAGAGGCCAGGTGAGCAGCCAGACCGCCCAGCTGAGCGTGGCCGAAGCCGTCGGTGGCAGAGGTCTTTGCCTCAGAGACGAAGGTGCCGTCAGCATAGTGGATGCCCTCGGAAACGGCCACCATGCAGTTGCCCTTTTCCTTATAGATGCGGTCCACGTCGGCCAGGAACTTGTCCATGTCGAAGTCCACCTCGGGGAGGTACACCAGGTCGGGACCTGCGCCGTAAGCGGTAGCCAGAGCAGCAGCGCCAGCCAGCCAGCCGGCGTGACGGCCCATGATCTCCATGATGCAGACCATGCCGGTGTCATAGACACGGGCGTCCTGATAGACCTCCATGCAGGAGGTGGCGATGTACTTGGCAGCGGAAGCGAAGCCGGGGCAGTGGTCGGTGCCGAACAGGTCGTTATCGATGGTCTTGGGCACGCCCATCACGCGGCAGTCATAGCCGACCTTCTGCATATACTTGGAGATCTTGTTGCAGGTGTCCATGGAATCGTTGCCGCCGTTATAGAAGAAGTAACGGACGTCATATTTCTTGAAGATCTCCAAAATACGCTTGTAATCCGTGTCATCCACATCGGGATCCGCCATCTTATAGCGGCAGGAACCAAGGGCAGAGGACGGAGTGTACTTCAGCAGCTCCAGCTCGGCGGGGTCCTCCTGGCCCATGTCGAACAGACGGTCATTCAGAACACCCTTGATGCCGTGCTCCGCACCCAGGACCCGGGTGATGTTGGGGTTCTTCAGGGCAGTTGCGATCACGCCGTAAGCACTGGCGTTGATGACGGAAGTGGGACCGCCGGACTGACCGAAGATACAGGCGCCTTTTAATTCGCTCATATGAAAATCCTCCTGACGATTCAAAATAAGATACCTGTATCATATCATCGAAATTTTAGAAAGTAAATACTTGCAATTTATTTTTTTTGTGATATTATAATAAAAGAAAAACGTTTTCCTCCCAGAAATCTAAAAAATTGTCAATATGTTCACAAGGGCTTCCGGGATGAAAAACGGATAGATCCCCAAATAGAAAGTTATATTTTATAGGAGGATGTTCGTATGCCACTGGTTACTTCTACTGAAATGTTCAAGAAAGCTTATGATGGCGGCTATGCCATCGGCGCGTTCAACGTCAACAATATGGAGATCGTGCAGGGCATTACCGAGGCTTGCCAGGAGGAGCACGCTCCCGTGATCCTGCAGGTTTCCAAGGGCGCCCGCGCCTATGCCAACCACACCTACCTGGTGAAGCTGGTTGAGGCCGCCGTAGAGTGCTGCCCCGATATCCCCATCGTTCTGCACCTGGACCATGGCCCGGACTTCGAGACCTGCAAGAGCTGCATTGACGGCGGCTTCACCTCCGTCATGATCGACGCTTCCGGCAAGCCCTTTGCTGAGAACATCGAGATCACCAAGAAGGTCGTGGAGTATGCCCACGATCACGGCGTTGTGGTCGAGGCCGAGCTGGGCACTCTGGCCGGCATCGAGGATGATGTGAAGGTCGCCGCTCACGAGGCTTCCTACACCCGCCCCGAGGAGGTCGAGGAGTTCGTTGCCAAGACCGGCTGCGACTCTCTGGCCATTGCCATCGGCACCTCTCACGGCGCTTATAAGTTCAAGCCTGAGCAGTGCACCCGCAATGAAAAGGGCATCCTGGTTCCCCCTCCCCTGCGTTTCGACGTTCTGGAAGAGGTCTCCAAGCGTCTGCCCGGCTTCCCCATCGTGCTCCACGGTTCTTCTTCTGTGCCTCAGGAGTATGTGAAGATGGTCAACGAGTTCGGCGGTCAGATGCCCAACGCCATCGGCGTGCCCGAGGAGCAGCTGCGTCAGGCTGCCAAGCTGTCCGTCTGCAAGATCAACATCGACTCCGACCTGCGTCTGGCCATGACCGGCACCATCCGTAAGTTCATGGCAGAGCATCCCGACAAGTTCGATCCCCGCGAGTACCTGAAGCCCGCCCGCGCCAACATCAAGGAACTGGTCCGTCACAAGCTGGTGGACGTCCTCGGCTGCGCTGGCAAGGCCTGATTTGGTGTTATCTGATTGATTTTACCCCAAACGCACCGGGAGACAGCGTCTCCCGGTGCGTTTTTGTCAAATCGTCAGCTTTTGCGGGTGATAACGCTCTTGCACATTCCGGTACCCTATATTATAATGTAAGGGCATTTGCAATAAACGAAAAGGAATGTGGCTATGTTTAAGATCTTGAAAACAGAGGGGAAGGCCCGGCGGGGCGAATTCTCCTGCGCCCACGGCGGCACGGTGCAGACCCCGGTGTTTATGAATGTGGGTACGCAGGGAGCCATCAAGGGCGGCGTTTCGGCGTTGGATTTGAAAAATGTGGGCTGCCAGATCGAGCTGTCCAACACCTACCATCTGCATCTCCGTCCCGGTGACAAGGTGGTGCGGCAGATGGGCGGCCTCCATAAATTTATGAATTGGGACGGGCCGATCCTCACGGATTCCGGCGGATTTCAGGTGTTTTCGCTGGCCTCTCTGCGGAAGATCAAGGAGGAGGGCGTCACCTTCGCCAGCCATATCGACGGCCACCGGATCTTTATGGGCCCGGAGGAATCCATGCAGATCCAGTCCAATCTGGGCAGCGATATTGCCATGGCCTTTGACGAGTGCGTGGAGAACCCGGCCCGGTATGAGTACGCCAAGGCGTCGGTGGAGCGGACCCTCCGCTGGCTCCAGCGCTGCAAGGTGGAGCATGACCGGCTCAACAGCCTGCCGGATACGGTGAATCCCCATCAGATGCTGTTTGGCATCAACCAGGGCGCCACCTTCGCGGATCTTCGGGCCTGGCATATGCAGGAGATCGCCAAGATCGACTGCGACGGCTACGCCATCGGCGGCCTGGCGGTGGGAGAGCCTGCCGAGGTGATGTACGAGATGATCGACGTGGTGGAGCCTTTTGCCCCGGCGGACAAGCCCCGGTATCTCATGGGCGTGGGAACCCCCAGCAACATCATTGAGGCCGTGGCCCGGGGCGTGGACTTCTTCGACTGCGTGATGCCTTCCCGCAATGGCCGTCACGGAAAGCTCTTTACCTGGGAGGGCACCGTGAACATCATGAACGAGAAGTATATCACCGATGACCGGCCCATCAGCGAAAGCTGCAACTGCCCGGTGTGCCGGAGCCATTCCCGGGCCTACCTGCGCCACCTGTTCAAGGCGGACGAGGTGCTGGCCCTGCGTCTGGCGGTGCTGCACAACCTCTGGTTCTACAACGAACTGATGGCCAAGATCCGGGAGGCACTGGACAACGGCACCTTTGTCGACTTCCGGGAGAAATACAGTGGCAATCTGGAAAAACGGGCCTGATTTGGAACGGTTTTGCCTGTTGTTGCCGGTAAGAGGACTTGACAAACCGGTGGTTTGCGCATAAAATAAATCCGTTATCGACTGAGATGGGGAAAAAGCCCTGGTATCCCGCCTTCAGAGAGCCGGCGTTTGCTGCAAGCCGGTGGGGGAGCCTGGGAGGACTGGCCCCGGAGTCTTTCACCTGAACAGCAGTAGGGCGGAACGGCTGGCATCGTTATCTGCCGCACCGAGCGCCGGGAAACCGGCGGAAACAGGGTGGTACCGCGTTTTCAACGCCCCTGAGCCGTAAGGCTTAGGGGCGTTTTCTTATTCATCGGAAAGCGTGAGGTGTTGCGGGATGAAAAAGCTGTGGGATTCTCGCGTTCCTTTTCTGGCCTACGGCGTTCCCTATGCGTATCTGGGCCTTTGGGGACATGGGGAAACGGGTGGAGTATTGGCAAATTTCCTGTCTATCATCGGCGTGATTACGCTGATGAAATGGGCATACCATAAAAACAGCCTGAAAGCCCTGTTTTTGGGAAACGCCCTGTCCCTGCTGGTATCCTGTGTCTGCCTGTCCGTGTTCGGAACGGAGAAATGGGGCGGGAACTTTGAACCTGCAACAGCTTTTCAGATGCTGTGGGCAGCGGCGTTGATCGCGTTGGCCGTTCAGCTGGTCTGGTGGCGCGTCAAGCAGCGGACACAAAAGCGGTCCTGAGATCAAATCGATCAAAATGCAGAACATTTCAGATAAAAGGAGTCAACCATGAAGTACGATTTTACAGCCATTGAAAAGAAATGGCAGGAGAAGTGGCTGGAGGAAAAGCCCTTCACCGCCGTCACCGGGGACAAGGCCCGGGAGAAGTTCTACGGCCTCATCGAGTTCCCCTATCCCTCCGGTCAGGGCCTCCACGTGGGCCACGCCCGTCCCTTCACCGCCATGGACATCATCTGCCGCAAGAAGCGGATGCAGGGTTACAACGTGCTGTTCCCCATCGGCTTTGATGCCTTTGGCCTGCCTACGGAGAACTACGCCATCAAGAACCACGTCCACCCCGCCATCGTCACCAAGCAGAACATCGCCAACTTCACCAAGCAGCTTCACATGCTGGGCTATTCCTTCGACTGGGACCGGGTGGTGGACACCACGGACCCCAGCTACTATAAGTGGACCCAGTGGATCTTCCTCCAGCTCTTCAAGAAGGGCCTTGCTTATAAGGCGTCCATGCCCGTGAACTGGTGCACCAGCTGCAAGTGCGTGCTGGCCAACGAGGAAGTCGTAGAGGGCGTCTGCGAGCGCTGCGGCAGCGAGGTCATCCGCAAGGAAAAGAGCCAGTGGATGCTGGCCATTACCAAGTACGCCGACCGCCTCATCGACGATCTGGATGATGTGGACTATATCGAGCGGGTCAAGATCCAGCAGCGCAACTGGATCGGCCGCAGCGAGGGTACCGAGGTGGACTTCACCGCCACCAACGGCGACAAGCTGACAGTTTACACCACCCGGTGCGACACGCTGTTCGGTGTGACCTATATGGTCATCTCTCCCGAGCACCCCTACCTCGCCCAGTGGAAGGATCAGCTGACCAACTGGGACGCTGTGGAGGCCTACCGGCAGGAGGCTGCCCGGAAGTCCGACTTTGAGCGCGGCGAGCTGAACAAGGAAAAGACCGGCGTCCGGCTGGAGGGCATCGAGGCCGTCCATCCCGTCACCGGTAAGCACATTCCCATTTTCGTTTCCGACTATGTGCTGATGGGCTACGGCACCGGCATCGTCATGGGCGTGCCCGGCCACGATCAGCGCGACTGGGACTTTGCCACCACCTTCGGCCTGCCTATCGTGGAGGTGGTCAAGGGCGGCGACGTGACCAAGTGTGCCTTCGCCCTGAAGGACGATACCGGCATCATGGTCAACTCCGACTTCCTCAACGGCCTCACCGTCAAGGAGGCTATCCCCGTTATGAAGAAGTGGGTCACGGAGCATGGCATCGGCCATCCCAAGACCAACTTCAAGCTCCGCGACTGGGTGTTCAGCCGTCAGCGCTACTGGGGCGAGCCGATCCCCCTGGTGAAGTGCGAGAAGTGCGGCTGGGTTCCTCTGCCGGAGGAGCAGCTTCCCCTGCTGCTGCCGGACGTGGAGAGCTACGAGCTGACGGACGATGGCGAATCTCCTCTCTCCAAGATGACCGACTGGGTGAATACCACCTGCCCCAAGTGCGGCGGCCCTGCCCAGCGTGAAACGGATACCATGCCCCAGTGGGCCGGCTCCTGCTGGTACTTCCTGCGGTATATGGACCCTCACAATGATAAGGCCTTGGCTTCCAAGGAGGCGCTGGAGTACTGGTCTCCCGTGGACTGGTACAACGGCGGCATGGAGCACACTACGCTGCATCTGCTGTACTCCCGGTTCTGGCATAAGTTCCTCTATGACATCGGCGCCGTGCCTACCAAGGAGCCTTACGCCAAGCGCACCAGCCACGGCATGATCCTGGGCGAGGGCGGCGAGAAGATGTCCAAGTCCCGGGGCAACGTGGTGAACCCCAATGATATCGTGGCCCAGTACGGCGCGGACACCATGCGTCTGTATATCATGTTCGTGGGTGACTTTGAGCAGGCGGCCACCTGGTCTACCGACGCGGTGAAGGGCTCCAAGCGCTTCCTGGATAAGGTCTGGAATCTGGCGGAGTCTGCGGCTGACAGCGAGGAGTTGACCCCGGCTAACGAGGTCATCCTTCACAAGACCATCAAGAAGGTCACGGACGATATCGACACCCTGAAGATGAACACCGCCATCGCCGCCATGATGACTGCTGTCAACGAAATGACCGCCAACGGCGTGACCCGGGGCGATCTGGGCATCCTGCTGCGCCTGCTGAATCCCTTTGCACCCCACATCACCGAGGAGCTGTGGGAGACGCTGGGCTTCGCTGCCAAGACCCATAAGATGTGTTGCCAGGCGGAGTGGCCTGTGTATGACGCCAGCAAGACCGTGGCTTCCTCTGTGGAGATGGCCATTCAGGTCAACGGCAAGATGAAGGGCACCGTTACCGTGGCTGTGGACAGCGACGAGGAGACCGTCAAGGCCGCCGCACTGTCTGTGGATAAGGTGCAGAAGGCTACCGAGGGGATGCAGATCGTCAAGACCATTCTGGTCAAGAACCGTCTGATCAACCTGATCGTAAAGCCCCAGTAAGGGAAAGTGACCGGCTCAAATGCGGGAAACCATCAAATTTTTCGGATTTGAGAAAAAATCCTTGACTTTCTTCTGATTATTTCCTATAATGATGTACGTTAAGGCTATACGTAGCCCCTAAGCATCCAGGATCAAGCCGGATGTCTCGGAGGGAGGGAAATATAAATGTCTGAGATTCATGTCAAGGAAGGCGAATCCATCGATAGCGCACTGAAGCGTTTCAAGCGTAGCTGCGCTAAGGCAGGCGTTATCGCCGAGGTTCGCAAGAGAGAGCATTATGAAAGCCCCAGCGTGAAGCGTCGCAAGAAGTCTGAGGCTGCTCGTAAGAACAAGAAGCGTTTCTACTAAGAAGCAAAAGTACCGCACCGAGAGGTGCGGTACTTCTTTTTGTATACTGAAAGCCACTCACGGGGCGCGAGGTTCAAACGCGGCTTCTGCCGATGAGAAAAAATGAAGCGCCCTCTGATATAGTAGAAATGCGGCACAGGTAACTGCGACTGACAAAACCAACGCCATATATTGACCTGAGCCTGATGACCGCGGATCCTGCCGGTTTTGACCGGTGAAACGGAGAACGTCCATATCGTTCAGCGTGGTGGGCGTTTTGCGCTATGTAATGTTCGCTCTGTCGCTGGTATCTGGGCTGTTTTTGACGAAAGCAGTGCACTTGGAACGAATCATGTTCCAACTATTCCTTACCGGAAACGTACTTTATTTCGACTTATCTGTGATCCAAATTTCAGAAACGGTAAAGGTGAAGCAGACGCCGATGTCCGTCTTATCCGTCTGCATGGTGTCGCACTGGCAGATCAGGGACGAAAGGGTTTGTCGGACGGTGGAATTGAGAACCACCAAAGGCGTGGGAAATTCCAGAGCAACAGAGGCGGTATTCCGGTTTTCGTGAGGTGGTTGCTCCATCATGCGGACGGGGGGAGACAGGCGATGGATCTTCTGAGCAGCCTCCCGCAAGGCAACAAACCGAGACATGGCGGCGGGATCTATCATTTTCATAGCAATACTCCTTTGAAGGTAATCTGTGGTTTTCTGTTATTTCCCGTGCAGCGTTGAATGGCTTGGAACAGAGAATAGGAAAGTGAGAAGCGGGGCCATTCCGACTGGTCCCGGTAAGGATAATCTGTAAAAACGAAATGTCCCGCCGCGTTTTTCTCCGCCGGTAGCTCCACGTAGACTGTGTTGCCGTCCGGCGGCATGCTGACGCCCATCACCACTGTGAATTTCCCGTCCCCATCGTCCTGAATATGATCCGCCCAACTGTTGTAGGAGGTCTCACCCTTATTTTTCTTGCACGCTGCGTAGACATTGCCGTTATATTCGAGCAGATCTTTGTTCGCAATGGCGGTATTCAGGGTTTTATCCGTAAATTCCTCGGAAAAGACCTCCAAAAATTTCTCCCGGACCTGAGCAATGGTATAGACGCTGTCACGGGCGGGGAACATGGGCAGGTATTTCCGCCCCTGAATTTGGACGGGACGTATGCCCTCGGAATACTCCCCGGCGAAGTTGAGGCGCAGCCAGAGGCTCCGGGCTTGCTCCGACAGTTCCCATGTGCCCGCTTCATACACGCCGGTTTCCGTTTTGCGGCCCTCGTAGACATAGCTCTGCGCGTTTCTGACAGGGAGAAGCGCTGGAACTCCATAGGTTCTCCTCCGTGATCGGCAAAATCACCGGGATCGTCGGAACCGCCGTTTCGCTTTGAGGAACACGCGGAAAAACTCAGTGGGAAGATACAGAGAAGCACGAAACAGATCAGCAGCTTTTTCAAATTCCATCTCCTCCTTTTAGCGGAAACCGGATAAGACTATAATTATAGTGCACCATATCCTACGTTTTTTGTCAAGCGTTTCAATTCCTAAAACTGCCGTCCTGATATGAAAAGAAGGATGATTTCATCAGAAATCATCCTTCTCAGCGTGTCGAAAAAGTTTTTTCGCCCCGCTGAGCCAGTTTTCAGAACTTTATAAAAGTTCTGAAAACTTAGGATTCCAATGGCGCAGGACACCCTTCTTGGGTTTCCCGCGCACACCCTTCCTTACCGTCGCGGAGAATTTACCACTTTATCGACAGTCTCAGAAGGATGATTTCAACAGAAATCATCCTTCTTTTGCGGTCCATGAGAATGGGGACGGAACATTGCGGAAATGCTCACACGCCCACATGCAGAATTCTCAACGGTCATTGGACCCGGTAGCCGTTGGAGCATTTTTCCAACGCATACTGCATTTGTTCATCTGGTGAGAGAAAGGCGCGTGGCTCAAAACCATCTTCTTTGCGGAATGAGATGATTCGATTTGCGTGGTCGATCCAAATTGCGCAGATCTCCTGCGGGCGGCGGTCTTCTTTCATCGGTGATTCTCCGTGATATATTTTAGATGAAATGGCTTGCCGCCTGTTGATACGCAGACGGCAAGCCGCAGGGCTGCTTCAGCAGCTTTGCATCCGGCGCACAACGGCGCGCCGAAGCTGTTTATTCGACGATGACAGAGGTGCCGGAAACGATCTTCTTAGGCTCCTTCTTGGGGATCAGAACGGTCAGCACACCGGACTCATACTTGGCCTTCACGTCCTCGGCCTTCACATCGCCCACGTAAAAGCTGCGGGAGCAGGCACCGGCATAGCGCTCCTGGCGCAGAACGCGGCCCTTCTTGTCCTCCTCGTCCTTGTCCAAGCCCTTCTGGGCGCTGACGGTCAGGTAGCCGTCCTTCACGTCCACATGGATCTCGTCCTTCTGGAAGCCGGGCAGCTCCACCGCGAAGCGGTAAGCCTTGGCGTCATCCGTTTCGCGGATATCGGTCTTCATCAGGTTTCTCTCGTGCTTGCCAAACAGGGGGCTGTGACCGCCGAAGAAACTGTTGTCAAAGAAATCGTCAAACATATTTTCACCATAGATGCTGGGTAGCATAATCAATTCCTCCATTCGAGATGAAATTACAAAATTGAATTGCGGAAAAAGGACGGTACGTTCTGATCGCACAAGCAATCAATGCCTGCGGCGGCCATCGGTTTGTCGGATGCCACGCTTGAAATGTGTATCATTTTTCTGCACATCACATTAACGGCTTCCTTTTTCCCTTTTTCTGCTGTATAGTTTATCTTTTTTTCTTGCAAAAACAAGAAACTGCGGGTACAATAAAAAAAGAAAGACTTGTGCTGAAAGCACAGGTGGAAAGGGGATGAGGGCGATGGGAGACGCACAGTGGGAAAACTGCGGCGCTGAGACGCTGCTGGAGGAATTTCTCTCTCAGGATGATCTCGGACAACTGGCGGAGAGTGCGGGCAAGTTGCTGGACTGTCCGCTGCTGGTGCTGGACGATACCTTCCATGTGGCGGCGTATCGCCTGCCGCCGGGATTTTCTGATGAGCTTTTTCAAAACACAGTGAGCTGCGGCGAGATCACCTATGAAGCCGGTGTGCTCATCAGCAGGAGCCCGGCTCTTTCGGAAGGGCGGGCGGACTTTCTCCAACTGCCAGGCAGCCCATATCCCCGGCGATTTGCACTCCTTGTCAGCGCGGGGGTCCAGCTTGGCTGCCTCATCTGCGTGGACACGGACGGACATCTGGAGAAGATCTCCGCCCAGACATGGGCGCTGGTGGAGCGTATCCTCGCCAAGCAGTTGTTTGTGGAGGCCAGTCGGCAGGACAAGCCCTTTGAGACCACAGAGGATATTCTCATGCACCTGCTGGGCGGCGGATTTTCATCCGCCGCGTATTTCCAGCTTCAGACTGCCAATACCTATCTTGCAGATTTCCACCCGCTGACCTTCGCATTGGTGGACCTGGCGGCCTATCGCAGCGTCTATGCCGGGCAGCGCCGATTGAAGGAGGCCCTGGAAGCACAGATCCCGGACAGCCATCCGTTTTTGTATAAGGGCGATGTACTGCTCTTTCTGCACCGGGAGGGAGATGCTTGCATTTTTTCTGAGCTGGCGGAGGAATTTCACCTCAAGGTCCTGATCTCCGAGCCGTTGGACAATCTTTTCGACCTGCCCAAGCTTTATCCCACTGCGCGGGAAGCGCTGGAGCTGATGCGGGATGAGCGCTTTCACGGAGAGCGGGTCTGCACTGTGGCGCAGCTTCGCACACCCCTGTTGTTGAAAAATCTGGAGGGGCGCGGAGGTCTGATCTCCGTAGAACTGCGCCGCTTGGCCACCCATGATCGGGAAAAGAACACACAATACTGCGAAACACTCTACTATTACCTGATTTGCTGTCGTTCTCTGAAAAAGACCTGCGACGCGCTCTACACCCACCGCAACACGGTGCTCTACCGTGTCCGCAGGTTGCAGGAGGATTTCGACATTCCTTTGGAGGACCCGTCCCTCCATGCCGACCTGTTGCTGGGTGTGTCCCTCATTCTTTTTGAGAACAAGGGACCGGATTTCTTCCTACATGTCTCGAAAAATGAAGTATAAGTGCATTTTGACAGAGATTCAAAAAGAAACGGATGATATTTATGAAAGAAAACAGAAAGCTTTTGAGAGAAGTCCTGAAGGATATCCGCCATGACATGACGGATGACGAAGTGCTGAATCTGCTGGCAGACAGCAAAATTTCCGAAAATCTGGCAGGTGAAAAGGAAAAATACACCCTCGGTCAGCGGGCGGCGGATGCCATCGCAAAATTCGCGGGGAGTTGGGCATTCATTTTCTCCTTCACCGGCGTGCTGATCCTTTGGATGGTGGTCAATACACTGCTGGCGGCAAAGGCCTTCGACCCATTTCCCTTCATTTTGCTCAACCTCGTGCTCTCCTGCGTGGCAGCCATTCAAGCGCCGCTCATTATGATGAGCCAGAACCGGCAGGAGGAAAAGGACCGCCGCCGTGCCGAGAACGATTACAAGGTAAATCTCAAAACGGAAATTATGATCGAGGATCTCTACGATAAAGTAAACGCCATCCTTGCCAGGCAGTCCGCCTTGGAAAAGCATTTTGCAGGGCAGGAGAAGGGAACACCGAAAGCGGACGGTGAAAAATAAACGTGCTTTGAGGCTTGTACCTTTTTTGTAAATTCAAGCATGATTTTAGAAGGATCAACAAAAACCGGGATATCCAACAGGATGTCCCGGTTTTTGCTTCAGGTGCCTGCTTGCTGTTCCGCGGATTTGCTGGAGACCGTGCAATCACGGTCAGCTTGTACATGACGAATTTTATTTAGTGCTATTATTTTGCGATAGGCACAATATCTTGTGCTTTCGCGGTTGACAGAACGTGCTTACCATTATATACTTAAACTCTAAGAGACGATCAGCGGGAGGGAGAGATGCGTATGCGGATCGGCGGACTGCAAAAGGTAACGCTGCTGGACTACCCCGGCAAAGTGGCCTGCACGGTGTTTTTGCCCGGCTGCAATCTGCGCTGCCCTTTCTGCCACAATCCCACTCTGGTCCTGCCGGACCGTGCGACCGGCGGCCTTTCCACGGAGGAGCTTCTGGCATTTTTGGAGACCCGTCGAGGAAAGCTGGACGGCGTGTGCGTCACCGGTGGGGAGCCGACCTTGTACGAGGACCTTCCGGCGCTGCTGCGTCAGATCCGGGGGCTGGGCTTTGCCGTGAAGCTGGATACCAACGGCACTGACCCCGACATGCTGGAAGCGCTGGCGCAGGAGGGGCTGCTGGACTATGTTGCCATGGACATCAAGAACAGCCCGGACCGCTATGCGGAGACCTGCGGCGGCGTGAATCTTCTGGGACCGGTGAAGCGGAGCGCCGCACTGCTGATGGAGGGCGCCGTGGACTATGAGTTCCGCACCACCGTCTGCGCACCGCTGCACACGTCGGAGGAGATGGCCGGGATCGGCCGTTGGCTCAAGGGTGCGAAGCGCTATTTCCTCCAACCCTTTGTGGACTCCGGCGAACTGGTGGGCAGCGGCGTGAAGCCCCTGACAAAAGAAGAGATCGAAGCGCTGCGGGACAGCGTTTTGCCTGATATTCCCAGCACACAGATCCGTGGACAATAGAGAAAAGGAGAAGAGGACCATGTATCAAGTCATCAAGCGGGACGGCCATGCCGCCGAATTCAGTCTCAACCGTATCTCCAGTGCCATTATGAAAGCCTTTGACGCCACCCATATTCCCTATGCTCCGGATGTGATCGACCTGCTTTCCTTGCAGGTCACGGCGGATTATGCCGATAAGATCCGGGATGGGCGGATCGATGTGGAGACCATTCAGGACAGCGTGGAGGCCGTTCTTCAGCGTGCCGGCTACGCGGAAGTGGCCAAGGCCTACATTCTCTACCGCAAGAACCGGGAAAAGCTGCGAAACATGAGTTCCACCATCCTGGACTACAAAAAGCTGGTGGACGATTATCTGCGGGTGTCCGACTGGCGGGTAAAGGAAAACTCCACCGTCACCTACTCCGTGGGCGGATTGATCCTGTCCAACTCCGGTGCCATCACAGCCAATTACTGGCTCAGCGAAATTTATGACGAGGAGATCGGCAACGCCCACCGCAACGCGGACCTCCATATCCACGATCTGTCTATGCTCACCGGTTACTGCGCCGGATGGAGCCTGAAGCAGCTCATTCAGGAAGGGTTGGGGGGTGTGACGGGCAAGATCACCAGCGCCCCGGCCAAGCACCTGGCTACTTTATGCAACCAGATGGTGAATTTCCTGGGTATTATGCAGAACGAGTGGGCGGGTGCTCAGGCATTTTCCAGCTTTGACACCTATCTTGCCCCCTTTGTCCGAATGGACAAGCTCAGCTACAATGAAGTCAAGCACTGCGTCGAGAGCTTTGTCTATGGCGTTAACACCCCCAGCCGTTGGGGGACACAGGCCCCCTTCTCCAACATCACCCTGGACTGGACCGTGCCCGCCGACCTGGCCGGTCAGCCTTGTATCGTGGGCGGCAAGCCCATGAGCTTTACCTATGGCGACTGCCAGCCGGAGATGGACATGATCAACAAGGCATTCATCGAGGTCATGATCGAAGGCGACGCCAGCGGCCGCGGTTTCCAGTATCCTATCCCCACCTATTCCATCACCAAAGACTTCGACTGGTCCGAAACGGAGAACAACCGGCTGCTCTTTGAGATGACCGCCAAATACGGAACGCCCTACTTCTCCAACTACATTAACTCCGACATGGAGCCCAGCGACGTGCGCAGCATGTGCTGCCGCCTGCGCCTGGACCTCCGGGAGCTGCGGAAAAAGAGCGGCGGCTTCTTCGGCAGCGGTGAGTCTACCGGCTCCGTAGGCGTCGTGACCATCAACCTGCCCCGTATTGCGTATCTTGCCAAGGATGAAGCGGATTTCTTCGCCCGGCTGGATCACATGATGGACATAGCCGCCCGCAGTCTGAAGATCAAACGCACCACCATCGGGCGGCTGATGGAGGAGGGGCTGTACCCCTACACCAAACGCTATCTCGGCAGCTTCGACAATCACTTTTCCACCATCGGTCTCGTCGGCATGAATGAGGCGGGCCTGAACGCCAACTGGCTCCGCAAGGACCTCACCCATGAGGAGACGCAGGACTTTGCCGTTCGGGTGCTGAAGCACATGCGAGAGCGGTTGAGCGACTATCAGGAGCAGTATGGAGACCTCTACAATCTGGAGGCCACCCCTGCCGAGTCCACCTCCTATCGCCTTGCCAAGCACGATAAGGCACAGTACCCCGATATTATCACCGCCCACGAGGGCGGGACGCCCTACTACACCAATTCCAGCCACCTGCCTGTGGGCTACACGGAGGACGTGTTCGCTGCGCTGGACGTGCAGGACAAGCTCCAGACCCTCTACACCAGCGGCACGGTGTTCCACACCTTCCTGGGCGAAAAGCTACCCGACTGGCGGGCAGCGGCGGCACTGGTCCGCAAGATCGCGGAGAACTACGAGTTGCCATACTATACGCTGTCTCCCACCTATTCCGTCTGCGCAGACCACGGCTATCTGGCCGGGGAGCAGTTCACCTGCCCCATCTGCGGACGGAAAACGGAGGTTTACAGCCGCATCACCGGCTACTACCGCCCGGTGCAGAACTGGAACGACGGCAAAAGTCAGGAATACAAGGATCGAAAGACCTATCGGACGGGGACAGCCGCAGACGGTGTTTTTGCGGCGACCGCCGAGCACCCGGTGGAAGAAGTGAAAGAGACCGCGCCCGTTTCGGGGAAAGCAGACCGTTACACGCTCTTTGTCACGGCCACCTGCCCCAACTGCCGGGCGGTGAAGCCGCTGCTGCAAAAGGCGGGCGTTCCCTATGAGGAAAAGGATGCCGCCCAGTATGCGGAGGAGGCAAAGGCTCTTGGCTTGCGGCAGGCCCCCACGTTGGTGGCTTGGGGGGAGGTTCCCACCCTCTACGTGGGTGCAGCCCAGATCAAGGCGTTCCTCCGGGAGTATGCCCAATGATCGAGCTTGCTGTGATCGGCGGCGGTCCTGCCGGACTGACAGCCGCCCTGTATACCGCACGAGCTGGACACTCCGTTACCGTACTTGAGGGCACCGGTTTTGGCGGGCAGATCACCCTCTCGCCGTTGGTGGAGAATTATCCCGGCCTTGGCGCGGTCAGCGGCATGGAACTGGGAGACCGGATGTATGCCCAGGCGGAAGCGGCCGGGGCGGAGCTGGCCTTCGACGGGGTACAGAGGATCGAACGAAACACGGACGGCACGTTCCTTCTGGAAACGGAGGACGGGGCGATTTCGGCTCGGGCGGTGATTTATGCAGCCGGGGCAAAGCCTCGGACGCTGGGGCTGCCCGGTGAAGAAGAATTGGTAGGCCGCGGCGTCAGCTATTGCGCCCTGTGCGATGGCCCGTTCTTTGACGGGCAGGACGTGGCGGTGGCCGGCGGCGGCAATACCGCCTTTGAGGATGCTCTGTTTCTGGCCGGACGCTGCCGCAGCGTGGCGCTGATCCACAGGAGAAATACTTTCCGGGCGGAGCAGACGTTGGTGGAACAGGCGGCCCAACGGGAAAATCTTACCATCCTGACGGATACGGTCATCACCGGTCTCTGCGCCGACAACGGAGAGCTGGAACATCTTCTGCTGAAAAATGCCGATGGACGGGAGATGCGGCTCCCGGTCAGTGGGTTATTTGTGGCCTTTGGCCGCGTTCCCGATACGGAAATGGCCGCGGCACTGGCAGAACGGGATCGAGAGGGGTATCTCCTGACCAATGACCGGATGGAAACAGCCACACCGGGCTTTTTTGTGGCAGGCGACTGTCGGCACAAGCAGGTACGGCAGCTGACCACGGCGGTTTCGGACGGTACCTTGGCTGCGGTCTCCGCCTGCCGGTGGCTGGCGGAACAGTGACGCGCACCGGATCATCCCAACAATCAAAGCAAAGAGAGGATACGCTTATGAACGATGAACGCTACTCCATTATTTATTCCAGCAGAACAGGAAATACCAGGCTGTTGGCTGAGGCGATCCGGGAGAGCCTTCCGGCGGATCTGTGCGATCATTTCGGCACGGACGAAGCCGGTGCGATCAAATCCGAAAAGCTGTATGTTGGCTTCTGGACCGATAAGGGAACTGCGGATGAAGCAGCGCTTGCGCTTTTGAAACGCCTGAAAAACAAGAAAATTTTTCTGTTTGGCACGGCGGGCTTCGGCGAAAGCGAGGCTTATTTTCAAAAGGTGCTGGATCGGGTAAAGGAGAGCATCGATGAGAGCAATTCGATCATCGGCGCCTATATGTGCCAGGGTAAAATGCCCATGGCGGTCCGGGAGCGGTACGAAAAAATGAAGCAGCAGCCCAACCCGGCTCCCAATCTGGATGGACTGATCCGGAATTTTGACCGCGCCCTCGCCCATCCGGATGACCATGACCTTGAAGAATTGAAACAGGCTGTGCGGAGAGAGGGAGGACAGTTGATATGAGATGGTTCTATGAGCTTGCGTGGCTGTGGAAGGGGCTGGGAATCTCCCTGCTGGCAGCCGCAGCCTGTATGGTGTGTGTCTGGCTGGTGTGCAGAGCCACCGGAAAGCGGCTTCGGACCGGCATCGCGGTTTTGACCGCTGCTGCGGGCTTTGCGGTCGCCGTTGTGGTGATCCTCCTCCTCGCCCAGACCCCAACCCCGATTTGAAAGAAGCCTCCGTCGCCTGGAAACGGGAACGGCAGCGGGAATATGCCACATGGCAAGCAAAACGGCAGACCGGACAACAGAACAAAGCATAACAAAGGCGGGAACATCTGAACCGATGCTCCCGCCTTTTGCTATATTAGCCATAGACGGAGTAATATATCTCCTTCCATGTCGGCATTGTAAGTTCAAGATATAATACAGCAAAAACGATAATTATACATACTATTGGAAGAATTACAATCTGTATGATAGAACACATTTTTTGAAGTCCACCAGCATTTAGCGGATTGCTGCAAGCGATTGCCAGCAGATTTGCAATCCCTTGTGCAATCGTGAATAATCCGAATTCTATGATAAACGCAAATCCCGCTCCCGCCGAAAGATGTCCATATCCCGGAAGCAATCTATTGATCAGCCGAACATCAAAATTCGTTGCAGCGAGGACAAAATAGAAAATCAAAGTAAATGGAATTGAACAACTCCATTTTTTCAATGCAGTTTTCGAACTGTTGCTGAAAAGGACACAAAAGCAAAGTAATGCGCTGGCAGTAGACTGGACATATATGTTTGCAAACGGGCATACCTCTTCGATGAGGTCAGATAGAAAGAGTAGGGGAAAATACAGTATGGCAAGTTCAACCGCACTTTTCAGTATAGAAAGTCTGTTCCGGCGCATATTTGTCTCCTTTTCTGTGGAATACAGCCTAACCATCTTGTATGGTAAGTATAAACTGCTTTTAATAAAAGAACAAGGGCAGGAATTATTTTCCCGCCCTTGCTTTTACAAAACATTCTCAATAGAAATGATAAATCCGAACACATTCCCTATTTGGAGAATGTAGTTCGGATTATCATTACTTGGTCCGAGTGGCGGGAGTCGAACCCACGGCCTCATGGACCCGAACCATGCGCGCTACCAACTGCGCTACACCCGGATACAGCTTTACCATTATACGGTATCCGGTTCGGGATGTCAAGGCATATTGTGGAAAATCCCCGCATAGAGTTGAAAGAATTCAACGATGGGGGGCTGGGAGGATGGCGGTAAGGCGGTCAGGGCGGCGGATAGTCGCATCAGTTAGCAGAAAGAGGACGGTGGCGCGTCAGGTGGGACGCCGCCAGTCCGGGAAAGCAGACACCCTGTCAGCAACGGAGCGGCTGCGGCTCATCCGTCTGGTGACCTGCGGCGGCATTTTCGTGCTGCTGGTGGCGGCGAAGCTGCTGCTGCCGGGAAGAATGGCGGGCATCAGCCAAAAACTGTCAGAAGCCATGACGCGGAGCGTCGATGTGCAGGCGGTATTTTCCGCCGTGGGCGGGCTGTTTACCAAGGATGGGACTCCGGCGGAGGCGGCGGACGAGGTGTACCGGGCCGTGTTCCATCCGGAGGGCGCGGAGACCCGGCAGACCGCCGCCCGGACAGCGGACGGCGCGGCACTGACGGAGCTGCGGAACTGGCGGGATGCAGAGCCGCCGAACACGATCCCGCCTGCGGGAGAGGACCCGGCTCCGGAGGAACTGGAGACGATGGACCTTGTGCTCTATTCCGACGAGGATTTGCCGGAAAACGTCAGTATGCGGCAGGCAATTTTGGGCTTCGATCACGAGACGCCGGTGAAGGGCGTGCTGTCCTCCAATTTTGGCTACCGGGATCACCCCTTGGAGGGAACGGAGCGGTTTCACTATGGCGTGGATCTGGCGGCGGATACCGGTACGGCCATCGCCTGCTTTGCCGACGGCACCGTTACGGCGGTAGGGGAGAGCAGCAGCTACGGAAAATACTGCACCGTCACCCACGCCAACGGCTGCACCACCCTGTACGCCCACTGCGGACGGATCTCCGTGTCCTCCGGCGCGGCGGTGAAAAAGGGAGAGAAGCTGGGGGAGGTAGGAGAGACCGGCATGGCCACCGGGCCGCATCTGCATTTCGAACTGCAAAAGGACGGGGTCTACCTGAACCCGATCTATTATGTGGAAACCGCCTGAGTGTACCGTCTCCGGCGGCTTTTTTCTGCTGGTGGGATGGTTCGCCCTCTGCTGCGGCTGGCAGATGGCGCTGACGGTGCTGGGGGCGGCGGCTTGGCACGAGTTCGGGCATCTGCTGGCCTTAAGGCTCTGCGGCGGGGAGGCCCGGCGGCTGCGGGTCGGCGTGTTGGGAGCGGTGATCGAGGTCCGAGGGACCATGGGTTACGGGCAGGAGTTGGCGGCGGCCTTGGCGGGGCCGTTGGCGAATTTGCTGGCGGCGGCGGTTCTCGGCAGGATAGGGTGCACCACGGCGGCGGGGGTCAACGGGGTGCTATGTGCCTTCAATCTGCTACCCATCCGCCCACTGGACGGCGGACGGGCGCTGTATCTCCTGCTGGCGTGGCTGGCCGGTCCCGGAACGGCGGAGTGGGGCTGCCGGTGGGTGGGCATTTCCACGGCGCTGGCGGCGGCGTCCGGGACGGCGTGGTTGGTGTGGCGCACGGAGGGAAGCCTCTGGCTGCTCCCTGCCATAGTGGGGCTGCTGACGGCCGGGGCAGGCTGGCGGGATGACCGGTAAGGAGGAGCCGTCGGTCACATTTTGCGGTTTAACTTGAAAATTTGCAGATTCTTAACTATAATAAAGACACCATACCGTCAGCGGACACGTTTACCCTGGAGCTGACGGGGAGAAAGCACGAGGAATGGCTATGCGACCAGACGGAACGAGAGTACGGGATCTGACTGCCATCATGCAGGCGCTTCCCTATGTCATGCCAAAGCGGTATGACGCCCAGAACTGGGCGGAGGAATATCTGGATGAGGACGCGATCCGGGACTATATCCGGGCAAAACGGCGGGAGGGACGCACCGTGACCCACATGAGCCTGCTGGTGTCCGCCTATTACCGCGCGGTGCTGAAAAATCCAAAGATCAACTATTTCGTGATGAACCGGCGGATCTACAAACGGAATCACTTCTGCTTCAGCTTTGTGATCCTGAAGACGCGAGCGGACGGCACGCCGGACGAGACCTCTCTGAAGGTGTATCTGGAACCGGAGGACACGGTGTTTACCGTGACGGAGAAGATCCGCTCCACCATCGAGAAGAACCAGAACGTCCAGCACAATAACGACACCGACCGGTTTGCGAAATTCGTATTCGGCGTGCCGGGGCTGGCCCGGGCGGTTTTTGGACTGGCGAGCTTTTTGGACCGGCATGATCTGCTTCCCAGGTCTATCATTGAACTGAGCCCCTTCCATACCAGCCTGTTCGTGACGAATCTGGCCTCCATCAACACGCCTTGCATTTTCCACCACTGCTATGAGTTTGGCACCACCAGCGTGTTCGTCTGCATGGGGCGGCCCGTCCTCGACCCGCTGGCGCCGGAGGGTGTCCGGAAGAAGATCATGCCTATGAGCGTTGTCATGGACGAGCGAATTGCCACTGGCATTGAGTATTCCCGCTTCTTCGCGGAGCTGTTCCGGAATCTCAAACACCCGGAAAGCCTGGAAGAACCCTTCAACAGTGTGTTGGCGGAAAAAGCGGCGGTAAAGTGAGGGAGCGCATACAGTGAACAAAAGAACGAAAACCACTCTGCGGCGGTGGTGCCTTTACGGGTGGACGCTTGCGAAATGGACCATGGCGGCGTCCGCCATCGGCGTGGTCTGCGGATTGATCGGGACCATGTTCCACTTCGGCGTCCATGAGGTGACGGCCTTCCGGGGGACGCACCCCTGGGTGCTGTATCTCCTGCCGTTGGCGGGCTTTGTGATCGTGAGCTTTTACAAGCTGACGGAGACGGACGGCTTGGGCACCGACGATATCATCGACGCGGTCCATGCGGGAAAGCGGCTGCCTATCTTGCTGCTGCCGGCTATCTTTTTCGGTACGGTCCTGACCCACCTGTGCGGCGGCAGCGCGGGACGGGAGGGCGCAGCCCTTCAGATGGGGGGCACCATCGGTCAGTGTATGGGCCGCACCTTCCGGCTGGATGACCGGGATCTCCGGGTAGCTACGCTGGCGGGCATGGCGGCGTTTTTCTCCGCCCTGTTCGGAACGCCGCTGGCGGCCACGGTGTTTGCCATCATGGTCATCAGTATCGGTGTCCTCTACCATGTGGCGCTGTATCCCAGCCTGCTGGCGGCGCTGGTGGCCTACGGCGTGTCCGTCCGTCTGGGGGTGGAGCCTACCCGCTTCACCGTAGCGGTGCCGGATCAGTCGGTAGGGATGTTCGTCCGGGTGGCGGCGCTGGGTGTGCTGTGCGCGCTGGTGTCCATCCTGTTCTGCAAACTGATGCACGGTGCGGGACACCTGATGAAGCGGATCAAAAACCCGTGGCTGCGGGTGATTTGTGGCGGCTTCGCCGTCATCGCCCTGACGTGGATATTCGGCACGGACTATAACGGCGCGGGCATGGACATCGTGACCCGGGCCATCGAGCAGGAGACCGTGGCGGTGTCCTGGGCCTTCCTGCTGAAGCTGGTTTTCACGGCGGTCACGCTGGCAGCGGGCTTCAAGGGCGGCGAGGTGGTGCCCTCCTTCTTCGTGGGTGCGACCTTCGGCTGCGCGGTGTCTCCGCTGCTGGGGCTGCCGGTGGGCTTTGGCGCCGCGGTAGGTCTGGCTGCTGTTTTCTGCGGCGTGACCAACTGCCCGGTGGCATCCACGCTGCTGGCGGTGGAACTGTTCGGCGCGGAGGGAATGTTGTATTTTGCCTTGGCTTGCTGTCTGAGTTATATGCTCTCTGGGTATCAGGGGCTGTATTCCAGCCAGACCATCCTCTATTCCAAGTTGAAAGCACAGTTCATCAACGTCCATACCAACGCCTACCACGCCGGCGAGAAAACCGAATAAAACAAGCACCTCCCACGGTTTCCCTATAAATGAAGGGACACCGTGGGAGGTTTTTGCATGATGGAAGAACAACGGCCCACCCGCAAATGCGGACTGAAACGGCCCCGTTCCTCATAGGATAGAGGAAGGGGGTGGTGGAATGACAAAGGAGGACTTTGATCCGCTGGCCTTTACCACAGCGGTGAATACCCTTGCTGTTGCCATCGCCCAGAATCTGAGCGAGGATGAACTGGCGCTGCTGACGGCGGTGCTGGTTCAGCTCACCGGCACGCTGACCACCATCACCGTCCAGCAGACCCTGTATGGAAAGCAAAAGGAGGGCCAGACCTCGTAAGGTCTGGCCCTCCTTGCATTGTCTTGACAAAGGCAACCCCCGGCTATGCCGGGGGAGAAAAAGAGCTTATA
>UQUC01000012.1 GCA_900544105.1 uncultured Oscillibacter sp. | reverse complement strand
TAAAAGTTCTGAAAACTTGCACAGCGGGGCGAAAAGACTTTTTCGACACGCTGAGTGCCTCCGGCAATATGCCGGAGGCACTGAATTTAGAAACAAAAGGGTTATTGAGCGCCTTTCAGCAGGTTGGCGTACATAATATCTGCGGGATCGATCACCGGCAGATGGGTACGCTTGGAGAGTGCGTCCTTAAAATAGGGGAAGTGGGTACAACCCAAGATTAGACACTGGCATCCATTGGCTTCAAAGAATTTTATGAGATCGGCCAGGTCAAAATCCTCTACGATTTTTTCGGGATCCCGCTTCTCTTCAACGGCAGAGATCAGGGATAACATTCCCATGCCTACGACCTCGGTGTTGGGGTTCTTTTCATACAAACTCCGCTCGATGCCGGCAGTGGACTGGTTGTTCACCGCAATGACGGCGGATTTGTCATATTGGACGCCTAACTCTCGATAGACCTGAAGCGGAGTGTAAACTCGGTCACCGCGCTCAGCTGCAAAGCCCTCAAAGTCAAATACACCACTGAGAGAGTTGCAATAAATAAAGAAATCTTTGATGCCTTCCCTTTCAGCGGCTGAGAAAATTTCCTCGAACCGCTTACGCTTGTTGGCTTCGGAGGATAGTTGAAATAGCTGACCCGCCCTGGGAGAATCGGTAGTGGGATAAGCAATGGCCTCGATGGTTGGGTCCTTGCGGCCCAGGTATTCTACACCCATAGCGGTATCTACTAAGGTGCCGGCAATAACGGCTACTTTCATATCTGTGACGCTTCCTTTCCAGTGGACTAAAATTAAATATGATTTGGGAAGGAAAGCCGGATAGACGCTCCGGCTTTCCTCGGATGGCAGATCGATTTTTGTTAGATTTAACCAGATTTGCGGTTCTGCGTTGTTTTTGCAATACGATCATCCTTAGGAGATCAGGATACTTTCCTAAGTCCGCATCAGGGGCGTTTTCCGGCAGCTTTAGCGGCTTGATCGTGCTTATGGATCTTGTAAATGCCCACGGTGAACAGGGGGATGATCAGAGTGATCAGGTAAGCATAAGGCAGGGATCCATAGCCTTTCAGGATGATGGCGGTGATGCCAAAAGCGGAGATCGCCAAACCAATGACCATTAGACCGATCGTGACGGAGGGACGGACCCAGGAGGGGACTCCACCCTCTTTTTCATCAAAGGCTACCTCGATTCGGTCCACGACTGCCTTGATAAAGCCCATGCCTGTTTCGATCAGGGTGCCAAAAAGAACAATCTCAAAAGCATAATACAGCCAAGGCATATTCAGCTGCTCAAACAGCAGGTTAACGGGGACATCCAGAACCAGGAATTCAGGATAGAAGGCGGAGAGGGCCAGGAAGAGCAGGGCGGCGGGAACCACAGCGATCACACCGGACATCATGCCGGATGCAATGGCTTCCTTACGGCTTTCGCAGCCGGAGCAGGAATACAGCAGGGCAGCTACGATGCCCAGATTGTAGGAGGAATAGATCAGACCGTTAGAGAACCAAGTGGGTTTGATCTCGCACAGAGCAAGGTTAGCGCCGATCTGGGAGCCCCATTTTACAAATACGATGATAAAGAACAGCGCGTACACAGCGTAAAGCACATAGGACCAGAAAGCAAATACGGTTTCCACGGCCTTGGTACCGGAAATAACGATCACGCAGATCAGGACGGCCAGAACGAGGGAGCCGATCCAACGGTTCAAGCCCAGCATAGTCTCAAACATATTGCCGGAGGTGGCCACGACCACGCCCAACACCATCAGGCAGGCTGCAATGTAGACGATCTCATAGGTGAAGGCGAACTTGCCGATGAGGGCTTTGGTGAGGCTGTGGTAGTCGTAAACCTTGAAGATGCGGGTGAACTCAAAAGCTGCTGCGCAGATAACGCCCCAGACAACAGCTACGACAATGCAAGTCAAAAGACCACCCAGAACGCCGTTTACGCCGAAATACTGAGCCATCTCCGCACCAGTGCCGTAGCCACCGCCGATGACCATAGACTGGAACAGGAAGCCGGGCAACATAATGCGCTGCCATTTATTGTGTTTTACTAACTCCATTTTTGTTCTCCCTTCTTTTTCATGCTCAACAATACGGTCTTGCTCGTTTGCAACTGTCACGGCTTTGGAAGCCGGGCCTGCACCCCTCCTTTTTATATCGAATTTCCCGCAAGGGGAATGGTGTCACATTTTTGCCAACGCCTGCTCGAAGTCATTCAGCAGATCGTCGGTGTCCTCCAGGCCGGAAGAAAGCCGGATCTGGCCCATGGTGATACCGATGGCCGCCAGCTCGTCGGGGTTGAGATCCCGGTGAGACGCTCTGGGCGGATAGGTCAGTGTGGTGCCGACACCGGCCAGAGTGGGTACGAAGCGTACCAGCTGCAAGTTGCTGATGAGCTTGTCGATCTCTTTCTGGCCGCCCTTGAAATTCACGCAGAGCATACCGCCGTAGCCGTTGCCCTCGAACTGCTTGTCGGCCAGCGCCTTGCTGGGAGAGGATTCCAGACCGGGGTAGTAGACCTTTTCCACCTTGGGATGGCTCTCGAAGAACTTGGCCAGCGCCAGACCGTTTTCAGCCATCTTCTTTACCCGCAGGGGCAGCGTCCGCAGGCTCCGGGCCAGCAGCCAGGATTCCGTGGCGCCCAGATTCGCGCCGTAGAGACCCAGGTAGAAGCTCAGAGACTTGATGATCTCCTCGGAGCCGACCACCGCGCCGCCTACCAGATCATCGTGACCGCCCAGATACTTGGTGGCGCTGTAAATCACCAGATCCGCGCCGTACTTGATGGGCTTGGCAATGATCGAAGTGGCAAAGGTGTTGTCGATAAACAGCTTGGCGCCGTTGGCGTGAGCCACGTCCGCCAGATGCTGGATGTCCGGTACGCTCATCAGGGGGTTGGCAATGGTCTCGCCGTATACCAGCCTGGTGTTGGGACGGATATAGTCCGCCACATCCTGCGTGTTGAAGTCGATGAAGGTGGTCTCCACGCCCCAGCGCTTCAGCTCATACTTCAGGTAGTAGAACGCCTCGCCGTAGATGATGGGGGAGGCCACGATGTGATCGCCGGGCTTCACCGTTGCCAGAATGGAGGTCGTAATGGCCGCCATGCCGGAGGAGAATACCAGACCCTTTTCGGCCCCGTCACCGGCGGCCAGGATCTGAGAGGTGGCGTCGGCATTGGGATTGCCCAGACGGAAGTAAGCATAGCCGGGAGCGCCCTCGTCGCAGATCTTGTCGATGGGATCAATGGAATCGAAGATGTAGGCAGAGGACAGGTAGATGGGGAAGGTCTCCGGCACAGTCAGAGCCTTGTTCAGCTCATAGCATAGCTCGCCGTTGCCGGTATGGACATATTTGGTCGCGTCGCCTTTTTCAATGGTCATAGAAATTCCTCCTTACGCATACCGCGTACCACGCACATTTGTGTTTGAAAACCTCTTGCTGGTATGATTATAAAAAATCGAGGATCATATGTCCAATACTCCGTAGTTATCGGAAGCCATCACTTTTGAATATATTAAGTCGAGAAAACGGGAGTTTGAATGGTCAATCACAATGCTGGCCTGCGTGTTCTCAAATGTGTTGGCAAATGCGTGGTGAAGCTTGGAGGGGCGCAGAACAGATCCGGGATTGGCTTTTTATGGCAAAATTTACAATTCCAATTTGCCGGGATTCCGCAAATTTTTGGAAATGCTACGAAAGATAGGTCGATCTATCAAAACCGGATTGACAAAGCGCTTCATGAGTGGTACTGTAACCACATCTTACGAGAGGGGATGTGGACAGGATGATGAAGTTCTTCAATCATACTGTTGCAGCGGCTGCCAAGGCAGACGCCGTATCCTCTTGCGCCGCAAGCGCTCGTTCTATGATCGCCATTATTATGGACGCCATTATGGCGTCCATTTTTGTTGCCATTATTTCCATTATTGGCACAATTTCATATGGCTGGCATGGGGTACAGAACGGTTGAGCTTGTAAGAAAAACGAGCCGAAAGCGGTCCCGCTGGTCAGCGGGGCCGCTTTTTTTGCTACTTGTACGGGGAGGTAATCGACATGAAACTCACAGGCGCGCGGATCTTGATGGAATGTCTGCGGGAACAGAAGGTGGATACCATATTCGGGTATCCCGGCGGCACGATTTTGAACGTGTATGACGCTTTATATGACTACAAGGAGATCACCCACATTCTGACCTCCCATGAGCAGGGGGCCGCTCACGCGGCGGACGGCTACGCCCGCAGCACCGGCAAGGTGGGCGTGTGCTTCGCCACCTCCGGCCCCGGCGCAACGAACCTGACCACCGGCATCGCCACCGCGTACATGGATTCCTCCTCGGTGGTCTTTATCTCCTGCAACGTGCCCCAGAACCTCATCGGCCGGGACGCGTTTCAGGAAGTGGACTTCACCGGCATTACGATGCCCATTACGAAATCCACCTATCTGGTGCGGGATGTGACAAAGCTGGCGGACACGGTGCGGGAGGCCTTCGCTCTGGCTCGCAGCGGCCGCCCCGGTCCGGTGGTCATCGATATCACCAGGGACGTGACCAGCGCCGAGTGCGACTACGAGCCGCTGCCTCTGGAGCAGCACGCCACCACCGGGCATCTGGCTTCTCTGATCCGGCGGGCCTACACCAGCAGCCTGAAAATGCCGGAGGCGGACCTGGACGACGTGGAAAAGCTGGTGGAGATGATCGCGGAATCCAAAAAGCCCATGCTGATCTGCGGCGGCGGCGTGGTCCGCAGCCGTGCCCACGAGGAATTCCGGCAGTTTGTCCGCCGGATCGACGCGCCGGTGGCCATCACCGTGATGGGTGGCGGCGGCGTTTCCGGCCGGGACGTGATGACCACCGGCATGATCGGGATGCACGGCTCCGTGGCCTCCAACATGGCCTGCGACAACTGCGACCTGCTGATCGCCGTGGGCTGCCGGTTCTCCGACCGGGTGGCACTGAAGCCGGAGACCTTTGCGCATCAGGCCAAGATCGTCCATATCGACATCGACCGGGCGGAGATCAACAAGAACGTCCAGACGGACCACCACATCATCGGCGACGCCAAGCAGGTCCTGAACCTGCTGCTGGAGCGCCTGCCCCAGTACGAGCATAAGGAGTGGAAGGACTTCGTGCTCTCCTTCCCGCGGGAAACAGAGTACGGCGAAAGCGAGAGCGTCCTGACGCCGAAGCAGGTGCTTTCCACCATCGCCCGGAAATGCCCTCAGGATTCCATCGTGGCCACGGATGTGGGCCAGCATCAGATGTGGGCCATCCAGCACCTGCATTTCGACTATCCCGGCCAGCTCCTGACCTCCGGCGGCTTCGGCACCATGGGCTTCGGCCTGGGGGCCGCCATCGGCGCCAAACAGGGGAACCCGGACAAAACGGTGATCCACATTACCGGCGACGGCTGCTTCCGCATGAACGGCAACGAGCTGGCTACCGAGGCCTATTACGGGCTGCCGGTCATCACTGTGATCTTCAACAACCGGAATCTGGGCATGGTCCGGCAGTGGCAGAGCCTGATCTACGACCACCGGTATTCCCAGACGTCGCTGGAAAACCGCAGCCCGGACTTCGTGAAGTTCGCGGATGCCTTCGGTCTGAAGGGCCGCCGGGTCACCCAGCCCAGCGAGCTGGAGGAGGCCATCACGGAGGCGCTGGCGGAAAGCGCTCAGGGCCGGGGCTACGTCATCGACTGCGCCATCAACGCTGACGAGATGGTGCACCCCATGGTCAACGGCGGCCATCACATCACGGAATTCCTGCTGAGCTGAGGAGAGGAGGACAACATCATGGAAGCAACATTACGCACCTTTTCCGTCCTGGTGGATGACGAGCCCGGCGTGCTCTCCCAGATCTCCCGGCTGTTTTCCCGCAAGGGGTTCAACATCGAGTCTCTGGCCGTCGGCCCCACGGAGGAACACGGCCTGTCCCGCCTGACGCTGGAAGTCCTGACGGACGACCAGCAGACGGAGCTTTTGTGCAACCAGCTGTCCAAAATGGTGCCGGTACATTCCGTCCGGCTGCTGGCGGAGGAACACTCCATCCGCCGGGAGATGGTGCTCTGCAAGGTCCGGGCGGAGGAGCGGAGCGTCCGCAGCGAGCTGATCCAGCTGGCCAACGTGTTCCGGGCCTCCATTCTGGACGTTTCCTCCACCTCCATGACTTTGGCGGTCATCGGGGAGGAATCCAAAAACGAGGCGCTGACGGATCTGCTCCGGGAGTTCGGAATTCTGGAAATGGTCCGCACCGGCATGGTGGCGCTGGAGCGGGGGCGGTACACCATTCAGGACGAGCGGAAGGAAACACTGGAATTCAATCTTGGAAAAATGCTGTAATTGTGCATTTATCATTCATTTCAACACAAAACCATTATAAAAAGGAGAAATCTACCATGGCTAAGATGTATTATGAAAAGGATTGCGACCTGAACTATCTCAACGGCAAGAAGATCGCCGTGATCGGCTACGGCTCCCAGGGCCATGCCCATGCCCTGAACCTGAAGGATTCCGGCTGCGAGGTCTGCGTGGGCCTGCGGGAAGGCTCTAAGAACTGGGCGCAGGCGGAGGCCGCGGGGCTTACCGTCAAGACCGTTGCCGAGGCCGCCAAGTGGGGCGACATCGTGATGATGCTTATCAACGACGAGGTCCAGGCCGACGTTTACAAAAAGGATATCGCCCCCTATCTGGAGGAGGGCAACGCCCTGGCCTTTGCCCACGGCTTCAACATCCGCTACAAGCAGATCGTGCCTCCCGCCGGTGTGGACGTGTTCATGGCGGCGCCCAAGGGCCCCGGCCACACCGTCCGCTCCACCTATGTTTCCGGCAAGGGCGTGCCCTGCCTGGTGGCCGTGGAGCAGAACGCCACCGGCCGGGCCTACGAGATCGCGCTGGCCTACATCGCCGGCATCGGCGGCGCCCGGGCGGGCATCATGGAGACCACCTTCCACGATGAGACCGAGACCGACCTCTTCGGCGAGCAGACCGTTCTGTGCGGCGGCGTGGTGGATCTGATGCAGTGCGGCTTCGAGACGCTGGTGGAAGCCGGTTACGCCCCTGAGAACGCCTATTTCGAGTGCATCCACGAGATGAAGCTCATCATCGACCTCATCAACAAGGGCGGCGTGGCCGCCATGAATTACTCCATCTCCGACACCGCCGAGTTCGGCGAGTACGTCTCCGGCCCCCGGGTGCTGCCCCACGAGGAGACCAAGGCCCGGATGCGGGCGGTGCTGGCGGACATTCAGGACGGCACCTTTGCCGGCCGCTGGATCGCGGAGAACAAGAGCCGGGGCCGCACCTTCTTCAATTCCAAGCGGGACCAGCTGGCCAAGCACCCCATGGAGCAGGTGGGCGAGGAGCTGCGCCGCAACATGATCTGGGGCGGCGACAAGGATCTGGACACCGCCTCCAACTGACCGAGGGGAGGAGAAGCGTATGCGTTCTGAACAGATCAAGACCGGCGTAGAGCGGACGCCCAACCGCAGCCTGCTTTACGCGCTGGGCTATACCGATGAGGAGCTTGCCCGGCCCCTCATCGGCGTGGTCAGCTCCTATAACGAGATCGTCCCCGGCCACATGGGGCTGGACAAGATCGCCGAGGCTGTAAAGGCCGGTATCCGGGCCGCAGGCGGTACGCCGGTGATGTTTCCGGCCATCGCCGTGTGCGACGGCATCGCCATGGGCCACGTGGGTATGAAGTATTCTCTGGTGACCAGGGACCTCATCGCGGATTCCACGGAGGCCATGGTCATGGCCCATCAGTTTGACGGCCTTGTGATGATTCCCAACTGCGACAAGAACGTGCCGGGCCTGCTGATGGCGGCGGCGCGGCTGAATATCCCCACCATCTTCTGCTCCGGCGGCCCCATGCTGGCGGGCCGCCTCAAGGATGGCCGCCGCACCTGCCTGAGCCATATGTTTGAGGCGGTGGGGGCGTATCACGCCGGAAAGCTGGACGAGGCCGGGGTGGCGGATTATACGGAAAACGCCTGTCCCACCTGTGGCTCCTGCTCCGGGATGTATACCGCCAACTCCATGAACTGCCTGACGGAGGCCATCGGCATGGCCCTCCGGGGCAACGGCACCATTCCCGCCGTGTACTCCGCCCGGCTGCGGCTGGCCAAGCAGACCGGCATGAAGATCATGGAGCTGGTGGAGAAAAACGTCCGGCCCCGGGATATTATGACGGAAGCCGCCTTCCACAACGCCGAGACCGTGGACATGGCGCTGGGCTGCTCCACCAACACCATGCTGCACCTGCCCGCCATCGCTCACGAGGCCGGGGTGGAGCTGGATCTGCGCATGGTCAACGGCATCAGCGACAAGACCCCCAACCTCTGCCATCTGGCTCCTGCCGGTGACACCTATATCGAGGATCTGGACCGGGCCGGCGGCGTCTGGGCCGTGATGAAGGAACTGACCAAGGCCGGTCTGCTGGATACCTCGCTGCCCACCGTAACGGGTAAGACCGTAGGGGAAAATCTGGAAACGGCGGAGAATCTGGACACCAGTCTCATCCGCCCGCTGGAGGAGCCTTATTCCAAGACCGGCGGCATTGCCGCCCTGTTTGGCAATCTGGCCCCGGACGGCTGCGTGGTGAAGCAGAGCGCCGTGGCCCCGGAAATGCTGCGGCACAAAGGCCCCGCCCGGGTGTTCAACAGCGAGGAGGAGGCCATCGCCGTCATCTACGCCGGGGGCATCCGTCCCGGCGACGTGGTGGTGATCCGCTACGAGGGTCCCAAGGGCGGCCCCGGTATGCGGGAGATGCTGAACCCCACCTCCGCCATCGCCGGTATGGGACTGGACAAGGACGTGGCCCTCATCACCGACGGCCGGTTCTCCGGCGCGACCCGGGGAGCGTCCATCGGCCACGTCAGCCCGGAGGCCGCCTCCGGCGGCGTGATCGGTCTGGTGCAGGAGGGGGATCTCATTGAGATCGACATTCCCGGCCGGTCCATCCACCTGTGCGTGGAGGATGCGGAGCTGGCGGAGCGCCGGAAAACCTGGGTCTGCCCGGAGCCGAAGATCAAGAGCGGCTATCTGACCCGCTACGCCAAGCTGGTGTCCTCTGCCGACAAGGGCGCTATTCTGCAATGAGGGCGGAACTTATGCACACAGTTGAGGCATTAGATAGCCTGATTTTGTTCCGGCAGAAGCCGGACAGCCTTCTCCGGCGGCTTATGTCGTCGGAGGAAGCCGTCCGCGTGGCCGCTCAGGGGGAGCTGGTGGCGCTGGCCGTGGAAAACGGCTGGCAGGGCGACCTGTGGCGCTGCTGCATCGCCCGGGAGCTGGTGTCAAGTGAAAACCCTTTCTCCCTCGCATGGGAGCGTCGTTCCAACGGACAGGACACACTGAAAGCGCTGGCGCTGGCAGATATGAAGCTCTTTTTTGAGCTGGTGAGCGCGCCGCCGGAGGGCGGGGCGTGGCTGCTGCTGCGGAACTTCCGCCACGAGAGCCGCCGTACCGCGGATTGCGTCTCGTTTATGGCGTTCAGCGGGGAACTGGCCGCCGCCGGTTCCCCGGAGGGGCTGCTGGACCGCCTGACGGCGTTCTATCAGACTCAGGGCGTCGGTCTGCTGGGTATGGGGCAGGTGTTCCGGGCCAGAAGGACAGGGGACGGCGCGGAGCTGGTCCCCGTGGAGGACCGTCCTCCTGTGTGTCTGGCGGATCTGGTGGGCTACCGGCAGCAGAAGGATCTGCTGATCCGCAATACGGAAGCCTTTCTGCGGGGGAAGGGCAGCAACAACGTGCTGCTCTACGGTGACGCCGGTACCGGAAAATCCACCAGTATTCAGGCCCTCGTCAACGAATATGCCGATCAGGGATTGCGGCTCATTGAGCTTTACAAGGAGCAGTATGACCTGATCCCCGACATTCTGCGGCAGGTGAAGGGCCGCAATTATCGCTTTCTTCTGTTTCTGGATGATCTGTCCTTTGAGGAAAATGAGACCTCCTATAAATATCTGAAGGCCGTCATGGAGGGCGGTGCGGAGGCGCCGCCGGAAAACGTGCGGATCTGCGCCACCTCCAACCGCCGCCATCTGGTGCGGGAGGTGTGGAGCGACCGCGGCGATGTGGAGCACAACGGCGACATTCACCGCTCCGACACCGTGGAGGAAAAGCTGTCTCTGGCCAGTCGCTTCGGCTTGCAGATCTTCTACCCGGCCCCCACCTTCGAGGAATACCAGCAGATCGTCTCCGCACTTTCGGAAAAGGCGGGGACGGACCTTTCACCGGAACAGCTCCGGGCCGCAGCCGCCACCTGGCAGGTCCGCAGCGGCAGCCGTTCCGGACGGACGGCCCGGCAGTTTGTGGACCAGCTGGAGCATTGAGAGGATCGGATACAAAACAGGAGACCGGGCTTACTTGCCCGGTCTCTTGTTTTATGTAAGCATTGTGCTGCAATCGCACGAAGGCGAATGTACTTTACGCGTATAACCGGCCCCCACGGAGGCGCTTGAGCGCCCGTGCTTTCAGAACGCTTGGAAAGCAGGCGCAGAGGGAGAAAAACTTCTCCTATACGCAAGATTACCCTGCCGGAACCGGCAGGGTAATTTTATGGGCTGTTAATTTTAGCGGTCAAATGCGGTGCTGCGAAAGCGTCCCGCACCCCGCTGTTACAGGATCAGGCCAAAGGCGATATAGAGGGCCGCCGCGCACGCCGCAGTTACCAGCGCGTAGGGGAGCTGCGTTTTTACGTGAGAATACAGATCGGTGCCTACGGACATGGAGGACAGGATCGTGGTATCGGAAAGGGGAGAGCAGTGGTCGCCGAAAATGCCGCCGGACACCACCGCGCCGATGGTCAGCAGGATATTGCCGTTCATAGCCACCGCCATGGGGACCGCAATGGGCATCATGATGGAGAACGTGCCCCAGCTGGTTCCCGTGCAGAAGGCCATCAACGCGCCCATCAGGAAGATGATGGCCGGGCAGAAGGCGCCGTCAATGCTGTCACCCAGCAGGCTGGCAAGGAACTGGCCGGTCCCCATTCCCTTGATGACCCCGCCGATGGAGAAGGACAACACCAGAAGGATCACCAGACCCATCATGCTGCTGACGCCCTTCATAACGCTGTCGCCGAACTCCTTAGCGGTCATGATCCCCTGCTTTGTATACATGACGCACATAATGAGCAGCGTGATGACAACAGAGTAGAGGATCGCCGTGGTTCCGTCGCCCGCCGCCAGATTTCCTCCGCCGGTGACCAGCAGGCCGATGAAAGCGCCGCCGATCAGGGTGATGAGCGGGAACATCATGTTCCACTTGTTCTCTTTGCCTTCCTCCACCAGCTCTTCAAAGCCGTCATTGTCGTTGAGCAGCGGCGTTACCCCGTCATCATACAGCTTGCCGGTGTTCCGCACCCGCAGCTCTGCCTTTTTCATGGGGCCCCAGTCTTTCCCGGTAATAATATAGAACAGCACGAACAGCAGGGAGAGGATGCTGTAAAACTGGAAGGGGAGGCTCCGGATCAGCAGATTCATAGGCTCGCCCTGGATGTATCCGGAGGCGATCTCCGCGGAGATCAGGCCCATCAGCATAGCGCCCCAGGAGTTCAGGGGGATGATGGCGTTGACAGGCGCGGAAGTCGCGTCGCAGATGTAGGCCAGCTTTTCGCGGGAGACCTTGAATTTATCGATCAGCGGGCGGGTCACCACGCCGGTGAACATGATGCTGAGCAGACCGTCGATAAAAATGATGATGCCGATCACATAGGCGATGAGCATTGCCATCCGCGGGCTCTTCACGCGCTTGCTCTGCTCGGTCAGGTAATTGACGAAGCCCTTGACGCCGCCGGAGATGCGCACCAGGATCACAAACGCGCCCATCAGCGCCGTGAACAGGAAGGTTTTCAGATTCCCGGTGTCGGCGCAAACACTTAAAATGCCGTTGACGCTTTCGTTGATAGCGGTAAAGGGATTCCATCCGCAAATAATCAGTTGTCCGGTAAAAATGCCCACCAGCATGGCCAGCGGCACCTTCCGCGTCGCAATGGCCACTGCCAGCGTCAGAATCGGAGCAACCAAAGTCAAATAGCCGTAATCCATAAGTTTTTCCCTCTTTCTCGATCAATACTGCGCAAATAAGGAGCCGAGCCCGCCTGTATGCAAATAGCAGACGGGGCCGGACACTTTTTTCTGTTCGATCCAGTCCATCATCCCCACCAGAACCTTGCTGGTATAGACGTTTTCGATGAAGATCCCCTCGCTGCGGGCAAAGGACAGGACTGCCTGCTGGCTTTCCTCCGTGTTTTCGCCCCAGCCGCCGCCACGGTAGGCGTCTGTGATCTCCGCCGCCTGTTCCACAGGCACGTTCATGGAGAGCCCGGTGATCTCCTCCGCTTCGGAGATGGTGGAGCGGATATGCGCCGTCAGCGTTTCCCGGTCATCCTCGACGCTGACGATCACAATGCGGAAGGGCTGGCCCATCAGCTGATTTCCGTAGATCAGCCCGGCTGCGACGCCGCCGTTTCCGCCGGGGGCGAAAATCGTCATGCGGCCGATCCCAAGATCCTCGCACTGCCGCTTCATTTCCACCACCGCGGCGGTATAGCCCAACGCGCCCCGGCCGGTGGTCGCGCCGTTGCGGACCACGTAGACCGGTTCGCCGGCGGACTGGTAAGCGGCGGCCAGCTCCTCCATGCGGCGGTTCCGAACCGCTCCGTCACAGGGGCCGAGGAAGTGTATTTTGGTACCCAGCAGCTCCTCCAGCAGGAGATTTCCCTCTTTGCGGGCTGGCTCCGCCGCGTTGATGATAAGCTCACAGTCCAGCCCGGCCTTGGCACAGGCCGCCGCGGTCAGAGCGCATAGATTTGATTGCTCCGGCCCCGCCGCCAGGATTTTGGATGCCCCCCTGGATCTGGCTTCCCCCAAGAGGAACTCAAGGCTGCGGATCTTATTTCCGCCCGGACCGACGCCGGTCATGTCGTCCCGCTTGATGAGGAGGCTGACGTCCTTTCCTGAGGGCTGGTAATGCATGGGGTGCAGGGGCGTTGGCATAGGCATGAGCGGCACGCGGTCTGTCTCACGCAGAAAACGTTCGATCGGTTTCATGTTCTTTCTCCAATTAGCCAAGTAGTAATTTACTTGCTTAAAGAATAACAGGCATTTTGCCGAATGTCAATCTTTTTCGGGGACTCGCCGCCAATTACCATGAAACGCACAGAAACCTCCCGGACCTGCTTCTGTTTATTAGAAGATATACGCAATCGCGGGCGCTCTTTTCTTGTTTTGGGGGCGCTTGCGGTTGTGCGTGCTAACCGTTCTTCAAAAGCCCGGAACGAGAGGGAGGACCGCGCATGGCCCCGCTGTCACATCGTTTCCGCCTGCGCTTTCGTTGAGGCAGACCGGTGGGGGCGCTTCGCTGATGCCCAATGGGTCGATGTATACACAAAATATGTATACAAATGCAGATATTCTGCATAGTATTTATGTTTGCTTATAGTATCCCTCATGCGCTTATACGCGTAAAACACAAAGATACCCACTGTGTACAGCTATATTCTCGTATATATTTACAATAGTTGCATAATTATACGAGTTTTTGCAAATTTACTATTGACTTTCAGAGTGAGAAAATATACAATCCGTTCATCCAAAGCACACAAACGGCGCAAGCGAGAAGGAGGAGAACGCCATGGGCATTACCGAGATATTTTTGAACTACTACCAATATTTCCTCCGAGGAACGCAGACCACCGTCATCGTTTCCCTGATCACCGTTCTGCTGGGTACGGTCCTTGGCTGTCTCATCGCGCTGCTGCGACTGTCGAAATTCAGGCTGTGCGCCGGGTTTGCCAAGCTGTATATCACCGTCATCCGGGGAACGCCGCTTCTGGTGCAGCTGTACATCGTTTACTATCAGCTTCACTTCATTCCGTGGCCGGAGGGTTCCATTCTGGGCGTGGAGCTGGCGCGGGTCATGCCCTGCATCCTGGCCCTGTCCATGAACTCCACAGCTTATGTGGCGGAGGTCATCCGTTCCGGTATTCAGGCGGTGGACTTCGGGCAGACGGAGGCCGCGCTGTCCTGCGGCATGACCCGGACACAGGCGATGGTGAACATTATCCTGCCGCAGGCGGTCAAGAACATTCTGCCGGCGCTGGGCAATGAGTTTGTGACCATGATCAAGGAGACGTCCATCATCCAGTATCTCGGCGTCGGCGATCTGATGTACAACAACGGCATCGTCGTCACCGCCACCTACAACCCGCTGCCTTGCTACTATATTTCCGCGATCATCTACCTGACCCTGAACATCGTGCTGGGGAAGGGGCTGGATCTTTTTGAGAGGAGGATGAAGTGCAGTGACCGCTGACAACGTTCTGTTTGAGATCAAGGGACTGAAAAAGAATTTCGGCGATCTGGAGGTCCTCAAGGGCATCCACACCACCATCCGAAAGGGGGAGGTCGTGGTGGTCATCGGGCCCTCCGGTTCCGGAAAGTCCACCTTCATCCGATGCCTGAACCTGCTGGAGACTCCCACGGAGGGCCAGATCATTTTTGAGGGCAGCTGCATCACCGACAAGGGCTACGCCGTCCATAAGCACCGGGAAAAGGTGGGGATGGTGTTCCAGCAATTCAACCTGTTCAACAACCTGACGATCCTGGAGAATGTGACCATCTCCCTGAAAAAGGTAAAGAAGGTCCCGGCTCCGGCGGCAGAGGAAAAAGCCAGAGCGCTGCTGCGGCGCGTCGGGCTGGAGGACAAGGCGGACGCCTATCCCGCTCAGCTGTCCGGCGGACAGAAGCAGCGGATCGCCATTGTCCGTGCCATGGCGATGGAGCCGGACGTGATGCTCTTTGACGAGCCCACCTCCGCGCTGGACCCGGAAATGGTGGGGGAGGTGCTCTCGGTCATTCAGGATCTCGCGAAGGAGGGTGTCACCATGGTCGTGGTCACCCACGAGATGGGCTTCGCCAAGAAGGTGGGGACCCGCATCCTCTTTATGGACGGCGGCGTGATCGCCGAGGAGGGAACGCCCCAGCAGATCTTTGAGGACCCCCAGAATGAACGGACCAAGGACTTCCTGTCCAAGGTCATCCATGTAATCTGAATCAACACAGCCGCATCAAGTGGCTTACAAAAAATTGGAGGAATTTATTATGTTAGGTACGATCGATCCCGAAATTCTGTTTTTGCAGCAGGAAGACCAGATCAAGGCCGGTCTTTTGGATATGAAGATGATCCTGAAAATCACGGAGGACACCTATAAAATGCTGGGGCAGGGCCAGATCCAGAATCCCCCGAAGGTCCATCTGGGCATCCCGGAGGGGACGGAGTGGGAATCCTTTTTCAACACCATGCCCAGCTACATCGGCGGCGATATGAATATCGCCGGTATCAAGTGGGCCGCCGAGTCCAAGAAGAACGCCACCACCCCCGGCATCCCTTACGGCATCGACATTTCCATCCTCAGCGACCCTGTCACGGTCCTGCCCTTCTGTATTCAGGACGGCACCATCATCACCGCCATGCGGACCTCCGCTGTGGCGGGGCTGCAGGCGAAATACTGCGCCCCCTCCGACACGGATACCGCGACACTGATCGGCGCGGGCGTCATTGGCCGGACCATGATCATGGCGATCTGCGAGGCGATCCCCACCGTCAAGACCATTTACCTCTGCGATCTGGATCTGGAAAAGGCGCAGCAGGTGGCCAAGGAGTCTGAGGGCAAGTACGGCGTGACCATCATCCCCACCTCCGACAGCAAGGCGGCAGCGGCAAAGTCCCAGCTGATCGTGGGCGAGACCACCGCCAGAACGCCCTTCATCGACAAGAGCTGGGTGAAGCCCCACAGCGCCATCGTCTGCGTTTCCAACGAGGCCACGACGGACGTGGTAAAGGCTGCGGACGTGAATGTGGTGGATTACTGGAAGCAGATCATCACCTTCAAGAACAAGGCCATCACACAGGTGTTCGACGCCGGTGAGATCACCAAGGAGGAAGTGCTGGAAACCAGCGATCTGGTGCTGGGCAAGCCTTGCAGAACCTCTGACGAGCAGTTCATTTACGCCTGCTCTCTGGGTCTGGGCGCGCTGGACATCACCGTGGCCTACGCTCTGTACCAGAACGCGGTCAAGCTGGGCCTTGGCACCAAGGTCAAGCTGTGGGATAAGCCCCTGTGGGAATAAACGCCCCGGTCGAAAAGCGAAAAAGGAGAGAATAGCATGAAAAAAGCGATTGCTTTGCTGCTGGCGTTGGTAACGCTGCTGTCCCTGACGGCCTGCGCCGGCAAGGAGGATGCGGCCTCGTCCGCACTGGATCAGATCAAGCAGAAGGGGGAGCTGGTGGTCGGCACCTCCGCGGACTATCCACCCTATGAGTTCCATACGGAGGTGAACGGGAAAGACACCATCGTGGGCTTTGACATGGAGATCGCCCAGGCCATTGCCGACAAGCTGGGTGTATCCCTGAAAATTGTAGATATGTCCTTTGACAATCTGCTGATGAGCCTTGCCAATGACGAGTTCGATCTGGTCATCGCCGGCCTGACCGCGGATGAGGAGCGGCGCAAGACCACCGATTTCTCCGATCCCTATCTGGAAGCCCAAAACCTGATCCTGGTGCGGGCCGAGGACGCGGACAAGTACGCCAGTCTGGATGATCTGAAGGGGGTCAAGGGCGGCGCGCAGACCGGCTCCAAGCCCTATAACAACTGCGTTACCTACTGCGGCGAGGAGACCACGGTCGGCCTTGCCAAGGTGCAGGATCTGGTCATGGAGCTGGAGGCCGGCAAGCTGGATGTCGTATTCCTGGACTATATGACCGTGCTGTCCTATGCGGACGCCAAGGAGGATCTGGCCGCCGTGGATCTCAACATCCCGGAGACCAGTGACGGCTACTCCATCGCCGTCAAGAAGGGGAACACGGAGCTGGCCGAGTTCATCAACGGTGTTCTGGCGGAGCTGAAGGAGCAGAACACCATCGAGCAGTTCATCGTGGAGGCCAAGAAGCTGGAAAGCGCGGCGGAGTAACACCGGGATCAACGATTCATACTTGAACTGACAGAACAAAAAGAGCCGCGAAGGGTAGTTTCCAATAAGACAGTATGAGAACATTACTGACATAGGGTAGCTGCCGTACAGGAGTGCGACAAGAAAAATTGGCGATACTTGGTTTTCACAACCAGGTATCGCCTTTTTCTATCTTTGAACAGAATGTTTGAATCTTATTGGAGGTACATATGATGCAGGAACTGAATTATATCCGTTGCGGTGATTACTATATTCCCGACATTCGCTTACCGGAGGAATCCAGACCTATTGGTCGGTGGGGGCGTATGCACAGAGATTATATCAAAGAGCATAATCCAATCCGCTTCAATGATCTGTGTCTTAGCGGTGAATTGTGGACGTATCTGGCTGATTTGAACGAGCAGGCACAGCGACGCCTTGAACTTATCATCGAGCAAATGAAAGTGTCTGAGGGCGTAACAGAGGGTATGAAAGCATCTGACCAGATGGCATGGGTTGGTGCTATGAACAGCATCCGCAGTCGTGCAGAAGAAACCATCCTCCGTGAGATGATTTTCGAGGAGGATGCGATATGAGAATCCTTGAAGAATTTTGGTATGGCAATCTGGAGCCAACCGAGTATGACACATCCTCTTGCAAGGAATACAAAAAGCTACTGGAACTGATTTGCAGGAATGAAGAAAAGCTCAAAGCCACCATGACTGACGAACAGAAAGAACTGTTTGAGAAATACACCGATTGTGTGCGAGAGCATCAAACCAATACAGACTGCTTAATCTTTCAGAATGGCTTTAAGTTGGGGGCGAGAATGATGTTAGAGGTCATGGAAGAATCATAATTTCATAGGTAAGCTTAAGTGACGAGGCCACTCTATGTTGCTTTTATATTCAACATAGAGCGGTTTTTCTGCATTTTCTCTTGATTCCATTGACTTTTTTGCTAAAATATGATATCATTATATCCAGATATAATGATATCATTTGGAGGTGGCAAGTGATGCAGAAAACAGATCTGAAATCGGATCGTGATAAGCAGGTACAAGTGCGTTTACCTGCGTCACTACACAAACAGTTGAAATTGGCGTTAATACAGGATGATAGCTCACTTGCTGATTTTTTCAATGAAGCGGCAGAAGCATATCTGAAAAATCCTGAAAAATACAGAAAAACAGTTGGAAACATAAACGGAGGAAAGAGCAATGGCTGATATTAGAAAAGATCAAGAAAGAGATGAACTTCATCGTGCTATATGGGCGATTGCTGACGGCCTGCGTGGAAGCGTAGATGGATGGGATTTCAAGTCCTATGTGTTAGGCATGATGTTCTATCGCTATATTTCCGAAAATCTGACCAACTATATTAACGAAGGTGAAATCGAAGCTGGCAATGAGGGTTTTGATTATGCTTTGCTGTCTGACGGAGATGCGGAACAAGCTCGTGAAGATATGGTCAAGACAAAGGGCTTTTTCATTCTCCCCTCTGAACTTTTCTGCAATCTGCGAAAGAAGGCAGCGGGTGACGAAAACCTGAACATGACTCTGGAAACGATCTTCAAAAACATTGAAGACTCTGCAAAGGGCAGTGAAAGCGAAGATAATTTCGCAGGTCTGTTTGATGATATTGATGTCAACAGCAATAAACTGGGTGCCACCGTTGCCAAGCGTAATGCCAATCTTGTCAAACTAATCGAAGGCGTTGCAGATATGAAGCTGGGCAACTACAAGGACAACTCCATTGATGCTTTTGGTGACGCTTACGAATACCTGATGAGTATGTACGCATCCAATGCAGGAAAGAGCGGCGGCGAGTTCTTTACCCCGCAGGAAGTTTCCGAACTGTTGACCCGCATTGCCGTTGTAGGAAAGGCCGAAGTAAACAAGGTCTACGACCCTGCCTGCGGCTCCGGTTCGCTTCTTTTGAAAGCAGCAAAGATCCTTGGCAAAGAGAATGTTCGCCAAGGCTTCTATGGTCAGGAAATCAACCTCACCACCTATAACCTTTGCCGTATCAATATGTTCCTGCACGATATTGACTACGACAAGTTTGATATTGCACACGAGGATACTCTGCTTAACCCGCAGCATTGGGATGATGAGCCCTTTGAAGTTATCGTCTCCAATCCACCCTACTCCATCAAATGGGAGGGTGATGATAACCCTGTTTTGATTAACGATCCTCGCTTCTCTCCTGCCGGTGTGCTTGCACCCAAATCCAAAGCTGACCTCGCATTTATTATGCACTCTTTAGCTTGGCTTGCTACTAACGGAACGGCGGCTATTGTTTGTTTCCCTGGTATCATGTACCGCGGCGGAGCTGAGAAGAAAATCCGTCAGTACCTGATCGACAACAACTTTATCGACTGTATCATCCAGCTGCCGAGCAATCTGTTCTTTGGAACTACCATTGCTACCTGTATCATGGTTTTGAAGCGCAGTAAGGCTGACAACCGAACCCTGTTCATTGACGCTACTAACGAGTGCGTAAAGGTAACGAACAACAACAAACTCACTGACGGTCCTGACGGTAATATCGCGCATATCGTTGATGCCTTCGTTTCTCGTGCGGATAAAGAGCATTTTGCACGCTGTGTTCCTTACGAAGAAATCGTGGAACAGGACTATAACCTTTCTGTCAGCTCCTATATTGAGCAAGAAGATACCAGAGAAGAAATTGATATTGTAAAGCTCAATAAGGAGATTGAAGAAATTGTTGCAAAGGAGCAGGTGCTGAGAGTAGAAATTGCAAAAATCATTGCAGAATTAGAGGGATAATTTATGAGACTCAGTAGTAGATTATCTGATAAAAGTAAAAATACTGGAGAAATAGAGTCTTTCATTGATTTGGAAAGATATACGGTTTCTCCCGAGGAAGAATCGGAAGATCTTCAATTGATCTCTGCCGGTGATTTTATTGAAATCCAGATTGGCACAATCATGCAGCCATTCTACTCTACGGTATGCAGAGATAGCGTTTCTTTTGTTTCTCCGTTAAAACTACACTGTTTGATTATCAATAAATCAATGATCAGTATAGATTGTGAATTGCAGTGTATGGATTATGTGGAAGGCAATCCATCCTGCAAAAATTGCAATCATAGTGTACAGGCTTGGTTTTTGGTTGGTGCTGATGATATTTTTGCACCTTTCCCCAATGTCTATGTAATAAAGCAAAATTTCAAACTGCCAGAAAACATCAAGCTCCCGGTCGAAACCGAGGATAAGTTTACTGAGTGGTTAGCTAAAGCGGAGATTGCACACAAGGAAAGACTTGGTGCTGGAGCCATTATCTATTTGCGTTCTATTTTGGAACGGATCACGATAGAAGTTGGAGACAGCGCAGGTGTGGAAATCCGCAAACGAAGTGGGAGTATGAAGCCGTTTGACCAAGTAATTGCGGCAGTGGACAAAGAATGTTCTATTGTCCCAGTAATATATTCAGACAATGGGTATGAGCTTTTCCGACGGCTGAGTAATATTGCCCATGGCAACTCTGATGAAGAAACAGCATTAAGAGAGTATGAGCCTTTACGTCGTCTGGTCGTAGGCATCATGGATAACGTCAAGAAAAAAGAAGAAGAAATCAAAAACAACGCTGAACTCAAAAAGGCATTGGATTCAATAGGTTTTAGCAATGGGGGTGATCAGAATGAGCAAACTGAATGAATTGATACATAAGCTTTGCCCTGATGGTGTCGAATATAAGAAAATTAAGGATGTATTTCAGAGACTACGTGGTACGCCGATCACCGCTGGAAAGATGAAAGAAATCGAGTCTTCAGATGGTGATATCCGAGTATTTGCTGGTGGGAAAACTGTCATAAACGCCAAGGAAGAAGACATCCCAAACGCCAACATAATAAGAGTACCTGCTGTTTTAGTTCAATCCAGAGGGGTTATCGACGTAGTGTATTATGAAAAACCGTTTACATTCAAGAATGAAATGTGGGCATATACTTCGGATAACAAGATTGCAGTTAAATTCCTTTATTATGTTCTGAAGAATAATATTCAGAAGTTTAGAGATGCTGCCGCTGGCATGGGTTCTTTGCCACAGATTTCTTTACCGGTAACAGAAGAATTTGAAGTACCGGTTCCCCCTCTGCCTGTGCAGAGCGAAATTGTCCGTATACTGGACAATTTCACGGAGCTTACAGCGGAGCTTACAGCGGAGCTTACAGCGGAGCTTACAGCGAGAAAGAAACAATACGGATATTACAGAGATTTCCTTTATACGGCTGACGATGCAGACGTTGAGTGGACCACACTGGATCGAATTTCAGAAAATTGTGACCGCCAAAGAAAGCCTGTAACAAAAGGAAATAGAGTTTCGGGAAAATATCCGTACTATGGTGCATCTGGAATTGTAGACTATGTTGAAGACTATATTTTCGATGGTGATTTCCTTTTAGTATCGGAGGACGGAGCCAATTTGTTGGCCAGAAGTACACCAATTGCATTTTCTATCTCCGGCAAGAATTGGGTTAACAATCACGCCCATGTCCTGAAATTTGATACTTACGAACTGAGAAGATACGTTGAAATCTACCTGAACTCAATTGATCTAAGCAAATATATTTCAGGCGGTGCGCAGCCTAAGCTTAATCAGGAGAACTTAAACAAAATCCCTATTCCTGTACCGAGTCCGAAAAGAGTGAAATATATGGTCAGTATTCTGGATCGCTTTGATACTCTTTGCCACGATATTTCAGAGGGACTTCCAGCGGAAATCGAAGCACGACAGAAGCAGTATGAGTATTATCGAGATAAGTTGTTGACATTTGGAGAGGTGAACGTATGAACGAATGGCAAATTGTTCTATTAACGGGTATAGTAACAATCATCACTTCCATTATTACAGCGCTCATTACTCTTTCAATTACTCATAGAAACGAAGTCAAAAAGCTTGTCTTGGAAAAAAGAGCAGAGTTGTATTTTGAATTTTATGATGAGGCAGAACACTTGTTGCATGACAGGTTCAAAATATACGATAGCAACTACATAGGAGTTTTACTAAAGTTTAAGCCCAAAATGAAACTCCTATCTTCTGCTAAAACTATAGAGGCATTCAAGGCGTTCTACGAATTGATCACAAAGCATTATGAAAAATACAGAAATTTCTGCAGTCAGAATGACCCTCGCAACAACCCGGATTTTATAGAGACCGGAATTGATGCGGATGGTGTTGAATATGAAATCTGCCATGCCACAGATATGGATATCTCCTACTTTGAAAGTGATGCAGAAAAATTCAAAAAAGAAAATCTCCCAAGTATTGAAACAATCAGCCAGCATATCACGGCTCTGTATACAGAAATGAGAAAAGACTTGGGGAGCGACATGAAATGATTGGAGGTGCAAAAATAGTGAGCCGATATAACATAATCATTTCAACAAATGAAGAAACTGTTGTAACCGAATATGAGCCGAAAGTGAAACGTTCCGATGCGTATCAAAGCGAAGCTGCTTTAGAAGCAGCCTTTATCAAAATGCTCGGCGAACAAGGCTATGAGTACGTGTCCATTCATAACGAAGAAGATCTCGTGCTGAACCTTCGCAAACAGCTTGAACGTCTTAACCAGTATAGCTTCACGGATAAAGAATGGGAAACATTCTTCAAATCCAAGATTGCCAATGCTAACGAAGGCATCGTGGAAAAGACCCGCAAGATTCAGGAAGACTATGTACAGAACCTGACCTGCGAAGATGGCAGAACGCAAAACATCTATCTGATTGACAAAAAGAATATCCACAACAACCGTTTGCAGGTCATCAATCAGTATGAAGAAGGTGCCGGAAATCACGACACCCGGTATGACGTGACCATTCTTGTGAACGGTCTACCGTTGGTTCATGTGGAGCTGAAGCGCCGTGGTGTTGCGATCAAGGAAGCTTTCAACCAGATCAATCGCTATCAGCGAGACAGCTTTTGGGCTGGGTCTGGGCTTTATGAGTATGTGCAGATTTTTGTCATCTCCAACGGCACCTTCACCAAGTATTATTCCAATACCACCAGAGCGAGCCATATCAAGGAGAACGACGGTACTGGCAAAAAGCACAGCAAAAAAACTTCCAATAGCTTTGAGTTCACTTCCTATTGGGCGGATGGTAACAACAGAGTTATTACAGACCTTGTTGACTTCACAAAGACGTTCTTTGCCAAGCATACCCTGCTGAACATTCTGACCAAGTATTGTGTGTTTACATCTGAGGAACTGCTGCTTGTCATGCGTCCTTATCAGATCGTTGCAACAGAACGCATCTTGAACAGAATTGAGATATCCTCCAACAGTAAGAAAACTGGAAAGATCGAAGCAGGCGGATATATCTGGCATACTACGGGTAGCGGCAAAACCCTCACCTCTTTCAAGACGGCACAGCTTGCTACAAACTTGCCCTACATTGATAAGGTTCTGTTTGTTGTTGACCGTAAAGACTTGGACTATCAGACCATCAAAGAGTATGACAGATTTGAAAAGGGCGCAGCCAACAGCAATAAGAGCACGGCGATTCTGCAGAAACAGCTTGAGGACTCTACTTCTCGAATTATCGTAACTACGATTCAGAAGCTGGATGTCTTTATTCAGAAGAACCCCATGCACCCCGTCAGGGATAAGCATATTGTTCTGGTATTCGACGAATGCCATAGAAGCCAGTTCGGTGATATGCATACGAGAATTGTCGGCGGTCAGATCAAAAAGGGTGAAAAGGTTGTTAAAGTACACAGATACTTTAGAAACTATCACATCTTTGGTTTTACGGGCACTCCGATTTTCTCGGTCAATGCAGGTACTGGCGGAAATCCCAATCTCAAAACTACCGAGCAGGCATTCGGTGATAAACTTCATACATACACAATCGTTGATGCTATTAACGACGGAAATGTTTTGCCGTTCCGCATTGACTATATCAATACGGTAAAGCAAAAGGACAGAAAACAGGATAAGCAAGTTGCTGCTATTGATACCGAGGAAGCACTCGCTTCTCAGGAACGTATATCCGAAGTTGTAAAGTACATTCTGGAACACTTTGACCAAAAGACTATGCGAAACTCCTATTACAGTCTGAAGGGTCAGCGTGTGAATGGCTTCAACTCCATGCTTGCTGTCAGCTCCATTCCCGTATGCAAAAAATACTATCTGGAACTAAAAAAGCAGATTGCAGAACAGCACCGTGATTTGACGATTGCCACTATCTTCTCGTTTGCTCCTAACGAAGCAGACAGCGCAGACGGCATCTTGGATGATGAAAGTTTTGATACGGATGGCCTTGACCAGAGTTCTCGTGATTTTCTGGACATGGCGATTGACGAGTATAACAAGACTTTCAAAACCAACTTCGATACGTCCAGCAAGGGTTTCCAGGACTATTACAAAGACCTCTCTGACAAAGTGAAAAAGCGTGAAGTTGATTTGCTTATCGTGGTCAATATGTTCCTGACGGGCTTTGATGCAACGACACTCAATACTCTTTGGGTAGACAAGAATTTGAAAATGCATGGTCTGATTCAGGCATTTTCAAGAACCAACCGCATCCTTAACTCCGTTAAGACTTTTGGCAATATTGTTTGCTTCCGTGATCTTGAAAAAGAAACCAACGAAGCCATTGCCTTATTCGGTGACAAAGAAGCTAATGGCATTGTTCTTCTGAAATCTTACGAAGACTATTACTATGGTTGTGTTGATAACAAGGGACGTGAGCAGAAAGGCTATGAAGAACGTATCGCCGAGCTGTTGCAGAAATACCCGTTGGGACAGCCAATCATCGGCGAGCGGAACAAGAAGGATTTTATTGTTCTGTTTGGCAACATTCTGCGTCTGAGAAACATTCTGTCGGCTTTTGACCGCTTTGCAGGAAACGAAATTTTGTCTCCTATTGATTTCCAAGACTACACAGGTACCTACCATGATGTGTACGATGAAATCAAACCGAAGCCGGGAAGCAAAGATAGTATCATGGATGATGTTGTCTTTGAAATGGAACTTGTCAAACAGGTTGAAGTCAACATCGACTATATTCTTATGCTGGTTACGAAATACCATGACGGCAACTGCGAAGACAAAGAAATCCTTGTTGCGATTGATAAGGCGATTAAGTCCAGTTTGCAGCTCAGATCTAAAAAGGAACTGATCGAAAACTTTATTGCCACCATCAATACAAAAACCGATGTCAACGCAGACTGGCAACGCTTTGTAAAAGATCAGCGTGAAACAGATATCCAAGCTTTGATTGATGAAGAAAAACTGAAGCCCGAGGAGACCAGAAAGTTTGTAGAGAACGCTTTCCGTGATGGCGTCCTCAAAACAACGGGCACAGATGTTGATCGTCTGATGCCGCCAGTATCTCGTTTTGGTGGCGGTGGCTCCCGTGACAAAAAGAAGCAGACAGTTATTGAAAAACTGAAGGCATTCTTTGAAAAATATTTTGGGTTGGTCAACGCAGGGGAATCTTTTTCAGAAGGCAGTAACAAGTAAGTTTAATTCACAAGGGCATTAACTGTTATGGTTAGTGCCCTTCTTCTTTTGATGAGGCTCTGACTTCTACACAACCTGTGTCGAAGTTACTTATTCCACTTCGGTGCAAATTGCGGCGAAGTGATTTTCAACTTCTGCCCAGGTTGGACAGAATTATTTTTGCCCGTTGATATTTCTCTTGAAAACGTCCTAACAGGTAGAGAGAACCTTTCTGCAACCGTTGATTTTCGTTCTTTTTTTCGTTCTCTGTAGTTCCGAATATAGTGAGAGGGATTCGCAATCTTGACGGTATAGCACATTATCTGTATAATAATGGCATAGCGGTACGCCGCTACATAACAACTGGATAGAAATGTTCGACCATATTGAGACATAATTAGTCGGTTCATCCGACACGGTATCGGTACATCGGAAGTTCCGAACTGCTCCACCACGCCTTTGGTTCTGTTGGCGGGAGCTGTATGAAGCAGAACCCGACTTTGATTCTTCAGAGCCGATTACATAGAACATCATTTTGAAGCGAGAGCCACGCTCCCGCTAATTTTTGATGCTCTGTGTAATCGGCTCTTTTTGTTTGTCCAAATTGAGCCACAACGACAGTACATCCTCAAAATTGAATGACCGTCCGAATGGGATATGACTTTGCGATGACATGAGCAAAGCAACGCTGGGGTGAGACTCCCGGGCAGGAACGACATTCGGGTAAAACGGCAAAATCAAAAGTACGGCAAAGTGCCAAGTTGGCACTTTGGCAAAAACGCATTAACCGAAAAGGCTGGGTAGCGTAGAGCAAGATTCTACCATGGGTCCAAATTTCGCCTATCACTCATTTTGCCCTTCATGGAATCTTGTTGGGGAGTGCCTTCCCCAAACCCTGCTCTGTTCCGCAAAGCGGAAGCGATACGGCTAACGCCGATTTTCGATTTTCAAAAAACAAAGGAGGAACCGAATGGCAAAAACCTACAACACACCGAAACGAACCCACATTGTAAAAACCCGTCTGGACGATGAAGAGTACGCCGAATTTATGCGTCGGATGAAGCTTTACGAAATGAGCCAAGCGGAGTTTATCCGTGAAGCCATCTCCGGTGCAACCATCCGTCCGACCATCGTGGCATCGCTGGTCAACGACGATCTGCTTGCTGCCGTCGGAAAGCTGACCGCTGAATACGGAAGGATCGGCAACAATCTCAACCAGATCGCCCGACACCTCAACGAATGGCGAAGCCCCTATCCTGCCATGGCAAAGGAACTGCAAGATGCCGCCACTGATCTCGCCACTCTGAAATTTGAAGTGATGAAAAAGGTAGGTGATGCTGTTGGCAACGTTCAAGCATATAAGCTCTAAAAATGCCGACTACTCTGCCGCTGAAGCCTACCTTGCCTTTGAGCATGATGAGTTTACCATGAAGCCCACCCTGGACGAAAACGGCAGGCTCATCCCAAGAAAGGATTACCGCATTTCCACTCTGAACTGCGGAGACGAAGATTTTGCGATTGCCTGTCTGAGAGCTAACCTCCGTTACGGGAAAAATCAAAAACGGGAAGATGTCAAAAGTCATCACTATATTATTTCTTTTGACCCTAAAGATGTTCCCGACCATGGATTGACTGTAGATCTGGCTCAGAGCCTTGGTGAGAAATTTTGCAAGGAACACTTTCCCGGACATCAAGCAATCGTCTGTACCCATCTCGACGGTCACAACGGCAGCGGCAATGTTCATGTACACATTGTGATCAATTCTCTGCGAATTGAGGAAGTTCCATTTATGCCGTATATGGACAGACCGTGCGATACGCAGCCGGGTATGAAGCACCGATGCACCAATGCCGCTATGGAGTATCTTCGCTCCGAAGTCATGGAGATGTGCCACGATGCAGGGTTGTATCAGATTGATCTGCTGAACGGCAGTAAGACAAGAGTGACTGAGCGTGAGTATTGGGCAAAGAAAAAAGGACAGCTTGCGCTGGATGAAGAAAACGCTGCTCTTGCCAAACAGGGCTTGTCCATCAAGCAAACCAAGTTTGAAACCGCCAAAGACAAGCTCCGTGACGAAATCCGCATGGCGCTTTCCGATGCAGTCAGCTTCGAGGACTTCACAGAAAAACTTCTCCGCCGTGGCATCACTGTTAAGGAAAGCCGAGGAAGATTGTCCTATCTCACACCCGACCGCACCAAAGCAATCACGGCACGAAAGTTGGGTGACGATTTTGATAAAACGGCTGTGTTCGCCGCCTTTGTCAGAAACGCAAAACAGGTCAGAGCGAAAAAACCTCTTGTTCATTCCGCACCGACCATGCAGGACTTCATCAAACAGCAAAACTCTGTCAGCCGTATGGTGGACATGGAAGCGGCGAAAGCCAAGGGTAAAGGATATGAGCATTGGGCAAAGACACACAATCTCAAAAACGCAAGCCGAGCTTATGTGCTGTATCAAGAAATGGGCTTTGACTCTCCCGAAGCATTGGCTGCCGCTTGTGATGCCGCTCACGCCAAGGTGGATGATATTCGTACCAAGATGAAATCTGTAGAAGCATCAATCAAGGAGACGAAAGAGTTCCGTGATTATGTACTGAACTACCACAAGACCAGATATGTGATCGACGAACTGAAAGCCTGTAAGAATGAAAAAGCCCGTCAGAAATATCGTGACGAGCATGACAGCGACTTCATTATTCTAAATGCCGCCAAACGCTATTTCGACTCCAAGGGACTCAAGAAGCTGCCGAGTCATAAGGCATTGCAGGCGGAAGTGGAACAGCTCATCAAAGAGAAAAACGAACTTTACAATCAGTACCAGACCGCCAGAGAAGAAGCTCAGCGGCTTGATACCATTCGACATAATCTGGAACAGCACCTTGGCAGAAAGATCGAACACAAACAAGAACAGGAGCGTTAATCATTCCCTTCGATTCGTTTCCGTTCCTATCCATTCCAAACCAAGAAAGGACAATTATATGAAAGAAAAGGAAAACAAGAATTACACCATCAATGAAAACGGCAGCATTGTTGTTCACAACTACTGTGCGGCAGAGCTGCCGAAGATCACCGTGACCATCCGTTCCGGTCAGACTACTTACAGATTTGGCGGTAGCTACGACGGCACACGAAGTCTTTCCGGTAAATTACTCGACCACATGGCAAAGGAGGTGGATGAAAATGACAAAGGAGACAAGTTTGCAGGGGTATGATATAATGACTACAAGCAATCCTGTATTGGCAGACTGCCCGCCGATTAAGGAGGAACAAGACATGAATAGGCAGTCTGACAAAATTACTGCGATCTACTGTAGATTGAGTCGTGATGACGAACTCACAGGAGAGAGCAACAGCATTGTCAATCAAAAGGCGATTCTCAAAAAATACGCACAAGAACAAGGTTTCCGCAACATCCAGTTTTTCGTGGACGATGGTTACTCCGGTGCCAACTTCAACAGACCCGATTGGAAACGAATGATTGAGCTGGTCGAGAACGATAAGGTCGGTGTCATCATCGCCAAGGATATGAGCCGTATCGGCAGAAACTATCTGGAAGTCGGTCTCTACACGGAAATGCTTTTCCCTGAGCACGATGTCCGTTTCATCGCTGTGAACAGCGGCGTGGACAGCGCCAATCAGCAGGACAACGATTTTACTCCGTTCTTGAATATCATCAACGAGTTCTATGTCAAGGACAGCAGTAAAAAGGTCAAAGCGGTTATGAAGCAGAAAGGCGAATCCGGTGAGTATCTGACCACCAACCCGCCTTATGGCTACATGAAAGACCCCGACAATCCAAAGCGACATTGGATTGTGGACGATGAAGCCGCAGCCGTTGTCCGTCAGATCTTCGCATGGTGTATGGAGGGCTTCGGTCCCTCCCAGATTGCCAGGAAGCTGAAGGAAGCAAAGGCGGATTGTCCTACGGTTCATTGGATGAAGATGGGACGAAATGTTCCTGCAAAGACACCCGATAATCCTTACGATTGGGCACCACGCACCATCACCGGCATACTGGAAAAGCAGGAATACCTTGGTCACATGGTCAACTTCAAAACCCGCAAGCAGTCGTACAGAAGCAAAAAGAAACTCGAAAACCCTCCCGATCAATGGAAGATTTTCGAGAACACCCATGAAGCCATTATTGACGAAGATACCTTCGCCCGTGTGCAGGAACTTCGCAAGAACAAACGCAGACCCGCCAGAACAGGTAAAACCAATATGTTCTCCGGTCTTGTCCGCTGTGCCGATTGCGGTGAGAAATTGTACTACTGCACCAGCAACAGTTTTGAAACCAGACAAGACCACTTCGTATGCTCCACTTCCCGCAAAAAGGGAAAGGAAGTCTGCGACACCCACTTCATCCGTGCCGTGGTACTGGAAGAAGGTACGCTCCAACACATGAGGTTGGTAATCCAATGTGTTGCCGATTATGAAGATGCGTTCCGCAGAGCGTTGGGTGCAAAGCGAAGCGAGGAAGCAAAGAAAGAGCTTTCTGCCAAGAAACGAACTTTGCAAAAATCCGAAAACCGTCTGGCTGAACTGGACAGATTGTTCAAGCGTATTTATGAGGATATGGTCAACGGTAAGCTGTCTGAAGCTCGTTTTCAGATGTTATCCGATGATTATGAGCAGGAGCAGGCAGACCTGAGAGCCAAGATTGAAATGCTTGAAAACGAAATACAGAATCAAGAAGATCAAGCGGAGAATGTTGACAGGTTTATCCGACAGGCAAAGAAGTACCTGTACTTGGAGAAGCTGACCCCCACTATTCTGAACGATATGGTCAACGCCGTATATGTTCATGCACCGGACAAGTCCAGCGGACACCGAGTGCAGGATGTGACGATCAGCTACAACTATATCGGCATACTTCCCGCCAATTTACTCTATGACGTTATGAACGGAAAAGCGGCATGATTACTCATGCCGCCTTGCCGAAAACATTATTATACTGTTTTATTGGACCGCCCCGAATGCGGCTCTTTTTGTGTCTTATTCTTCCGGTTTGGCTGGGGGGTCACAGATCACACCGCTGCCGTCCGGCAGGGGGGAGAGGGGTTCTGCATCGAGCGTGGGTTCCGGCGGCAGAGGGGCGGTCTCCGCTGCCTCAGGCGTGGGTGCCGGGGGCCGGAAGGTACCGTCCAGCTTCTGAAAACAGCGGCGGTAGGCCGCCGTATCCGGCGGGTAGGGGGTGGGCCGGTAGTCGTTCCGGTTGGAGACGCTGCTGACGCAGCAGGGGATATAGGACATCTCCCACGAGCGGTCCTCGCCGGTGCCGGACACAGTGAGCTGGGCAACGACCGTGTCCTTGTCCGACGGATTCCGGTTGCCGCCGAAGCAGAAATTGCCGATGCTGTACAGGATCACGCTGCCCTGATAGACTTCTATGGGCTGCAAAACGTGGGGGTGGGTCCCCACCACCACATCCGCGCCGCCTTTCACAGCGGCATGGGCCAGCGCCGTCTGGCGCTTGGTGGGGATGTAGGTTTTTTCGGCCCCTGCGTGCATAAAGGCCACAAGAATGTCCGCCCCCTCGTCCCGGAGCCGTTTACAGCCATCCTCCATCTGCTTGGCGGAGCCGTTGAAGGGGTGGACGTAGGCCCCCAGCCGCAACGTGTCCCCATTGTCGTGGCGCAGTTCGAAATACTGCCCCTGATTGCCGGGGATCCCGGCAACGCCGTATTCCGCCAGCGCAGCCTCAGTGTCCCGGAGGCCGGCATCGCCAAAATCGCGGGTGTGGTTATTGGACAGGGTGACGGCCTCCACGCCGCCCTGCACCAGAGACTGCACATACTGGGGATCGCCGCAGAAGGCGTATTCCGAGTCGGACTCCAGACGGCGAGGGGAAAAGGAACATTCCAGGTTGGCCAGCGTCAGATCGTCGGCCAGCAGAAGCTCCGCCACGTTGGAAAAGGGATAGGCGTAGTCGTCCCCCACCAGCTTTTCAAAGTGGCTGGTATGGTGACTTGAGGTCAGGGTGCAGTCCCCTAAAAAGGAGATGACGAAGGGCGTCGGTTCGGCAGACGGTTCTTCATCCTGCGGCGGGGCCGGGGGAATTTCCGGCTCCGAGGAGACGCCCGTTTCCGCAGGGTCCTCCGGCAGAGTGACCGTTCCCCCTGACGGAACGGACGCGTCAGAAGGGTAGAAGTGCCAGAAAAGTGTCCCCGCGAGGAAGCCTGCGGCAAAAATCAGGACAAACAGCAGAATCGGCGGGCGCTTCCGGGGCAGTTCCCGTTTTCCGCGCATGGAGACCTCACTTCCTTTCTGACCGGCCAACTGAATCGCGTTGGCAGATGTGTTTCAAATTGCCCCGGTCCTCAGAAAACCGCAGGTTTCCAAGCAACACATCGGGTAGTTGAAATTATATCATGCTTTTCATCAAACGGAAAGATGATCGTAAAAAACAAACATAACTCTGTTATCCCCGTTTGCTGTCGAAACGGGGATAGTTTTTTGCTATAATTTTTGAAACCATGTAACCTGGCTGCCCCAAAGGGTGCTTATATGGGTGAAGGCCCTTCAATCGAAACCGGAAGGAGATGAATGCCATGGATGACTGCGGCATCGTTGCGCTCTACTTGCAGCGTGACGAGACAGCCATTCGGCAGACCGCTGACAAGTACGGCCGCCGCCTGCGCGCGCTGGCCTACGGGATCGTCAATGACTTGCAGACGGCCGAGGAATGTGAAAATGACACCTACATGGAGGCGTGGCACACGATCCCGCCCCATGAGCCAAGCGATCACTTCTACGCCTTCCTCGCCCGGATCACCCGGCACATTTCCCTGAACTGCTGCCGTGACCGCAGCCGCCTGAAGCGCGGCGCTTTTATCAGTGAGCTTAGCGCGGAAATGGAGCAATGTATCCCGGCGCCTGACAACGCCGCGTGCCGCATGGATGATCTGGCACTTCGGACGGCCATCAATGACTTTCTCAGCAAACTGGATGAGGAAAAACGGAACATCTTTGTCCGCCGTTACTGGTTTCTGGACTCCGTGGCCGACATTGCCAAACGCTATGGCATATCCGAAAGCAAGGTGAAAACAACGCTGTTCCGCTGCCGTAACCGGCTGCGGGAGTATCTGAACAAGGAGGGTTACACAGTATGAGAGGAAACGAACTGTTAGATAAGATGGAACTGATCGACCCCGCTTATATCGAGGCGGCGGACGCCGCGCCGAACAAGCGGAAAAGCGTCTGGGCAAAATGGGGGGCGGCAGCGGCCTGCCTTTGCCTGATCTGCGGGCTGGCGATTCCCACCATAGCGGCTTTCAGCCCGTCGTTTTACGAGCTGTTGTACGCCGTCTCCCCCGCCACGGCCCAGTTCTTTAAGCCGGTGCAGCGGTCCTGCGAGGATAACGGCATCCGCATGGAGGTGACGGCGGCTTACATCCACGAGAATACCGCCGAGATCTATCTCTCCATGCGGGACCTCACGGGAAAGCGTTTCGATGAAACGGTGGACCTTTTCGACAGCTATCGGCTCCACACGCCCTTTGACTGCACGGGCCACTGCCAGTTGGCCAGCTACGACCCGGACACCCACACCGCCACATTTCTTGTGACCCTTGAACAGTGGGACCGGCAGAGCATCGAGGGCGAGAAGCTGACGTTTTCCGTCCGAAAGCTGCTGAGCGGCAAGAAAACCTGGGAGGGTATCCTTGACGGCGTGGATCTGAATGATAACCTGACCTCTGCTGTGCAGACGGTCCAGACTCGGGGCCTGAGCGGGGACCTGTTCGGCACCGACGGCGGGAAAGGCATGACGGTGCTGAAACCGGGCGACACGATCGCATCTCCCGTGGACGGCGTGACCCTGACGGGGATCGGCTACGCGGACGGATGGCTCCATGTGCAGGTGTATTACGCGGACATCCTCAAAACGGACAACCACGGCTCTATTTCTCTGGTAAACCGGGAGACCGGCGAACAAATTGACTGTGACGGTTCGGTGGCCTTCTTCGATGATGCGGGGACGGGCAGCTATGAGGATTATGTGTTCACCGGCATTGAGGCCGATGCCCTTGGCACTTATGCGCTGTACGGGACGTTTGTCACGTCTGCTGGGCCTGTGGAGGGAAATTGGAGCGTGACGTTCCCGTTGGAGAACACCGCGGACAACTGAGGGACCGAGCGCACCCAAACCGGATTCTTTTTCATTCTTCTGTTTCACTGTCCTATGGCGGCAAAAATCCGGCGCTGAAAAGCGCCGGATTTTTTGTGGGAGAAAACCCACACTTTCCGGAGACTGTGGAGGGGGCAGCAGGCGCAGATCGCTTCTGCCTCGCCACCCCCGCAAAAGGTGGAGCAAACCCCGATCCTCTCACCGGGACGCAGTTCTCTGTGCTGGCCGTCCTGCCTGGCCTCGGCTGTTTGACAGGCCGGATAAAGGCGTTCCTTCCGTAATTTTGTGGCTGGAAAAGGCAGAAAAATACGGATGATGTTTACACTTGCGGATAAAATCGATATAATTACATATAAACCGAAACCATTATAGACAAAGAAGCCTGTTGAAGCGCATCGGAGGGTGGAACCATGCCGAAACCGAAATGGAATCTGAATACCATTTACATATCCGAGCGGCTGCAGGAGAGCCTGCGGCCCATCTCCCGCTGCGCCATGACCACCGTGGTCGCCCCCATGGGCTACGGAAAGACCACGGCAGTGAACTGGTATCTGGAGGAGCGTGCCAAGGCGGAAACCCTGAAAATGATCCGCATCAGCGTATACTCCGACAACCTCGCCATCTTCTGGAAAAGCGTGCAGGAGGCGTTTTTCCGGGCCGGGTTTGACATTCTGCGGGACTATCCCTGCCCCACAGACGCCGCGGGCGGCGGACTGCTGGTGGACGATCTCTGCCATGCGCTGGCGGGCGAAGTCCCATGCTGCATTTTCATCGACGATTTTCACCTGCTGACCGACAAGCGCGCCTCGCTGTTCCTCTGTATGCTGGCAAACCGGTTGCCTTCAAATGTGCATCTGATCGTTGCCAGCCGGGACCGTTTTCTGCCCGCCGCAGAGGCGATGCGTCTGGGGGCAAAAGTCTATCAGATCGGCACGGACCAGCTGCGCCTTAACCATACGGAGCTGGCCGTCTATGCCCACCGCTGCGGCACGGAGCTTTCCGACGCGCAGGTGGAACGCCTTCTCTATTCCAGCGAGGGCTGGTTTTCCGCCGTATATCTGAATCTGCGGACGCTCTCCGAGCGCGGCGTGCTGCCCAGCCGCCATTCCGACATTTACGCCACTTTTACCGCCGCCATGATCGATCCGCTGCCGGAACAACAGCGGGCGTTTCTGGCGGTCATGGGGCTTGCCGATGAATTCACCGTCGAAATGGCGCAGTATATCACAGGCGATGGGGACGCGGGGCAGATTCTCTCTGCATTGACGGAGCAGAACGCCTTTGTCACGCGCCTGCCAGACGGCGCTACCTATCGCTTCCACCACATGATGAAGGAGTGTGCCGAGCGCAGCTTTCAGGCGATGCCGGCGGAAACGCAGCGGCTCTATTGGGAGCGCTTCGGTCTGTGGTATGAGCAGCACCGGCAGTATCTCCACGCCCTTGCCGCTTACCGGAAGAGCGGGAATTACGACGCGCTGCTGCGGGTCATCCGCAGCGATGCGGGCATCCTGCTGGCGTCGCTGAAGCCGGAGGATGTGCTGACGGCGCTGGACAAGTGCCCCGCCGAAACGCTGAAGGCCTACCCCTTTGCCATTCTGGTGCTGATGCGCCGGATGTTCACCTGGCGGCAGATCCCCAAAATGCTGGAGCTGAAGGCGCTGCTGCTGACGGCCATCGGGGAGCATCCGGAACTGTCCGCAGAAGAGCGCGGCAACCTGCTGGGGGAATGCGATCTCATTCTGAGCTTTCTTTGCTACAATGACATCAGCGCCATGAGCCGCCTGCACCGCAGCGCCAGCGCGCAGATGTCCCGCTCCGCCATCAGCATCCAGTCGAGCGGCGGCTGGACCTTCGGCTCACCGTCCGTTCTGATGATGTTCCACCGTGCGCCGGGAGCGATGGAAAGCGAGCTTGCGGAGATGGACGAGTGCATGCCCCATTATTACAAGGTCACGAATCACCACGGGCAGGGCGCGGAGACCATCATGCGCGCCGAGGCGCTGTTCTGTCAGGGCCGCTTCACCGATGCCCACATTGACCTGGAGCGGGCCTATGCACAGGTGAAGGACAACGGACAGATCAACATGGCGCTGTGCTGCGATTTTCTGTCGCGGCGGCTCTCACTGTATACCGATGTGGAGCAGCGGTACACCTTTGAGGAGTCCGCCTGCTCCAGATACGCCTTTAACTCAAAGGCCTTATAGATGGTCATGCCGTTAATGATCTTCGTCCACTTTTCGTCCCTGTCTGTGTCGCCATTGCTCTCGTTGCAGATAAAAAATGTCCCGCCGGGCTTCAGTACCCGCCAGGCCTCACGGAAGCACCGCAGCAGATCCGGCCAGAAATAGACGGTTTCAAAGGCCGTGACCACATCAAACCAGTTATCCGCGAACATCATATCTGCCACGCTGCCTTGCAGAACGGCGCAGCGACCATCAGCGCTGGCAGTCTCGTTGACCTTTTTGGTTTTCTCCACGCTGACGGGCGAATAATCGATGCCCTTGACGATACCCTGCGGGCATTTTTTCAACAGCCTTCGGATGTTCGCTCCACCGCCGCAGCCGCAGTCCAGCACCTTATCGTCCGGAGCAAGCTCCAGAAAGCGAAGCCCCCACCATGCCACAGGACTGTGACCCAGGTTCATCATGACCACCATGAGCTTTCCGCCAAAGCCCGCAGGCTTGCGGGTATTCTCAAAAAAGGACATTGTAAAGCCTCCTTACGTTTTCTAATGGTGAGCCAGCTGGAGCGATTCCTCGCGGCGTTCGGATCATCCGGCGCCGATTCCGTTTCATTCCTCCGGCTTCAGGAATTTTTCCGCATAGTGATCGAACAGCTCCGGGTGCACCAAGACCAACTCTGCGTGGGCCATTTTGGGAATCCCGTGGACCCGGATCTGCGGAAAATAATGCTTTATAAACCGAATATTGTACCTACGGTCTTTCTTTTCATCGCAGCCGTACCAATAGGTGATTTTTGTGCCGCATTCGGCAGGCACTTTCGGCAGAGCGTAATTGTTGGCAGACCAGAATATGTTCCGGATCGTCCGGTTTGAGAAGGTTTTGAGGTACCGCTCCATCGCATCATATTCTTTCCTGCTGTCATGCCCCGGCGGAGTAAACCGTTCCGGTGGAAATGCCGCTTCCAGCACCTCGCGGTTGCTTGCCGCTGTTCTGAAGGACAGCACATCCCGCGCCAGCAGCAGCTTTCGCACCAGAAACGGCAGGCGATAGGGAGTCATACCGCCGTCAATGATTGCCCGGCCAACGGAAATTTCCCCCAAGGCCAGCAAACGGGTCAGACACGCACCCCCCAGAGAGCAGCCGTAGGCAGCATCCAAATGGGAAATGCCGTGGACATTCAGATATTGGGTCACCTCGTCCACAGTCTGCTCCACGGAAGTAAAGTCTCCCGGATATTCCGGCTGGTGACCGTCGAACACCACCTGAAAAATATGCCACCTTTGGGACAGGACCGCAATAGTGTCCGCAAACGCCCATACAGGCTCTGCTGTGCAGGGAAAAAACAGCAGCGTTTCTCTATGCTCCCGTCCGCACTCCAAAATTTGCACCGTTTACTCCTCCTTCTTCACATATTCCGCATATGACCCGGCATTCCGATCCCGGAGGCCCTTGTGTTCTTGCATCGCTGTCATCCTCTTTCGCGGTTAGATTGGTCTAACCATCATCCGTAAATTCACGTGATTAGAGATGTCTAACCGCCATGTCTTGGAAAAGCCGCATTTCTGCGGCCTTTCGGCTTATTCAAATAGCTCCCTGCAAGCGCCGTACACCAGCGTTTCCAGCACCTG